>JAOXSH010000037.1 GCA_025800145.1 Cohaesibacter sp.
GTCCGATCGGGCCGACGCCTTGCCAGTAAACCATTTCAAAGCATCCTATGGGTCAATCTTTTATGCCGTTGGTATTATTCCTGATTTTCTTGTGCCAAAGCTGGCAATCGCCGGATGGCCGTCATGGCTCCATAGTCGTGATTGGCAATGCGCTGCATTGCGCCTTTTAGTGGCTCTTGGGCGACGGCCATATGATAGCCGTTGGCATGGAGCAAGATTTTGCTATCGCTCATGATGCCGACATGGCCTTTCCAGAATATCAGATCGCCTCTTTTTAGGTCTGGTAATCCGGCTTGAAAATCCAGTGGTTTGCCGATTGTCTTTTCCTGCATGGATGCATCGCGCAAAATCTCAATCCCTGCCATTTGACAGGCCAATTGCACAAGGCCGGAGCAATCCAGCCCCAATGAGCTTTTGCCGCCCCAAAGATAGGGCGTACCAATCAGGCTTTCTGCTTCGCTGACAAAATCTTGCGAGTTTTGCGCAATGGGGCGTACATGTTGGCTGACAATCCAGGCCTGTTGATCCGGTATCTGTGGCAAGTTGAGAATCTGGCGATAGATTGTCCCACGGGTCTCTTGCTCTTGGCCCAAAATTAACCCTGCCCCAAGAGAGAGAAAGGTGTTTGCGGAAAGTTTCAAATCTGGTGATGGATAGACAAAGCTGCGTGGCACGCAGACACAATGGGTTGGCTCGCCCCCCTCTTCATGACGATAAGGCCCAAGGGAAGCGGTTGGCATATAGCCAACATAGCCATCTCTTGCCAATTGCACCCAAGCCCAGCCATCGTTTCTTTGTTCGAAAACGCGCACGACCTCTGCCAGCAAAGCCTGACTGTCCAGCCCGCTTTTTGGGTCCGGTTTGCTTTTCAAGGGGGCGATAGGCGCAATGAGGCGCATGATGGTTGGCTTGACAAAGTGCTCTGCTTTGACCTGTCCTTGCAGGCGTGCATCGGCCAGATCCGGGCGGAACGCATTGAGAGAGGGGTTCAGCATCAAGGCCTCCTTGCTCATGAAACAGCCTTTATAAGCTTAATACCAACGGTATAAAGCCATCTGATTTTCAGATCAATGCGGCAATTCAAGCGCTGATTTGGCGATTTTGTCGCCCAAGCGCTCCACATAGAGCGCCCCTTCCACCGTACGTATGATGATGACATTGCGTTTGTCATTTTCATCGCGGCGGCGATCGAGCAATTTCATGCGTCCCATTGTGTCCAAGGCGCGGGTGATGGCAGGTTTGGTGACGCCCAGTTTTTCGGCCAATCCGCGCACCGTATGGGGGGGTGGTTCCAGATAGACGGTGAGCAGTACCGTCATTTGACGTGCGGACAGGTCAGTCTCTTCCTCCCGGACCAATCCGAGGGTCACATCATGCCAGAGCTTTAAGGCCTGACTTGCGCGAAATTCAAAACCCATCCGTTCCCATTGTCCGTTCTGTTATCGCATCGCTGTTTTGTCTCATATAGCAGCCATGCTCGTTTCGGAGCCGAATTTATTTAAGAGCAAGAATGGGAAGCATGCAAGGCGGCGCAAGATAAAGATGCACATCATGCATCTTTATCTTTGAGTCACGGTTAATCTTTCGTGTCGTTGGTATTATATGATGGCCTAACCATCATTGTGTGCCATAACGCTGTTTAATCAGGGCATAGAGGGCGCGAATGCCCTGTGCCTCACCGCCTTTGGGGCGGGCCGGTTGGGCTTTGGGTGCCCAGCCGAAAATATCGAGATGCACCCAACTTTTTGTCTGTTCTACAAAACGGCGCAAGAAAAGCGCTGCCGTAATAGAGCCGGCAAAGCCGCCCGGAGAAATATGGTTCACATCAGCAATGTCAGAGGCAAGATTTTGATCATAGCCATCCCAAAGCGGCATATTCCAAAGCGGATCATGCTGACTTTTGGCAGTCTCATTCAACGCGCTGACCAATGTTTCATCATCGCTGTAAAAGGGAGGCAGATCCGGGCCAAGGGCTATTCGTGCAGCACCGGTTAAGGTCGCCATATCCACCATCAAATCCGGTGCTTCGCTATCGGCCAAGGACAGGGCATCTGCCAAAACAAGACGCCCTTCTGCATCGGTATTGCCAATTTCCACTGTCAGGCCTTTATGGCTTTGCAAGACATCGCCGGGGCGAAAAGCATTGCCTGCGACCGAATTTTCAACAGCAGGGATCAGGACACGCAAACGCACGGCCAGATTGGCGCTCATAATCATGGAGGCCAGCCCCAATACATTGGCGGCCCCACCCATATCTTTTTTCATCAACAGCATGGAGGAACTGGGTTTTAGATCCAGCCCGCCGGTATCAAAGCACACCCCTTTGCCAACCAGTGTGACCAATGGATGGCTTGCTTCGCCCCAGATCATATCCAGCAAGCGCGGCGCGCGAGTGCTGGCACGACCAACAGCATGGATCATGGGGAAATTATGCTCCAGCAATGCGTCCCCTTTGGTCACTGTCAGGCGTGCCCCATGACTGTCTGCCAGCCCCTTGGTGATGGCTTCCAGCTCGTCAGGCCCCATGTCATTGGCGGGGATGTTGATCAGATCACGGGCGAGATTGGAGCCTTTTGCCTGCAACAGAACTTCCTCACGATCAATCTGATCCGGCCAATCAAGCTCAGACCATTGTTGACCCGATTTTTTATAGCGGTCAAATTGATAGGCCCCCAGATGCCATGCCAGAACAGCGATGAAAAGATCATCCTTGTTCCAGATTTTATCGGCATTGTCATAGTGATAATGTCCAACGGGGAGTTTTGTCGGCAGACTTCCTGCTTGCAAAGGGCTGATCTTTGCCTTTTGATCATCCCCCAACCCAAACAGAACCTGTTTGATGGTTCCATCTTGCCCGGGCACCAGACAAAGCTGACCTTTTTTCCCCGTAAAATCATTGGCCTTTGCCCAAGCCTTTGTCATTGGGCCGCATTGGGACAGGGCCTCTTGTGCCTGATTGCCAGTTACAAAATGGATGGGAGTTGAAGTCATATCGGACATCCTGTTCGCTTATTTCATGCTTTCAACCTAAAGCAAAGCTCTGTGCAAGGGAAAGAGGGCCTCGTTAAAAGCTGTTGATGGGATTGCCTGGATATTGACTGTTTAATACCAACGGCACGAAAGATTACCAGACTTGCCAAACTTGCCCTTTTACATGCCTTGCAAATTGCATGAATTAACCAAGCATTAGGGTTAACGCTTTATTTCTTTAAGATGAGATCGAAGGGATAAGCCTTTCGACGTGACATTCATTGATCCATTTTTCGCGGATCCAGATTTCTGGGCTCCACTTTTCGGGATCCTGCTGCTGGCGAGGTCATCATGTCCACTTTTACATCCATGCGGAAGTCGGTTCTGATCACATCCGTTGCCATGGCTTTGCTCGTGGCGGGGTGTTCTTCCAAAAAGAAGAGTATCTCTACCAGTTCCCATGGCGGGGCGGGCTATGCCAGTGAGCAAGCTCTGATGGAATCTGTGGTCTATTGGGAAAAGCGCTATAAAAAGAATCGCAATGATCGTCAGACGGCTCTTAATTATGGCCAATCCTTACGCCATGTGGGACGCATCGATCAGTCGATGGCTGTGTTGGAAAAATTGGCGACACAAGCCCCTCATGACAAGATTGTTCTGGCGGCCTATGGTAAGGTTCTGGCCAATAAAGGGCGCTTCAAACAGGCTTTGGTTGTGTTGGAAAAAGCGCAAAATCCAACGACACCGGATTGGCGGCTGGAATCAGCCCGCGGGGCTATTCATGATCAATTGGGGCAGTTTGATCAGGCACGCTCTTATTATGACAAAGCCTTGCTCTTGGCCCCAGCTGAGCCGAGCATTCTGTCCAATTACGGTCTTTCCTATTTGCTGCAAGGCAATTTGACATCCGCGGAAAGTTATCTGCGCGAAGCTGCCAATCACCCAAAGGCAGACAGCCGGGTCCGGCAAAATCTGGCTTTGGCTCTTGGGTTGCAAGGCAAGTTTACTGAGGCTGAGCGCATTGCACGGGCCGAATTATCCCCCCAACAAGCGCAAGCCAATATGAGCTATTTGCGGGCCATGATGGCAGAGCGCGGCAATTGGGATAAAATTCAGAAGGATAAAAAACGCCAACGCGGTTGAGGGCTGCACTCTAATCCATGCATAAAAAAACAGGGCGCTTAAAGCCCTGTTTTTTTATGTTCTTCCAACGGGTAGGTCGTTAGCCTGTTTATCCTCCACTAGCGAAATATCCAATTGCTGCCGGTCCCAGGACCACGACAAAGATAGACGGCAAGAAAAAGAGGATCATTGGCACGGTCAATTTAGGAGGCAAGGCGGCGGCTTTTTTCTCTGCAGCATTCATGCGGCTTGCTCGATTTTCATCTGCCATCACCCGAATAGCATCGCCCAATGGCGTGCCATAGCGCTCTGCCTGAATCAAACTGGTCATCACGGCACGGACACTTTCCAAGCCAGTGCGTGCGGAGAGATTTTCATATGCATGCTTTCTCTCCTGAAGATAGGACAGCTCTGCGGTCAGCAAGGTGAGTTCTTCGGCCAATTCAACGGAAGCCGATCCAACTTCTGCGGCCACTTTCTGGAACCCGGTTTCAGCTGTCATCCCTGCTTCAACGCAAATCAAAAACAAATCCAGCGCATCCGGCCAAGCCTGATTGATGGACTTCTGTCGTTTGTCAGCCAAATTCTTGATATAGAGAATTGGTGCATAATAGCAGGCATAGGCGAAGAGAAGCGCCATGAAAAGCTTCATGAAAGGGGGATGATCAAGATCTGTCAGAACAAAAAGATAGAAAATTCCCAACAAAAGACCCACAATTGGTCCGGCAATTCTGGCAAATGTGAAGGTCATCAAATGCACATCACCACGAAAGCCCGCCTGTTTCAGACGATTTCGCGTAGCCTGATCGGCAAAGGCGTCGCGCATGTTAAAGCGATCAACGATTTGTGAGACAAGCGCTTTTGGTTCCTGGCGCAGAGAAATTCGATCTGCCTTTGCGCCTCCTTGCGACAATTTTGCCCGCTCTCGCGCTCTTATTTTTTCACGCTCAACTGCAACACGTTTCATCCGGCCATTCAGCTCATTTTTTTCGAGTAATGGCAATGCAACAGACAGGATTGATGCAATCACAGCGATCGCCGTGACAACGGCAAAAAGGGTATTCATCTCTAGCAAATCGCTTATCCTTTTACTTTGGTTGCTGCATATTCACAGAAACAGATTTAACAGCTGATCAAACTGGCCATCTAGAGCATTTGTTTCTAAGCATATTTTTGTCCGAAAACCGCGCACACTTTTCGAAAAATATGCTCTAAATCTCAAAGTTGATCATATTTCTCATCATAACAACACCAATGCCCATCCAGACTAGGGTTGCGCCCATAACGATCCACCCCAACTGATGATTGAACATGACCATGATATAATCGGGAGACGTAAAGTAGGTCATCAAAGCAATGATGAATGGCATGATCCCGATGATGGCCGCAGACGCTTTTGCCTCCATGGACATGGCACCAATTTTCTCTTTCATTTGAGCGCGGGCACGCAGCACTTTCGATAGATTGCCAAGTGCTTCAGCCAAACTACCACCAGCTTGAGATTGAATGGCAATCACAATGCCCAAAAAATTGGTTTCTGCAATGGGAACCCTTTCATACAATCGCGGCATGACAGCTGCTAGCGATAATCCCAAAGCCTGTTCGTCTACCAGCTTTTTGAATTCTCCTGCCACCGGTTCAGCTGTCTCCGTCGCAGCAATGGCAATGCAGTCCCCCAATGGCAGGCCTGTTTTGACACCGCGTACAATCACATCAACCGCATTGGGAAATTCTTTGATGAATTTGGCCAAGCGCTTCTTGCGACGGCGCGACAACCAGAAATTTGGCAATCCGATAAAGCCAACAATGGCCATGCCGATGGCGATATAGATTCCCATGCCAGTGAGCAAGGCCAAAAAGAAACAGACAAAGGAACAAATGGCACTATAGAGCATGAATTGTTTTGGTGTGATTGTCAGGCCAGCCTGTTCCAAACGAGCAGGAAGTGTCAGCTTTTTCTTCTTGCTTTCATTTTCTTTCTCTTCAATCTTTTTCAGATTGTCTTCAATATCCTTGCGGCGATCAATGCTGGCCTTTTTCACTCTTTTGTCAGCCATTTGAACGCGAGACATCTGAATGGCTTGCATTCGTTTGTCACGACCTGCTGTTTGGGACAATTTTGGATAAAAAATTCCCCACAGGACACCGATGATTGAGAAAACCACCAATCCGAACAAAGCCAATGTCAAGACCATATTGGATAATAGGAAATCCATATATCAGGCCCTTTCTTTCTCATAAGCCGTGACAGCGCAAACTGCTTTGAGCAAACGTTTCGCAGTTTAATAGCCGTCTTTATCAGCCGCGGCATCCAGAGCGGCGGCTAAATTGTTTTCCTCGCCATAATAGCGGGCGCGATCCCAAAAAGCGGGGCGGCCAATACCAGTGGATTTGTGCTGTCCGATTAAACGCCCATTGGCATCTTCACCCTTGATTTCATAGACAAAGAGATCTTGCGTGGTAATCACATCGCCTTCCATGCCAATCACCTCGGTGACATGAGTGATGCGCCGAGAGCCATCTCTCAAGCGTGTGGCCTGTACGATCACATCAATCGAGCCGACAATCATTTCGCGAATGGTTCTGGCGGGCAGATTATAGCCGCCCATGGTGATCATGGCTTCCAGACGAGACAAGGCCTCCCTTGGGGAGTTGGCGTGCAAGGTGCCCATAGATCCATCATGGCCTGTATTCATGGCTTGCAGCAAATCAAAGGCCTCAAAGCCACGCACCTCACCAACAATGATGCGTTCAGGGCGCATGCGCAGACAGTTTTTCACCAAATCGGTCATGGTGATTTGCCCCTCCCCTTCCAGATTTGGAGGGCGGGTTTCAAGGCGCACCACGTGGGGCTGCTGCAATTGCAATTCTGCGGCATCTTCGCAGGTGACAATGCGTTCATCACCTTCGATATAATTGGTCATACAATTGAGCAATGTGGTTTTACCGGAACCGGTACCACCGGAAATGACCACATTACAGCGCACCTTGCCGATAATTTGCAAAATGCGCGCACCTTCTGGCGAGATGGAGCCAAATTTCACCAATTGATCCAGCGTGAGCTTGTCTTTTTTAAACTTACGAATGGTCAGGGCCGGACCGTCAATGGCAAGGGGCGGTGCAATCACGTTGACACGAGAGCCATCTGGCAAACGGGCATCACAAATGGGGCTGGATTCATCAACACGGCGGCCGACCTGCGATACGATCCGTTGGCAAATATTCATCAATTGCCCATTATCGCGAAAACGTACATTGGTCAGATAAACCTTGCCTGACGTTTCGATATAGGTTTTTCCTGCGCCATTGACCATGATATCGGCAATGTCATCGCGAGCCAGAAGCGGCTCCAAGGGGCCATAGCCCAGCACGTCATTACAAATATCATCCAGCAGGTCTTCCTGCTCGGCGATGGAGAGAACAATATTTTTCAGAGCGATAATTTCAGAGACAATATCGCGAATTTCCTCGCGGGCTGAATCTGCATCCAGACGGGCCATTTGCGCCAGATCGATTGTATCGATCAAAGCGCCAAAGACGGATGTCTTGATATCAAAATATTGTTCCGATTTTGCGCTTTGCTTGCTTTCAATCGCCTCGTAATTCTGTTCCAGAGGTTCGGGTGCCGTGTCCGGCTTTTCCACCTGCGCAGGCTTGGGGGCCGCCACCTTCATTTTCGGTGCGGGGCTGGCAGACTGGGACTCTGATCCACGTTTTCCAAACATCACTCAAACACTCTTCTTAACAAGACTTATTTGCTTTGACTGAAGCGCTTCAACAGCGGAGCAAGCAAGGATTTGCTTTGTTTTTGCACCTCAGCACGGCCTGTCAGGCGGCCTGCCAAATCGTCAAAAATCTCGGCAATTTTTGCTGTGCCGCTCATCTCGCCAAGCATCTGGCCATTATTGGCCGCCATACCAAAATTGGCTGCATCAAAGGCAATTTCGTAATAATCGTCATAATCCAGCGCGCTGGCAAAATCCGCTGCCTTGATTTCCGGGCGTTTCTGGACACCTGTCTGATTGATCACCAATTTGGGCGCACCATCAGAGCTGCGCTCATTATGGATAAGATCCAGAAGATTTTTCACATTGCGCAAATTGGCCAGATCCGGGATGGCGGTGATGACGATTTCATCCGCAGACAACAAGAGATGCTTGTTCCATTCTGTCCAGATATGGGGCAGGTCCAAAATGGTATAGGGCGCAGAATTTTGCAGCAATTCCATCATATGGCCGAAAAATTCGCCGTCATAATCTGTGGTCTGATCCAAAACGGCTGGCGCTGTCAAGAGACTTAAGCGCTCGGAACATTTGGTCAGAATCCGCTCCAGATATTGGTCGTCCAGTCGTTCCGCCGCCTTGATGGCATCGGCAATTGTCTGGGGGGGATCCTGATTGAAATCCAGCCCAGCCGTGCCGAACGCCACATCCAGATCCGCAACAATCACATCTTGCGTTTGGTGGTGAGAGATGGACCAGCCAACATTATGGGCAATTGTGGAAGAACCAACGCCACCTTTTGCCCCAATGAAGGCGATGGTGCGGCCCAAAGGAGCGGTATCGGGATCGTTATATAACTCGCTCAAAACCATGATCAGATCATTGGGCGAGACCGGTGTTACGACATATTCTGAAACACCGCGCCGCACCAGATCACGATAAAGGTGAACATCATTGATATGGCCAATCAGCACCACTTTTGTGCCGGAATCGCAGACATTAGCCAATTGGTCCAAATCTTCGATCAATTGATCATAATTCTGTGTGGCTTCCAGAATGATCAGGTTCGGGGTTGGCGCTTCGTAAAAAAATTCTGTTGCAGCCGAGATCCCACCAGAAAAGGCCTTGATATGGGTGCGGGCCAGACGCCGGTCTTTCTTCACGGCTTCGATAACCGACAAAAGCTGTGGCGTTTCGCAAAAAGCCTGAATCGAGATGCGCGGCAAGGGGCGAACTTCTTTCAAACTCTCGCCTGCTTTGCTTGCAAATTCCTCTTCAAATGCCTCAAAGTCACTGTTGATTTCAAAGCCAGTATTGGGAATTGGTTGTTCACTCATTGCTTGATCTCCGAGCTTGAGCCAATATTACCGCCCAACTCTTCAGACCAGGTTGGCTCGCCGGTACGATATTTTTCTGTTTGCGTGGACCGGCGTTTGGAATCGCGTGGTTCCCAGCCGCGTGGCTGGATCAGATCCTGCGGATTGACAAGTGCGGCCGCCAAATTCTTTTGGGTGGCACAGCCAAAATTGTGATAAGAGCGATTGACTGCCTTGTTGGCAACATCCTGTGGCCAAAGACCACATTCGGAAGCAACTTTTGCCGCCACTTTTGGATAGGCAAGGCGAATGGGAGATTCGATGCCGCCACCGGCTGAATAGGTGATCACATCAATCTGACTGGATTTGACCCCTGTGCGCAACAGCTCTGATCGCACCTGCTGGCTCATATAACCGGCAGTGCTTTCATTTTGTGAGCCTGATGGCACCATCACCTGAATGACCGCAGCCCGTTCAATATGGAAATTGCGAGCATAAGCGTGGATGGCCGAAATATTGGATGGTGTCAGATTTTCGCTGTGCAATCCGACGGGAATGTCAATGGTTGCGGCTGATTGCTGCAAAGTGATTGGATGACGCAAGCGATAATCGTCTGGGTTCGCATCCCGGATTGCATGTTTCTTACATCCAACAAGAGCCAGCGCTGCAACGCTCAATATCAAGGCACGACTTGCTACCTTGCGGCGCGATTGGGACGGCTCGGTCAGTCCTTTTGGCTTTTCGTTTCTATTCACGATCATCGACCTGCATCCTATTCATAGCTATAGCCATAACGGCCATAATATTTCTTGCGGTTGCCAGCTGAGCCGGACAAATCATATCTGCGATTGATGGCACCCATGAAATAGCTTCTGCCATCGCTTGCAACATCCAGATTCTGGCCCGGATCTTCCAGTTTGGCGCGGCTGACGGGCTTGACAATATAAGGGGTGATGAAGATCACCAGTTCCGTCTGGTTGCGCTTATAATCATTGGAACGAAAGAGCGTGCCAAGGATTGGCAGATTTTTCAGACCCGGAAAACCATCAATGGATTTGCGCACTTCATCGCGCAGCAATCCTGCCATTGCCATCGTGCCCCCTGATGGCACCTCGATGGTTGTCTCAGAGCGGCGCACTTTCAGACCAGGAATGGCAAGAGCGGACCCACCATTGCCAATGGTCACCGTTTCTTCCTTGGTCAATTCCGAGACTTCGGTTTTAACCTGCAAGCTGATGCGATTTTCGCTGAGCACAATGGGGCGGAAACCAAGCGCCACGCCATAGGGCTTGAATTCAACTGTGATCTTATTATCTTCCAGTCCCACCGGAATTGGAAATTCACCACCGGCCAGAAAATTGGCTCTTTCACCGGAAATGGCCGTTAAATTTGGTTCTGCCAATGTACGAACCAGACCATTGCGCTCCATAGCGCGAATTTGGGCTCTGAAATTCTTGTTGGCGCCACCAACTGTGCCGCCTAATATTGTTCCCGCCAGCGCCACACTATTGGCTGAGAAGCTGTTCTTGATTCCACCGGCTGTATTGAAAATGCCCTGATTGAGGACGCCGCCCGTATCAATGCCCAATTGCTTAAAGACATTGCGCTGCACTTCGGCAACAGTCACACGCAGTTGCACCTGTTCTCGAGATGTCACCGCAATATAATTGGATATTTTCTTACGATCACCCACATAGCTAGCGGCAAGATCCATGGCTTTTTCGGCATCTGCCGGTGTTCTGGCGCTGCCGGACAGGATAATATTTTCACCCACGCCTTCCACTTTGATATTGGATTGCGGGATCATGCGGCGGATCAAAGCAGCAAGAGATTTGCTGTCACGTGCAACATTGATTTCAAAGGCTGCGATCTGCGCGCCTTGCCCATCAAAGAGAATGACATTGGCCTGTCCAACTGTCATGCCGATCAGATAAACACGCCGGGAAGAGCGTACCACAGCATCAGCAATTGCTGGATTGGAGACCAGAATATCGCGCACCTCACGTGGGGTTTCGATCACAATGGATTTGTTAAGCCCCAGCGTAATATGGCGGCCATTGGCATTGGCGGCCTGAAGACGCATGGTGGAGCCTGCCTGTGCAGGTAGCACGGATGGGAATGGGAGAGTGCCGATGATAGCAAGTGCCATCACAAGAACAGCCCATAGACCCCTTGCCCTTTGAGAGGTGAAGCTGTGGCGCTTTTTGAATATGGTCAATTCATATGGCATAATTCTTCGCTCCCCTCTCATTATTGTTTCACGGTGCTTTTGGAGATGACGCCTGAGCGCACCATCACAATTGTACCGCTGTTGACTGCTTCTTGCTCGCTGTCGCTTTCAGCATCTTCCAAAGAGCGCAAGACCAGCGACAGCGTGCCCTGACGTTGGGCTGTGGCCAGAATTTCCCCTTGTTGCGGTAGGAGTTCCAGTGTTGCGGTTTCACCAACCACCACTTTTTCGCCATCCTGTTCCTCAACATTCTGGTCAATGGCCAAGACGCGAATATTTCTTAGGATGGTTTCAGAGGAGACACCTTTTTCCCCTTCTTCGGTCAGGATCACATCCACACGATCTCTTGGCAGAATGAACCCGCCCGCACTGGTCTCTGCCGAGATGCGGGTGGCAATGGCTCTGCGTCCCTTGGGCAGGATTGCCGACATAAAGCCCTGACCGACCAAAGCAATTTTGCCATCCTTGATCGGTTCGCCGGGAATGAAAGAGCTGCGCGCTACAGCACCAACCAAATCGCTATCCGCGTCGGGGCGCTCATCTTTTCGAATATAGCCTTCTGTCGCACTTTCCGTTGGCCATTTTGTCCAAGCGAAATGTTCTGCTGTCAGACTTGTTCCCAAAGGTATAGCGCTGCTTGCTGTTAAGACCTCTACCACATCCAAGGCCGGGCTGGGCTCTTGCAAGGCGGCCTCTTCGCGTGGAGCGGGAGCCGTCATGGATTTGGCCAAGATCATGGCAATCAGGCCAGCCAAGACAGCGACAACGATAACGGCAATACGCGCTACTCTCATTTTTCCATTCCAAATGGTTATTTGCCCAAATTTGCGTCATACATTGATGACGCTTCAGGGTCAGTTTCCACCAAGTATGGTTAATGACAGGTAAGCGTTCTTGTTTAATTTGAGATTAATTTTGCAATTTGCGGCAGGGGTTTCAATTTTGGGGACTATTCTGAATTTTGTGCTTTGTCGTCTTATCTCGAAGATGAGGAGATCAACTTATGAGCATAAACAAAGAGCTTTTGGATCAACTGCTGGAAGGGCGCAAGCCTGGAGAGTTGTTTGGCAAAGATGACATTCTGCAAGACTTGACCAAGGCGCTAGCGGAGCGTGCTTTGCGTACGGAATTGGATGAGCACTTGGCCGAAGAGCGCGCGGGCACAGCTTCTGAGGGAGCAAACCAACCGCTGAACCGTCGCAATGGTAGCAGCGCAAAGACGGTGACCACCGACAGCGGCAAGGTGGTTCTGGATAGTCCCCGCGACCGGAACGGCAGTTTTGATCCGCTTCTGATTGCGAAGTATCATTGCCGTTGTTGACAGGCTCAAGAGCTTCCCCCAGGCCATTGAAGCTGCTTTCCCGCAAGCCCCCAGGTCCAGACCTGCCCGAACCTGCGCAGACTGTCCTTACTGAGTTTGAGGAAAGCGACTTGGCTGCGAAATACCCGGCGATCGCGCCGAGTTGGAGGCGGGCATGGAACGAGGGAATTCCGTTCCTGGACGATCCGCCAGAGGTCCGCCGGTTGATTGACACGACCAATGCCATCCAGGCACTGACCTCGAAACTCCGCCGCGCCGTCCGTACCAGAGGCCACGTCCCAAGCGATGAGGCCGCAGCGAAGTTGATCTATCTGGCTCTGAATGCTACATTACAGGACTGGAAGCGATCCGTGAGAGAGTGGCACGCAGTCAAAAGCCAGTTTGCAATCATGTTTGAAGAACCATTCCCAATGACGGAACAAAACGCGGCAGAGCACAAAATAGCTCACAGTCTCAACAGTCCCTTTACAGATCCTGATATCAGAAAGGCTTTTGAAACCTTTGATAAAGAGGCCTGCGATGCCCTGCTTTTTATTCGTACACTCATTTATGGCCTTGCCGAAAAAGACCAGCATATTGGGCATATTATTGAAAGCCTGAAATGGGGACAGCCCAGCTATGATACGTCTCCCAAAACAGGTACGCCTATCCGCCTTGGTATTCTAAAAGGGAAACGGATAGTTCAAAAGCCTCATGTCGCCCTTTTTACCCATTGTCAAAGCAGTGTTATGACACAGGCCCGTCTTCATTATGAGGATACCCTCACCTTTGATGGCAACCGTGCGCTATTGTTACCCTTGTCGGAGCCATTGCCAGAAGCTCCCTTGACTCACATCATTCGCGTCGCCTTGCGATACCGTTTGGACCAATAAACTATTTTCTTTTCCATGATCTATTGGATATTGGCCGACAATTCCTTATAGAAAATGCGGGTTGGATGGCGCATCCCGTCGGGTCTCTCGGCATAGTTGGGAATGTCGCCCAACATATGATAGCCGCATGTCTCGTAAAGCGGTACTGCGCCTGAGCTGCTTTCAGTATCAAGGATCAGCAATTCCACCCCGGCCTCTTCAGCGGCCTTTTCCATATAATCCAATAATTTGGCCGCAATGCCCTGCCGACGACAGGATGGACTGACTTGCAATTTTTGCACTTCTGCCCGATGGCGGGAATTGGCCTTGCTGGCCCGCACGAGCAATACACAGCCTGCCACTTTTCCAGCACTTTCGGCAATGAATAGACGGCAGATCTGGCCATCGAGCTGGGCAATCAAATGCTCCCACCAGATGATGATCGGCTCCGGGCCTTCTTTTTTCAAAAAACCAATAGACGCCCCTGCTTCAACGCAGTCTGATGTAATTTTCACCAGATCTGCCTCAATTCTGGGCAGATCTGTGGGGCTGACTTCATAGACTTTAATGGAATTGGACAAACTGCTCATGATATGGCCTTTGTATCTTTACAGGACACAAAGGCCTAGCAAGGCTTGTGCCAGCTCACGAGCGGTTTGGGTTTTCTTGTCCGGTTAATGACCGCGTCAATGAGCCTCATCCCAATTGTCCGCTGCTTGCGCGTCGACTTTTAAGGGAACAGACAATTGCAGGGCTGGCATTGCGGCATTTTCCATCACCGATTTGATGACAGGTAAAGTGCTATCAACCTCTGCTTCTGGCACTTCAAAGATCAATTCATCATGGACTTGCAACAGCATGATGGCGGTTGAGCCAGCCTTGAGCAAAGCGCCATCCATGCGGATCATGGCGCGGCGAATGATATCGGCAGCAGAGCCCTGAATGGGGGCATTGATGGCGGCGCGTTCCATGAAAGCGCGCATTTGCGGATTTTTGGCATTGATCTGCGGATAATGAATTTTGCGGCCAAAGATGGTTGTCACATAGCCCTGTTCACGCGCCGTCTGTTTGGTGTCTTCCATATAGGTGCGGATGCCGGGAAAGCGCTGGAAATAGGTATCGATATAGTCTTTTGCTTCGGTGCGTGAAATGCCCAATTGATTGGCCAGCCCAAAGGCCGAAATGCCATAAATGATACCGAAATTGATGGCTTTGGCGCGGCGGCGGGTCATAGGGTCCATACCCTCGATCGGCTCGCCAAACATCTCCGACGCGGTCATGGCGTGAATGTCCAGCCCATCGGCAAATGCCTGTTTGAGCTGGCCAATATCGGCCATATGCGCCAGCACCCGCAATTCAATCTGGCTATAATCGGCTGAAATCAGTTTGTTTGCGGTCTCAGAGACAAAGGCAGTTCGGATCTTGCGGCCTTCTTCTGTGCGGATGGGAATATTTTGCAGATTTGGCTCGGATGAAGCCAAGCGCCCCGTTGTGGTAGAGGCCAGCGAATAGGACGTGTGCACGCGCCCCGTGACCGGATTGATAAAACCGGGCAAGGCATCGGTATAGGTGCTTTTGAGTTTGGAAAGTTGGCGCCATGCCACAACGCGCCCCGGCAAGTCATGGCCTTCTGCTGCCAGATCGTCCAAGACGCTGGCAGATGTTGACCATGCGCCGGTCTTGGTTTTTTTGCCGCCGGGCAGACCCATTTCACCAAACAGGATATCGCCCAATTGCTTGGGCGAGCCGATATTAAAGGGCTTGCCTGCCAGAGCATGAATCTCCTCTTCCAGTGCGCCCATGCCTTGGGCAAAAGAGCCGGAGAGACGTGAGAGGATTTGCCGGTCAACCGCAATGCCGCGCTGTTCCATGCCCACAAGCACCGGCATCAAAGGGCGTTCCAGCCGCTCATAGACATTGGTCATGCCTTCGGCGGCCAAGCGTGGCTTTAAAAGCTGCCACAGGCGCAAGGTGACATCGGCATCTTCCGCGGCATAAGCTGTGGCTTTGTCCAATTCGACTTTGTCAAAGGTGATCTGTTTTTTGCCGGTTCCGGCAATTTCCTTGAAAGGAATGGGCTTATGATTGAGCCAGATTTCTGACAATTCATCCATGCCATGGCCATGTTGTCCTGCATCCAGCACATAGGAAAGCAGCAAAGTATCGTCAAAGGGATTGAGCTGAATGTCATAGCGGCTGAGAAGCAAAGCATCATATTTCAGATTTTGGCCAATCTTCAAAATGGAGGGGTCTTCCAGCAAGGCTTTGAGCTTGGGCAGGGCTTGATCAAGCGGGATTTGCCCTTCTATCAGCCCATCACAAAACATATCATCATCGCCCTTGGTATGACCAAGAGGGATATAACAGGCTTTGCCCGGCTCTGTTGCCAGCGAAACGCCAACCAGATTGGCCTGCATGGCATCCAGACTGTCCGTTTCGGTATCAATGCTGACATAGCCAAGGCGTTTGGCCTCATTGCACCATGTCTCAAGGTCAGCCAGATCATTGACCATTTCATAGCTTTGATTGTCAATTGGCAGGGCACCAATCTCTTTGGCAATCTTTGCGGCCAAATCTGCCGGGCTTTGCTCCTTGATAGCACTCTGCCCGTCACTGGCAAGCGGATCATATGGCAGCTCTTCCTGTTGGACTGGCTCCCAGCCTTCAATGGCCAAGTCACAAGCCTCGACATGTTCGGTTTCGGTTTCGGTTGCCTCGGCAATGCGGCGGGTCAGGGTGGTGAAATTCAGCGCTTTTAGGAAAGAGACCAGTTTGGGGCCGTCCAGATCATCGCGGAAAAGATCATCAATCTCCATTTCCAAGGGTACGTCTGGTTTGAGATAGACCAGATCGCGGGAGATACGGGCTTGGTCGGCAAATTCGATGAGATTTTCGCGGCGCTTCTTTTGCTTGATGGTCTGAGCGCCAGCCAAGAGGCTGTCCAGATCGCCAAATTCATTGATCAACAAAGCGGCTGTCTTGATACCAATACCGGGTACGCCGGGGACATTATCGACCGAATCGCCCGCCAGCGCCTGCACATCCACCACCCGATCAGGAGCAACGCCGAATTTTTCCACGACCTCGTCATGGGAAATGCGTTTGCTTTTCATGGTATCAACCATGACCACGCCGGGCTGAATTAATTGCATCAGATCTTTATCTGAGCCAATGATGGTGACATCTGCCCCCGCGATCAGCGCTTTTTGCACATAAGTGGCGATGATGTCATCTGCTTCATAGCCCACTTGCTCAATCGCCTGAATGTTGAAGGCGCGCACGGCATCCTTGATCAAGCCAAATTGTGGTTTGAGATCTTCTGGTGCCGGGGGGCGATGGGCCTTATATTGATCATAGATTTCATTACGGAATGTATCGCCCTTGGCATCGAAAATCACGGCAATATGGCTGGGATCCACGCCAGCCAGACCTTTCTCACCCTCTTGCAGCAATTTCCAGAGCATATTGCAAAAGCCGGACACGGCTCCAACCGGTAGTCCATCGCTCTTGCGCGTTAGAGGTGGCAGGGCATGATAGGCGCGGAAAATATAGGAGGACCCGTCCACCAAAAAGAGATGGGGTTTGTCTGCCATAAGAGATATCCTTTCCTAGGACGTAGACTCATAAATCTGGTGCATTTGGTAGATTTATGAGTTTACGTCCTAGCCTTTATCGAGCGTGCTGGCGCGTTGCATGAACAAACCATGATCATGCTTGCGTCAACCATAACGAAGAGCGGCACGGAGGGAAAGAATGGAGTTCAGGAAAAATGGTACTCGCCCCCAAGATCGCTGTTTGGCGCTTGGGCGTGGATGCCATTTTGCCTTAGTGCCCAATTTAAAAATCTCTTGATGAGACTTTTAGGCCGCATATCCGACCCTCTCCCCCTTTTCAGACCGCCATGAGGGTACCATGACGGATGGTTTGGGGGCCAGAGACTTTTAAATCGTGCACTTATTCGGCAGGCGCGATTTGATTGCTGCGTCTTGGCTCAAGCTTTGCCCAATGTGGGCGTTTATAGAGAAATGTGCCAATTTTCGTGCGCTTGACCAGCTCAAACATAGCAATTGCTCCCAGAACCGCGACAAGAAAGACAATCAGCGAGGCAAGGCCACTGTCGCAGACTTCGCATAATTTGGGCATCAGGATGCGGGATATAACCATGGGCAGGAAGAAGCCAAGATAGATGGGCAGAGAATTTTGTCCGCAATATTTTAGTGCGGCTCCAGGCCCCCAATTGGGCAAAACAGCGCAAAAGGAAACGATTGCCACGATGCCGGTCAGACCCAGAATCAGCGCCATTGGCATATCGGCATGATAGCCCATCGTCACCATTGCGGCATTCACCAAGGCCCAGATGATCAGACCAAAATAGACGGAGAGCTTTTGATCTTGCGCAGATTGCGCCAGACGGAACCAAAATTCGCGCCCGAAATAGCCCAGCAGGAAGAAGATATAATAGTCGGCAAAACGGTTTGCGACAAAGAAGGAGAGATCTTCAGCAACAAATTTCAGGCCGATGGCAACCAGCAATTGGCCAAACACCGGCAAGCGATGGGTCAGACGCAAAATCAGGAAGAAGAAGGGCAGAAGATAGATGAACCAAAGCAAGCCAAAGGGATGGATGAAGGATTTCAGAAACAGCAGAACAGCTCCATCGACACCCAGATCAGCGGCAAAATTGGCGCCCTTGAAGAGGAAATTGATGCAGAGCCACAGGATATAGAAATAGAAGAAATGGACGAATTTGCTGTCCCAAAAATGACGCCAATTCTGACTTAATGCCTTGACGGCAAAGAGACCGGCTATGGCGAAAAAGACAGGCATACGAAGGGGTTGGGCAAAGGCAATGACCTCATGCATCCAGCCTTGTGCGGCATAATATTTTTCGACACCCAAGGTCGAATGCAACAGTACAACCAAAAGAATTGTCAGGCCTTTGGCCCGATCGACCCATTCAATGCGCTCTCTTGCTTTTGCCATGTCTCTCTCCTTAACTAGTGAAGGGCACTATAACGGCAAGGCTTTAACAAGGGGCCTCACATTGATGAGAGGATTTTAGTTAACTGCCATTAGGCTTAACAAAGACTTTGACCGAAGGGCTAAAAGCTAATCCGGTCATATGGGTTAATCTTTCATGCCGTTGGTATTAACATCCTATTGATGGCCAATGGATAAAGTGATTGCTGTGTGGCCTGCCCATCAATTTGCCGCAATTTATGGCTAGGATGTCAACTCATTTCATGCCCTGTCCCCTATCAGCAAGATTTACATTCACTTAATATGACACGTTCCAAACAGCCTGATCCTTCTGCCAAAGGCTCCAAGACCGCAAAGACAGGGCGTCGCAAAGCATCGCCCCGCAAGAAAAATGATATTCATTTGAGCAACGAGGATCGCAGCCTCCCAGCTGCCGGGAAAAAATCCGCCACAAAAGCGAAAAACAAGGCAGGGCAGAGATCAGAGCGCAAGCTACGGCAAAAGAGCAGTGCTTCCAAAGCCTCTGCTGCCCCTCGAAAGACACAGCGCAAAGGCCCCGGTTTGCTGTTTCGTTTTGTGCGTTTTGTTGTCTATTGGGGGGTGATTGCGAGCCTTTGGGGCGGAATCGCAATTGCCGCTATTGTGTTATATTACGGGGCGCAATTGCCCCAATCCAGCGATTGGCAAATCCCGGATCGTCCGCCCAATGTGCAAATTCTCAGCCATGATGGCGGCTTGATTGCCAATCGGGGCAAAACAGGTGGGCAGGAGGTGCGCCTATCCAGTTTGCCGCCTTACTTGCCCGATGCTGTGATTGCCATTGAAGATCATCGTTTTTACAGCCATTTTGGCTTTGATCCCATTGGCTTTACCCGTGCCATGGTCACCAATGTGGTGAAGGGGCGTTTGGCGCAAGGCGGATCGACGCTGACCCAGCAATTGGCCAAAAATCTGTTTTTGGAACATAAACGCACCATTGAGCGAAAAGTGCAGGAATTGATCCTTGCCATCTGGCTTGAGACCAAATTTTCCAAGGAAGAAATTCTGGAAATGTATCTCAACCGGGTTTATTTCGGCGCTGGCGCGACAGGGGTTGATGCCGCAGCCCGCACCTATTTCAACAAACCGTCTTCTATGGTCACCTTGGCAGAAGCGGCCACCATTGCCGGGCTTTTGAAAGCCCCCTCTCGGCTTGCCCCCAATCGTCATCCCAAACGGGCACGGGCGCGCGCCAAGCTGGTGTTGGCTGCCATGGAGCGGGAAGGCTTTATCACCGCCAAAGAACATAAATTGGCCATGACCATGCCGGTCAAGGCCGTTGCGCGCCATCGCACCAATTCGCTCAATTATGTGGCTGACTGGGTGATGGAGCAATTGCCAGCCTATGTTGAAGATGTCAGCGAAGATCTGATTGTTGAGACCAGCTTGGATTTGCGGATGCAAACATTGGCCGAACGCGCCATCAACTCTGCTTTGGACAGTTCCGGCAAGAAATATGGGGTTGCACAAGGCGCGCTTGTCTCTGCCACGCCCTTTGGTGCGGTACGGGCTTTGGTTGGCGGGCGCTCTTATCAGCAAAGCCAGTTTAACCGAGCGGTGAAAGCCAAACGGCAGCCGGGCAGTGCCTTCAAACCTTTTGTCTATCTAGCCTCTTTGGAATTGGGCAATAGTCCCAATGGTATGCGCGTGGATGAGCCTGTGCGCTTTGGCAAATGGTCGCCTAAAAATTATTCGCAAAAATATATGGGCCAAGTGAGCCTTCGTCGTGCTTTGGCGCTCTCGCTGAATACCGTTGCCGCTCAACTTGCCTTTGAGATTGGGCCGGGCAATGTGGCCGCGACGGCGCGGCGGTTGGGTATTCGCTCCAAAATGGCCAATAATCCATCCATTGCGCTTGGTACATCGGAAGTCACCCCGATTGAGCTGGTGGGGGCTTATCTGCCCTTTGCCAATGGCGGATTGCGGGCCGAGCCTTATGTGATTGCGCGAATTTTGACCAAATCAGGGGATGTGCTTTATGTCCATCCTGCCATTGCAGGCGCGCAGGTGATTGCGCCCAATGTGCTTTCCAATATCAATAGCATGATGCAGGAAACGCTGATTTCCGGCACGGGCAAAAAAGCGCTTTTACCCGGTCGTCCGGCTGGGGGGAAAACCGGCACCAGTCAGAATTATCGAGATGCCTGGTTTGTCGGCTATACGGCCAATCTTGTCACCGGTATCTGGTTTGGCAATGACAATGGTGCACCGACAAAACGGGCATCGGGCGGCAATTTGCCCGCATCGGCATGGAAAGCCTATATGGTGGGAGCGCATAATGGCACGACCATTGCGGCCCTTCCCGGTGTCAGCGCCCAGCAATTGGCCGCAAGCCGCAAGCGCCTTGGGGCGGAGACCAATCCATGGGTGAACCCTGATTTGTTGCCAGAGGGGCAATCTGCCATGCCGGAGCCAAAACCAAAAAGTTTTTTCTCGCGGCTCTTTGGTCTGGACTGATAGCAATGAGCCAAATTCATGGGTTCTAGAGTCTTTGTTTCTAAGCATATTTTTGTCCGAAAACCGCACGCACTTTTCGAAAAATATGCTCTAGGACGTAATACCAACGGCATAAACTCCTAAGCCTAGGCCCCAAAGCGATGCAGATGGCGGCCTTCTTCCTTGAGCCAGACTTTGGCCTCTTCAAAATGAGGGCAAAGCTCTTCCACCAAGGCCCAAAAGCGCGATGAATGGTTCATTTCGCGCAAATGCGCCACTTCATGGGCGGCCAGATAATCCAGCACGCAAGGGGGCGCGAAAATAATGCGCCAAGAGAAGGACAGAATGCGGTTTGAGGAGCAAGATCCCCAGCGGCTGGTGGTATCCTTGATGCGAATAGCGGCGGGTTTAACAGACAGAGTGCTGGCATGGCGATCCACGGCTTCTTGCAAATCTGCGCGCGCCTGCTTTTTCAGCCAATCTGTCACCCGGCGCGGCATATGCTCTTCTTCCCCACTGACCAGCAGGCTGTAATGATCGCCGTCGACAAGCTGGCGAACCGTGCCGCGTTTTTGACCCACATGCACCAAACTATGCGCAATATCACGCACCGGAATGTCTACGCCCGCCACAAAGGGCACCCTGGCCGGTCTTTGATCCATACGCTTGATCAGCCACTCCATATTGTCTGTGAGAAATGTTTCCAGTCTTTGCCGCGATAGGCCGGGGGGAATGGTGGCAACCGGCTCGCCGCTTTTGGCGTCAAGGCGCAAAATCAGGCGCTTTGCCTTGACATTGGGTTTGAGCCTGACCGTGATATGGCCCTTTTCATGGGCCAGAGACAGGGATGGGGGCAACTTGGTCGCAGACATTGGTCTTGTGAGATCCCTGTGCCTTATGGCGTTGATTTTGTTTGAAGGGGACCCTTCGGATATTGAGCCTTTTCAATAGCGGATTTTGCGCGCAAGGTCGATATTTTTTGCTTGCAGCCAATTCTGGCTTTTAAAGCTTTGTTTAGGCTGTTGGATAAAAAACACCTTCTTTGATCACTGTTTTTCTCTTCCATACCAGATGGTTACTCTTTTGCGCCATAGTGCAGGTCTAAGCCCCAACATCCATTTTGGCATCGCAGAAAGAGCAGAACTGGTCGGCATGTTTTTCCTCAATAAATCTTATCTGTTCAGGATTTTGGCCATTCTTCTTGTCTTTCTGGCCTCCGGTTTTGGGTATATGAGTGGCCTGTTCGCCCCACTTGACAATGGTTTGTCGGCTTTTCGCATGGGATTGAACAGCCGTACGGCCTCTGCTTCCATTGTGCTTTTGGAAATTGACAATAAAAGCCTGTCCGCCATTGGCTCTTGGCCATGGAAACGCTCTATCTATGCCGATATTGTTGACAAGAGCTTTGCTCATGGGGCTGAAGAGCTGGCCTTTGATATTGATTTCAGCGCACAATCTCATGACAAGGAAGATCTGGTTTTTGCCAAAGCACTGGAAACAGCACCGGGGCCGGTGACGCTGGCTATTTTTCAGCAATATGAAGATGCCCTTAAAGGCGATGATACGATCAAGATCAATCGACCCATTGATATGCTAAGTCAAAATACATGGGCGGCTACGGTCAATGTTCTGGCGGATAACGATGGTATTGTTCGCCGCTTCCCTTATGCGCAAATGATGGATGGGGAATTAACCTCCTCACTGGCAGCCAGCCTTGGCGGCTATCATATGCTGCATATGGGTGATTTCCTGATTGATATGAGCATTGAGGCTGATAGCGTTCCGGTTCATTCCGTCATTGATTTGCTTGAAGGGCGGTTGGATGCTGATCTTTTCAAAGGCAAGAAAGTCATTGTTGGTGCTGGAGCTGCGGAATTGCGCGATACTTTGGCCGTGCCAGTTTATGGCATGATGACTGGGCCCTTGTTGCAAGTCATTGCCGCTGAAGCCCTGCTGCAAGGCCGAGATTTGCAACCCTTACAGCTGTTATGGCTGATTGGTCTTTCTCTTGGCGTGATGGCAGGGGCGATTGTTATTCTGCTGGTGATCAGACAACCTATTCATGCCAAGCTTTTGCAGCTTCTGGCCCTTGGCCTTGTTCTGGAATTTCTGGCTTTTATCCTTTATCTGAACAGTCCCTATATGCTGCAAACGGCCTTTTTGCAGATACAATTGTTCAGCCTTGGGGTTTTGACCATTTTGATGGATGTGCGGGTGAAAAGCATCTTGCTCTCCGTCTCGCGCAAATATAACCAGAGTCTGGTGAATTTGCTGGAAACCATTGTTGAGGACAGTTTTTCCGGCATTCTGATTTGTGAGCAAGAGGGTGATATTCTGGAAGTCAGCGAACAGGCACGGATTTTGCTCTCCAGCCTTGGCTATGACGCACAAAAAGGCGAGACCATTGAGCGCGTTACACCGCCCGGCCTGCAAGCCGCCCTAAAAGACTGTTTCAAGGATCCTGAGCATTATAGCAAGGCACATGATTTGCAGGAAGTGACCTTGCATCGCCCCAAAAAGGGCAGCAATGGGCGGGACTGGGAAGAGCTTATTTTGGAATTTTCTCTGACCCCTTCGATTGTCAGCCGCAAAGAAATGCGCAAAGGCTCACGCGATCAATGGGTTGCGACCTTAATGTTTCGCGATGTCACCAAAGTAAGACAGGAGCAAAGACGGCTTGCCTATTTGGTTGATCATGATGATTTGACCGGACTTTTTAATGAAGCCGGTTTTTGTCAGGCGGTGGATCAGGCCATGATTGAGCAAGATCAGGGCAAGGCTCTGATTTTGGCTTTTGAAGTGCGGCGACTGGATAAAATCAATCGCTCTCTGGGGGCTGACTATGGAGATTTGCTGCTGCAACAAATCAGTAAAAAGCTAAAAAATTTTGAGGGCTTTGATTTGTTGGGATGTGGAACCGAGCGCGAATTTCTGGTCTGCAAACTGGGGGCGCAGGAGACTGACATCCCCCATCTTTGTGCCTATATCACGGATTTGCTGGAAACGCCTTTATCCTTACGCGGCCATCAGGTGATTGCGGGCAGTTATATCGGGGTTGCTGATTTTCAAGACATGCATCATGCCTGTGAAGAGGTTAGCCGGGCGGCGATTGTTGCCATGAACCGCTCCAAGGAAGTGGGGGGAACCTATCTGCGCTATAGCAGCGATCTGGCTGCCGATGTCATGCATCGCCGCGTTCTTGAGCGTGAAATTATCGATGCGGTGGATCGTCAGGAATTTGAAATGCATTATCAGCCGCAAGTCTCGCTCGCCAATGGGCAGATAATCGGCTGTGAAGCGCTTATTCGCTGGAAACACAGAGACCTTGGCATGATCCGACCGGATCTGTTCATTCCGATTATGGAAGAAACCGGCATGATCCTTGATGTGGGTCGCTGGATTTTGGAGCAGGTTTGCAAAGATGCTGCAACGTGGGATTTGCCGATCAATGTCGCGGCCAATGTCTCAGCCATCCAATTTTCCCGTTCCGATATTCTGGATGATATCGATCAAGCGCTGAAAAGCTCCCAACTGGATCCGGCACGGCTGCAAGTGGAAATCACGGAAAGCCTTTTCATTTCCGACCCTTCCGCCATTGTCAGCATTTTGAAAAAGATTCAAAAACGCGGCATCCCTATTGCCTTGGATGATTTTGGAACCGGCTATTCTTCGCTCAGTTATATCCACCAGTTTCCGCTGGATAAAATCAAGATTGATCAGGCCTTTGTCAAACATTTGCCTGCCTCTATGGATTCCATGGCTGTGATCAATGCCATTGTGGCACTGGCCCGCAATTTTGACATGGATATTGTTGCAGAAGGGGTAGAAACCGCAGAACAATGGGAAATCCTGCGGCTGGCTGGCTGCCATATTGGGCAAGGCTGGCATTTTGGCAAACCCATGCCCAATGCCGATTTTGCAGCTCTGTTAAGCGATGCGTCTCAAACCACACAGGCTTCTCACGTTGCGTGATCTGTAGTTTTCCGACTTATCCTATCGTCTAGCAAATCTTATCTATCGCATATCGCACATACTTCATCCCAGAATAAGGAGAGTGATATGAAGTTGAGCCAATATGCATTTATAATGATTGGCGAGGGATATAGCCCTGCGCAGATTACCACTTTGACTTCGGATCATTTTTCAACGACCCTGATTTGTGTTGCCAATATCGACATGGCCTGTGATGAAGCGCGCAAACTGGTCGCTGAAGGCGTGCAATTGATTGAGCTGTGTGGCGCTTTCAAAGACCAGATGATTGATGCGATCATCGAGACTGTTGATGGCAAAATTCCCGTTGGCAATATGGGTATGCGCGACGATGAGCGCGCCAAGCTGATGACCTTTCTTCAAGGCTGAGACCACGCCTTTCTCACAAGATGATAAAGCAGGGCTTGGCTCTGCTTTCTCTTTGCTAAAAGCTGGATATGCAGCCTAAAAAGTCGGTGGCGAGCAAGCAGAGATGCACAGGCAGGGCACGGGGCCGGTATTTCTGAATTTATGGGCAATCTTGCTGTCAAAATACCAGGCATCGCCGGGGCCAAGCGAGCGGCGCTCGTCTCCCACCGTCACTTCCAGTCTACCCGAAATGACAATGCCGCATTCCTCCCCTTCATGGCTAAGAGCGACCCTTCCTGTATCTGCGCCGGGCTGAAAGGTCTCATAGAGCATCTGAATGGCTTTTTGAGGTCGATCCGCCCCAACAAGACGAAATGAAACCGCCCCTTTGCCAATTTCCAATAGGTCTGACGCCTTATAAAAAGGGCTGTTGCCTTGGGACAGATCGACACTGAAAAAACTGGCCAGATCCATCGGCAAACCATCAAGAATGCGTTTCAAGGCCCCGACCGATGGGCTGGATTGACCATTTTCGATCATTGAAATGGTGGCATTGGCAACACCGGCCTTTCGCGCCAAAGCCCGCTGAGACAGGCCGAATGTCTCGCGTACCCGTTTCAGACGCGTTCCGAGCTCTTTATCGTGGCTGTGACGCTGATGATCTTGTGTGTCTTGCATTTTTGCACGCTTTGCCTGTTATCGGTGGTTTGGCTTACTTAACAACATTGCTCATTTTGTTCAAAATATCAAACACTCTGCATTGTGCCTTAATCTTTTCAATGTCTTATAGATGCAAAAATAAAGACTTGTTCAAAATGCCGAAATCTCCAAAATGAAATCAACAAGATAATGCAGTCCCTAAAAGGGATTTTTGAGAGGAGAGGGCCATGCAAAAGACAAGCAATGTCACCATGCCCAATGATTTGCAAAATTACTGGATGCCTTTTACAGCCAACCGAGACTTCAAACAGGATCCGCGTATGGTGGTGGCAGCGGATGGCATGTATTATAAAAGTGCCGATGGGCGGGATATTCTTGATGGCACGGCGGGTCTTTGGTGCGTGAATGCCGGGCATAATCGCCCGCTGATTACCAAAGCGATACAAGAGCAGGTTGGTGAGCTGGATTATGCACCCTGTTTCCAGTTTGGTCACCCAAAAGCGTTTGAGCTGGCCAATCGCGTGGTTGATCTGTTTCCCGAAGGCATGGATCATGTCTTTTTCACCAATTCCGGTTCTGAATCGGTGGATACAGCGCTGAAAATTGCCCTGCATTATCACCGAATGCGCGGGGATGCGGCCCGCACGCGCCTGATTGGTCGTGAACGGGGTTATCATGGCACTGGCTTTGGCGGCATTTCGGTTGGCGGCATTGTTAAAAACCGTATGCATTTTGGCACATTGCTGACAGGGGTCGATCATTTGCCCCATACCCATGATCTGGCGCGCAATGCCTATTCAAAAGGCTGTCCTGAGCATGGAGTGGAGAAAGCTGATGCCTTGATTGACATTGCCACCTTGCATGACCCTTCCACCATTGCAGCGGTGATTGTGGAACCGATGGCAGGATCAACCGGCGTTTTGTTGCCACCCAAAGGCTATTTACAGCGCTTGCGCCAGCTTTGCGATCACTATGGTATTTTGCTGATTTTTGATGAAGTCATTACCGGCTTTGGTCGGCTGGGAGCGGCAACTGCGGCGGATTATTTTGGCGTGACGCCGGATATCATCACCACCGCCAAGGGGTTGACCAATGGGGTTATCCCGGCAGGGGCTGTGATTGTTTCCAACGAGATTTACAACTCCGCCATGGAGCAGGCCGATGCCCCTATTGAGCTTTTCCATGGCTATACCTATTCCGGCCATCCGGTTGCGGCAGCAGCTGGGCTTGCAACCTTGGAGACCTACAAACAGGACAATCTGTTTGAGCGGGTTGCCGAGCTGGCACCCTATTGGGAAGCTGCCTTGCATAGCCTGAAAGGCACCAAGCACATTATTGATTTGCGCAATCTTGGCCTTGTTGGTGCTATTGAGCTGGCCCCGCGCGAGGGTGCGCCCGGTGCCCGTGGTATGGATGTGATGATCAAGGCATGGGAAGCGGGCCTGATGGTTAGAGTTACCGGCGATATTATTGCCCTCTCTCCTCCTTTCATCATTGAAAAGAGCGAAATTGACCGGATCTTTGAAACACTGGGACAGATTTTGCCAAGCGTCGATTAAGCGATCAATCACACTTAACGAGATCACTAAAAGGCTTTTCTGGCTTCCAGAGAAGTCTTTTTTCTTTATGATGGCTTTAGCAGAAAAGGAGCCATGTCATGTTTGAGATGATGAAAAAGGCCGAAGGCGACAAGATATTGGCTCTTATGGGACTTTATCGCGCCGATACGCGCCCCAATAAGGTTGATCTGGGTGTTGGGGTTTATAAAGATGCCCATGGCAAAACCCCGATCATGTCGGCGCTGGGCAAGGCGGAGCGCTGGCAAATCTCTCATCAGGCGTCCAAAAGCTATGTTGGTCTGGCGGGCGATGTGGGCTTTAACGATGCTATCACCGCCTTGGCACTGGGTCAGGATTATGATCGCGAGAGAGTTCGTAGCCAACAAGCACCGGGCGGCTCTGGAGCGTTGCGTATTGTGGCTGAATTGCTGGCAGGCAGCAAAGAAGGAGCAACCATTTGGGTCTCTGATCCAACATGGCCCAATCATATTCCCATATTCAGCACCGCTGGCCTGACCATCAAACATTACCCTTATTTTGATGCGGATAGCGGTCAGGTACGCTTTGAGGCAATGATTGAAGCGTTGCGGGCCATTCCTGAACGCGATATTGTTTTGCTGCATGGCTGTTGTCACAATCCAACCGGGGCTAATCTCAGCCTTGATCAATGGAAAGAGCTTGGCTCTGTTCTGGTTGAGCGCTCGCTGTTTCCCTTCATTGATATTGCCTATCAGGGCTTTGGTGATGGACTGGATGAGGATGCGGCAGGCTTGCGTCATTTGGCACAGATCGTTCCTGAAATGGCCATTGCGCTTAGTTGCTCAAAGAATTTTGCTGTTTATTGTGATCGGGTTGGCGCGGCGATTTTGCTGGGTCGCAATGGTGATGAAGCGGATAAGGCCATCAGCCAATTGGCGCTTGTGGCGCGCAAAAGCTATTCCATGCCGCCCAATCACGGGGCTTCGGTTATTCGCCATATTTTGCAAACGGATGATTTGCATAGCGAATGGCAGGCTGAACTGGAAGCAATGCGTCTTCGGATGCTGACTTTGCGCACGGGTTTGGCAGAGTCCTTACGCCAGCATACAAACAGTGATCGCTTTGATTTTGTCGCCAATCATCGGGGGATGTTTTCCCGCCTTGGCCTTAGCCTTGAGCAAGTGGAGCAATTGCGCCTTGATCATGCCATTTATATGGTCGGGGATAGCCGGATCAATGTTGCGGGTCTACCGGATGACGGTTTGGAAGATTTGGCCGCTGCGATTGCGAGTGTTTTGTAAGCATCCGCCTCTTTGCCGTTCAAAGGGCGAGGCTACCTCGCCCTTACACTATTACGGCATTCATACATAGCCTGTTCAATCAGGTTTCTTCCCAATATCCTGCAATATAGCTGTTTTTGGTATTGAAGCCCTTTTCTCCACGGAAATGATGCTTTGCCTTGCGTGCTTCGCTTTTCTTTGCCGCAAACCAGACAAAAACATCTCCCCTCTCAGGGAGCACTGCTTGGCTGGCGCGCTCCAGAAGCTTTTCATGAGCGCCATCTTGCCGCACAACCCATTCCAGCGTCATGCTTTGAGGATGCGCTATCTTTAGCTGCTCATCCTGTTTTCCGACGCTTAAAAATACCTGACCGCGGCTTGTTGGCGGGAGTGTTTCCAAAATACGGGCAATGGCTGGAATGGCGGTTTCATCCCCTGCCAGCAAGAAATAGTCTGCTTGCGGGATCCAGCCGCCAGATGGCCCCATCAGCCCGATTTCGTCGCCTTTTTTGGCTTGGCAGGCCCACTCTGCCGTTGGGCCGCCTTCATGCAAAAAGACATCAAAGTCAAAGGCCGGCTTTTCCTTGTCAATTTTACGCACAGTATAGACCGGGCGCATCAATTCCTGATCGCCTGTTGGCCAGATTGTACGGCCATCTTCATCGATATAAAGCCAAACGGGATCATTGCCAGACTTCTTTGGAAAGAGCAGGCGGAAATGCATACCCCCTTCAAAGAAGCGATCGATATCATCTGCTGCAAGTGTGATGCGTATATAGGTATGGCCAATTGGCTGAACAGAGGTAATCCTGGCTTTTCTGAAATTGGGCGGCATTAGATCCTGAGGCAGATCCCCACTCCATATCAAAGGGCTGTTTGTCTGATTGAGCGCATGTTTGATATGATCATCGATGCTCTCTTTGAGCAGATATACATCTTCTTTATTGGGAGCAGAGACTTTCAAGCGCACCACCTTATCAAAGATGGCGATATCAATCATACCGATTTCGGTTTCGATGCGATGTTGATGATCAGCAATACGAGAAAAAGACAAACCATGCTCTGTGG
Organism: Cohaesibacter sp.; assembly: GCA_025800145.1. Taxonomy (GTDB): domain Bacteria; phylum Pseudomonadota; class Alphaproteobacteria; order Rhizobiales; family Cohaesibacteraceae; genus Cohaesibacter. Next base: position 29,872 of record JAOXSH010000037.1, read on the forward strand.
CCTCCGCTTCAAACAAGGCCAAGGCCTGATCGGGAGACAGGCCGGGAATCCGGCTTTCAAGCTTGAAGATGATGGGATCGAGTGTAAGCATGGCTGGCCCTGTCGATATGGAGTTAAAATGTGAATTTTTGTTCTCTTTTACTGTGCCCATCTAAGAAGGGGCCAGAGGCAGGCTCCCTATTGCTCATCATTCTTGAGTATTTTGCACAGATTTTAAATCCAATTCGAATAATTTTGGACATTACTGTATAAGAAACGTGATTTATTTTGCCTGAAAGCCTGATTTAAAAGTCCTGAGCCATATTCTCGATACCTGCTCGCTTCAAGGGCAACCTTGGCTTTGAAATCCGCGCAATAGCGCTTTCTCTTCGTCATTTCGGATCGTCTTTCTTATCACATGATCCACCTTATACCAACGACACGAAAGATTAACCCATGGTCCGAATTTCTAGGACCACCTCTTGGGATAAGCAATCTCATTATCTTGTTATGAGATGGCAGGAACAGAAACAGGCGCTCAAAAATGTCAATGTCACCATAAACAAGTTGACCGACCGTATGATTGATACAACCAGTACAGCAGCCATCAAAGCTTATGAGATGAAACTGGAAAAGCTGGAATCGCAAAAAGCACTGATTGCCGAGAATCTGGCTAATAAGCCGGATCGCAGCAAAGACTTTGACACAAGATTTCGAACCGCTTTGAATTTTCTGGCAAACCCTTGGATTCTCAGGGTTTTTGAACCACGAAAACGACCAGCCCGTTCAAGGCTTTAGCTATTATACCAACGGCATAAAACACTCAAGGCACTAAACACCTAGAGCATATTTTTCGAAAAGTGCGTGCGGTTTTCGGACAAAAATATACTTAGAAACAAAGACTAGAGCATTTTGCGCAATCAGCGCAATCCGCTCCATGGGTCTTTGGCATTGGTTGCTTTTCCGGCCCGGCGCTTTTGTTGCTTTCTGGCCATTTTGGATTTGGCGATTGCTGCCGTTGGCATATGGTCCACTTGGGCATAGCGCGGGGCTTTTCGCGCGCCGGTGACAGTCAATTGACCTGTTGAGGCAAGATAGGAATAGATGGCAATCACGCTATCGGCCTTGGCGTAAATGTCCACTTCACGGGCATCAAGCAAAGCCACTTCTGCATCCAAGACATCAAGGAAAGATCGTTGCCCTGCCTTTTCTTCAATTTTGATTCCGCGCAACACATCTTTGGCGGCTTTCACCTCAGCTCTGGCCTGCTTGACCATGGCTTTTGAAGAATCGTAGCGCAAATAGCGTTCGCGGGCCTGCGCTCTGATTTTCAAGGCAAGGGAAGAACTTTTATGGCGTGCCTGACTGCGTTCGGCTCTGGCTTTTTTAATGCCAGCAACACGCACACCGCCGTCAAAAATCGGTAAACTCAGACGCAAGGAGAGTGTTTTTTCCTGTTTGGGGGTTGTTGTTTGTCCAACAGATGTGATGGATTTGGTTATCCCGGCATTGACATCCAGACTTGGCATGATCGTGCCTTCTGCTGCCTTGACATTATAATCCATGGCGCGGTTGGTTGCGCGCGCTGCGCGCAATTGCGGATGCATGGAGATGGCTTTTTGTTCGGCCGCCTTGACCGATCTGGCCAAAAACCGTTCAGGGATTTGCGGATAAAACACTTTGGCTGGCTTATAACCGGCCAAAGCTTCAAATTGCCCAGCTGCGGCACCCAGATCAGCTTGCGCACCAGACAGGGATGCCCGTGCCCGTGACAAAAGCGCGTCTGTGCGCGACAAATCTGTGCGGGTCAATTCCCCTGCTTTGATGCGGGCTTTGGTTGCGCGGCGCTGTTTGAGCAAATTATCGACATGGCGACGGCGCAAGGCAATCATCTTACGAGCAGAATAAACATCCATATAGGCCCGCACGGCGCTGAGCAGGACTTCTGTTTCACGCCCGCGCAAGGCATACTGGCCTGCTTCATATTGATAACGGGACTGAATCATCTTATTGCGATCCTGAAATCCGTTAAAAACACGGTGACTGGCTGTCATACCATATTGCGTGGTTCTTGTCCGGCGACTTGCGCCTTCCTTGGACTTTTCTTCGCCGATTTTATGGGATCCGGTTGCGGACAGGCTTGGAATCATAGCCGCACGGGCTGTATCAAGATCTGCTCTGCGCCCTTCTTGTGCCGCTTCTTCTGCCCGAATATCAGGACTGTTGTCATAAACGTCATAGAGCATTTGCGACAGGCTTTGTGCAGCTACAGGAGAAGTCAGAAGACAGAATGCCAGACTTGCTGCCATTGTCACGAATTGCTTGTGATGGTTCTGTCGAATGCAATAAGCCATGATCTCGGACTTCTACTCACTAATAGCCAAGGCTGATGGCGTGCTTTGATCCATCTATGCCTTTGCTAAATTATACACCTGTCTGGCACTGGCTTACCTTTCATCGTAGACGCATAGGATCAAGAAGCATGTGCCTCCCAGCCTATGCAGCCATGGACAAAATCAAAGCCAAAGCCTTCCTTTATGTTTTAGAATTTTATGGTTAATAAAGCGTGCAAATCTGCATCATCGTTCTGTAAAGGCCTGATCAAGCGAACGGAAAACCGGCTTTAGAAGATAGCGCGCCAGAGATTTTTCGCCGGTCAGGATATCCGCTGTCACCACCATACCCGGCAAAACGGGATAGCTGTCGCCTTCGCGCAAGAGATTGTTGTCATCAAGGGCAATCTGGATTTTGAAATAAGGCTCGCCTTTTTCATCTTCAAAAGAGGTTGCTGAAATGGTTTTAACCTCGCCTTCCAGCGTGCCAAAGACAAAAGGATCAAAGGTGGACACGGTGACCTTTGCATCAGCTCCCTGTCTGATATGGCCAATATCTTTTGGCTGTACGCGCACTTCGGCAATGATATTACGATCATTGGGAACAATGCGGGCAATGACTTCGCCGCTGCGCACCACTGCGCCAATGGTTTTGAAAGCCAATTCCTGCACCAGGCCCGATGTCGGGGCGATCAGGTCCAGACTTTGCACCCGATCCTGTTCCTTGGTGAGAATCTGGTCCAGCTCAGACAGCTCGACCTGATTTTTCTGGCGTTCTTTGGCATATTGCGCCTTACTGGCGGCGCGTTGTTCTTCCAGCTGGATTTCCGCTTCGGAAATTTGTTCCTTTGCGGCGGCAATGCGACCATCAAGGGCAAAGAAGCGAGAGCGGGCTTCTTCCAGAGCTGCGGCTGCTTCCAAAACAGATCGGCGGGAGGCATATTCCTGCCGACGCAAGCCTTGCAAGATTTTATGCTGCTCCTTGGCAATTTCCAAGCGCTTGGCGGCACTTCTTTTTTCTGCTTTGGCTGTTGCCAATTCCGCGCGGCGGCGGGCTACCTGACTGGATAATTTGGCTTCTTCTCGCTCCATGCGCGCCTTTTCCGATGTAAAAAAGCTGAAAGAATTTTTGATCAATTTGGGATAATTGGTCAAATCATCGCCGTAAATCGGCTGATCCTGCTTTTTTGACAAGGCGTCAAGATTGGCGATGCTCATGCGCAGCGATGCAGCCCGCACTTGCAGACGATCCCTGTCACTTTGCGTTGCGGTGGATCTTAAGCGCACCAAAGGCTGGCCTTTTTCGACGCGATCGCCTTCGCGCACCAAAAGTTGGTCAATATAGCCGCCTTCAAGATGTTGAATGGTCTGAACAGAGGTGGTTGGCTGAATTTGGCCTGTGGCATGGGTCACCTCCAGCACAGAGGTCAGAAAGCTCCAGCTGATGAACCCAATCAGGAACAGAAAACTACCGGTGATCACATAAGAGAATAATTGGGGCGGATGCTCCAACTCCAAAGCCAACGGCAAGGACAGAGACTTGGAATCAAGTTCCTCTTCCTTTGATTTAAACCACTTCTTCATATTGACCCTGAAACTCACAACTTATCAAACAGCGTCTTGTCTTGACCATTATGGCTTATTTAATCTTAATGGTTGGTTTCGATCTGTACCAAAATGCGACTCTTTGCAATTTTTGTCGCAAGTGACCTAAACAGCCATTTTATTGAACATATCCAATTGCGGCATCACCTCTTCTGGTGGTCCGTTCATGATCACCTGTCCTTCATGCAAAACAAGAATGCGATCTGCCATTTTCATATGACTTGGGCGCTGGGTGGTGAACAGGATCGTGGATTGACCGCGCAAGGATGCCATTTGATCCATCAATTTACGATCGGTTGCAAAATCGAGATAATTGGCCGGTTCATCCAGAAAATAATAAGCCGCCTTTTTGGCAAAGGTGCGAAGCAACAAAAGCTCCTGTTTGATCTGATCTGGCATATTGTTGACAGTATCGGTTTTGAGGCGGGTCTGTAAGCCTTCCGGCAAATATGCGTCATTCAGTTCCAGACCAAGGTCAGACATTTTGGCTTCGATATCAGCCTGATTGATGGCAGGATCATTGAGCTGGAAATTCTGCACCACCGTTCCATACAAGAAAGTCGGATGGTCGGGTTGATAGCTGACTTCGCGGCGCAATTCTCCCAATTCGATCTGGCGAATATCCAGATCATCAAAATTCACAGAGCCAACATTGGGACGATACAGACCTGCCAGCAATTTGAGCAAGGTTGACTTGCCGCCCCCACTTGGCCCGGTGATGGCAACAATCTCGCCAGCCTTGACCGAGAAATTAGCGCCCTTAATGGATCCATCACTCGCTTTTGGATAGCGGAATGAAACATTTTTGATGGAGATATCGCCCCTGAAAGCCCGGCTGATATTGGGGACTTCGCCGGGCTGGGATTCGATGGGCATTTTCATCAAGACATTGATCATGCGAATGGCTTCGAACAATTTTCCAATCCGCGACAGGCTAAGGAAGGTGTTTTGCAGCGGCGACAAAACACGCCAGATCAAAGCCATGATGGCAATCAGACCACCAATCGATAAATTGCCTGACATCACAGCCAGAGTGCCACAGCCTAATGTCAGCAATCCTGCCAGCATGGACAGGCTTTGCGAAATTGTCTGGATTTTTTGGGAAAAATGGTTTGAGCGAAAATCCAGCGCAGCAAATTCTGCGGCTGCTTCATCAAAGCGTTGCTGCCAGATTTTTTCGCCACCAACATTGCGAATATCACGCTGCATGAGAAACAGCTCCATCATGATATTCTGCTTTTTGGTCTTTGCTTCCCCCGACTGAATGGTCTGGCGCTTGGCAATGGGCAACGAGATCAGGCCCATGATGGTATAGCTGATGACAAGCAAGGCCGGAATGGCTGCCAACCAGCCGCCGATGATGGCAATCGCGACAATGAAAATGATCATAAAGGGCAGGTCCAAAATGGCCGTGCCAAGGCTACCCAAAAACAATTCCCGCAACTTTTCAAACTGGCGCAAACGGGCAAGCTGCGCCCCAATGGGGGCATTATGGACCATGGTAAAAGGCATATAAAGCAGATGCTGGAAGACCTCGACCGAGAGCGCCGTATCAAACCGCGCACCGATATAGGCCATGACCTTTGAGCGTAAAAGCCGCAAGGCAAAATCTGCACCAATGACCATGATGATGCCGATCACAAACATGGCCAGACTGTCCAAGGCCTTGGACGGAATCACATAGCCATAGACGGACATGATGAAGATTGGCACGGCCAAGGCGGCCATATTGATGCCGAAATTGATCATGAACAGGCTCATAAACAAATTGCGGAATGAAGAAATGGCCTGTGTTACCCAGCCAAAGGACTGAATTTTCTTGTTCAGGCTGTCCAGATCGAGCTTCCTGACATGATACAAGATCTGTGGTTCTGAGGGCGCGGGCCATAGTTCTTGCTCGCCTGTATAGCCATTAAAGCGAGTAATCTGGCCGCTGATCGGATCAATATCGAGCAAGACAGAGACTTGTGAGGCCTCATCAATATGCAAACAGGGCAATTTGTCTGCTGTTAGCCGGGCGATAGAGGTCTCTTCGCGATAGGTGGTCATGTTCAGGCGTGCCAGAACTGCCCGCACCGCCGTTAAATCGGAGACTTTGTCAAAATGGGGCAAAGCCTGTACCAGATGCCGCCCTTCGCCGCCCCAGCCAAGGCTGGTTAAGAGAATTTGCAAACAGCGTCCGGCGGAGCTGTCATAATCAATCCCCGGCCAGCTGGATGCCATGCCCGGTTTGAAATCAGCTTCATTGAGGGCAGATGCCAGTTGATCTTCTGCGGCTAGATCCTGCACATAGGCCTGATAATCTTCCTGCTTGCCAGCGGCCTGTTGGAAGGCTGCAAATTCGGCATTTGATCGGGGGGGAAATGGATCCTGAGATTTTTGCTGCTCGGTTTTTTGCAAATCGGCAATTTGCTGAAAATCATCGAGATTTGCATCCCCTTGCGCCAGACGCATTACGGGGGTTTGCTCTGTCACAGCGTCCTTTGTTTCACCATTTTGCGCTTCTGTGCTTTGGCCATCTGCCTGATGATCCGTTATTTTCTCGGCGGGCACTTTGGCTGATTTGGGGCGATTGATGTGAATGGTTGGTTTTCTCGTCTCGCTCATGCCGCCCCTCCCATGGTTGGGCCTGCTGTTAATTCAACAGGGCGTCGTTTTTCGACGATCGGTTTTGCAGGCTGGTTTGGCAGGGCATAAGGCGTCAATTCGCCTTCTTTTAAGATATAGGTTTGATCTGCAATGGCCAGAAATGAAGGTCTGTTGGACAAAAACAAAATGGTTATGGATCCGCGCAGGCTTTCGAGACCAGCTTTGAGCGAAGCATCAGCGCGTTGGTCCAACAGGGCATTGGCCTCTTCCAGCACCAGAATTTTGGGCTGGCGCACAATGGCGCGCGCGATACAAATACGCTGCAAGAAGCTGGGAGGAAGGCTTTCATGCCCATTGCCGCCAATCATCATGTCATAGCCTTGGGGCAATTGCTGGATATCCCCTTCAAGGCCAATCAGCTGCGCCGCCCAGCGGGCTGCGGCCAAATCCTGACGGATGTTGAACAGGGTCAAATTTTCTAAAATTGTGCCCCGAAAAATTGCAGGACTGTTGGGCACATAAGCAATGGACTTGGTCACATCGACGGATTGCAAGTCAGCACTGTCTTGCCCATCTAACAAAATTGTGCCGTTTTTGGGCACAGACTGCCCGCGCAAAAGCTGAAAGAGATGTTTGTCATCGCTTGTGTGGTTGCCCTTGATACCAATAAAGCCACCTGATGGAATGCTCAAGGTCAGACTGGTTTTTGGGTGCTCTTGCATGGTCCGGCAGGGCAATTGCACCTGTTGCAGCTCAACAGAGCCGCTTTGCAACTCATGGGGGGGCTTGTCGTGCTGTTCGTTGGGATTGATTGCATAAAGTTCGTCAACATTTTGTTTGACCAGATCAAAATTGCTCAAATCACTCCAGGATTTCACAGAGCGCACCAAAACCTCAACAGCGCGCCCGCCCAACAAAAGACAACAGGCCAAAGAGCCGATGGACTGGCTTCCCTGCACCACCAAAAAAGCCCCGCTTGAGACAATCACAACCATTGTAATGGCTGCAAAAGAGGCGCTGACGGCTTGCGTCACCCCATCCAGCCGCACTGACTTGTGAAAGGCCTGTGCAATGGTCTCTTGCAGCCGTTCATAGCGGCGCATCATTTGCGGCTCGCAGGCCATGGTTTTGATGGTTTCAAGGCCTGCCAACACTTCGATGATGAAGTCATATTTGCGTCGGTCCAGCGATTGTCTTTCTTCCTGCAGATCCTGTGTTTGTTTGGCTTTTGCCAACAGATACCAAGCAAAAATGGCAAACAACCCGACAACCAGTCCGGCAATCAGGGGGCTGACAATAGCCATCACACCCAAAAAGATGAAAATGAATGGCAGATCCACCATGCCCATACGGGCAGGCCCTGCAAACATGCGGGCCGTGGAGGAGAGCGCATTCATACGATCAATATGAGTGCTGGCGGGGTCTCGTTCCACAGAGCTTGGCTCTGCCTGCAATGTGCGTTTGATGGCTTCGACAGAAGATACATAATCGATATAGGAGGCGGACCAGCCAGAAACGTGAGAGCGAATGACTTTGAGAATGGTGTCAATGATGATGACAGCGCTCAAACCCAGCATCAAATAAAGCAATGTATTATAAGAGAGATTGGGAATGATTCGATCATAGATCTGCAAAATGACGATCGGCATGGCCAAGCCAAGGGAATTGATCACGAACGAGGCCGCAATGATGCGCTTGGGCACCCGAATCAGATGGGAGAACCACATGGATTGCATCGAGCTGGGGGGGGCAAAAATTGTCCGCAACTGCTCGCCAAAAGCGCCTCGCTCCTCTGCTCTTTCCTGATCAGGCCCTTGAATTGCCTGGCCGATTTGACTCATTTCCTGTTTCATACCCCAACTCAATCTGATGTCTTTGCGTCTTGTCCCCAGAGCGCGAGACCGAGTTGAGTTTTCAATTTTGCAACCCGGCCATAGACATATTTGCCTCACTATGCGCGCCAAGTTGTTTAACCTTCCTTAACCACGTTTCTTAATTTGCTGTCCAAATTGCCCTTTTTTGCTTTGAAAGGGCTTTTTCCATAAAATTTTACACATTTGGAAATATTGGGTTAAGGGCTAATAATATAGCGTCGATGCCAGAAATCCTGCCTTGTTTTCAAAGGAAGAAGTCATGGCTGACGAAAAACACACACCGTCCACCTCTGCGATTGCCAATAAAAATAATGAAGTGCATCGTGCCCAGAATTCGGTCCAAAAAGCCGAAGCGGATCGGTCTGCCAATTCAGTCCATGATTATGATACGCAGAGCCAAAGTCCTTCGCGAATGGATATTCTCAATCCAAATTTGCACTACGGCAACAATCTAGAAGAAGAAAAGCTGCTCTCCGATAGCCATACATCCAGCGGTGCACGCAATGGCGATGGCGATGAATTTTCGGCCCGTGGCTCAGGCTTTAATGCTGCCAACTCAGTCTCTTCCCTGTCTGATGGGCAAGGAAGCGGCTCCGATATAGCAAGATCACCGACATTTTCTTCTGGCTCTGATCTGCCAAGCGCGCGTTTTGGCGGTCAATTCCAGCGTCAGGCTCCCCAACAGGATGGTGCTCTTTCCGACGCAGGTAGCGCCCCTTCCAATGCCAATGGTGAGGCCAATGCAGGCGCTGGAGCAGATGACTTTGCGCTGTTTTCCTCTTCCAGCTCTGCCGCACCCTCTGGTAATACGGGTGGAGGCGCGCAAGGACCCGGCAATCAGGCGCCAACAGATCTGGATCTGTCTGAAACATCGGTTGATGAAAATGCGCAAGGGGCTGTTATCGGTATTCTCAGTGTGCGCGATGACAGTGACGAAAATCACACCTATGAGGTGAATGATGATCGCTTTGAAATCATCGAGCAGGGTGGCAAGACCATTCTGAAACTCAAAGATGGTGTCAGCCTTGACTATGAGAAAGAAGGCGACAGTCTTGATCTGATCATCACGGTAACCGATGAACAAGGCGCGAGCTATAGCGAAACATTCAGCCTGAGCATTGCTGACATCAATGAAGCCGTAGAGGCACAAGGGGCTTCTGTCACAACAGATGAAGATGCTTCACGTCTGGATGGGCAATTGGTTGCCAATGATCCAGATGGGGATCAATTGACCTTCTCGCTTGTTTCTGGTCCCTCTGAAGGCTCTGTCACAATCAATGCTGATGGCAGTTACAGCTTTGTGCCCGGTGATGATTTCCAATTTCTGGCGGCAGGGGAAAGCCGTACTGTTTCTTTCCAATATCGCGTTGAGGATGACAGAGGCTCTTCTGATACTGAAACCATTACCATCAAGGTAACTGGCAACAATGATGCACCGAGCGTTGTTGAATTGTCCAATACAGCGCTGGATGAAAATGCCGATGGTGTTGTCGTTGGTACGCTTTCTACCAGTGATCTGGATTTGTCAGACAGTCACAGTTATAGCGTCAATGATCCGCGGTTTGAAATTGTCGAGCAAGGTGGCAATTTTGTACTCAAAGTCAAAGATGGCATTTCTTTTGACTATGAGAAGGATGGCGAGACGCTTTCTCTAGACATCACGGTGCAGGATAGCTCTGGCGCGAGTCTGACCCAGAATTTTCTGCTCTCTGTCAATGATCTCAATGAAGCTGTGATTGCTGATGATGCCAGCGAGACCACCTATGAAAATACGGCTTTTTCGTCTTCTGTTTCCGCAATAGATGGCGATGGGGATGTTGTGAGCTATTCTTTGGTTGCGCAGCCCAGTCAAGGCAGTGTGGTGATGAATGCTGACGGCTCCTATCGTTTTGACCCGGGTGTTGATTTTGATGATCTGGCCGTTGGAGAAAGCCGCAGCATCACATTTGAGTATGTGGCCTCTGATGGCAAAGGCTCCACCGATACCGCTAGCGTTACCATCAATGTGACCGGCACCAATGATGGTCCAAGCGTTGTTCAGATTTCCAGTGCCAGCGTGGCCGAAAATGCCGCAGGGGCTGTGGTTGGCACGCTGACCACCACCGATCAGGATAGTGGGGATAGCCATAGTTACACCGTCTCTGATAACCGATTTGAGGTCAAAGATGATGGCAATGGCAATATGCAGCTCAAGCTCAAAGATGGCCAGAGCCTTGATCGTGAAGCGGAAAATGGCTCGGTCACCGTCTCTGTCACCACAAATGATGGCAATGGCGGCACTTATAACGAAGATTTCTCGATCACCGTCAATGATTTGAATGAAATTCATCTGGCCAACAGCAATTCGGTTGCGTTGGAAGACAGTGCAGGTGTTTTGAATTTTCATGCGCCAACACAATTGCCTTCTGGTTCTGGCTATAGTTTTGAGATTGTCACAGCCCCTGCTCAAGGCACGGTAAGCAATCTTTATGGCAATACCTTCTTTTACAATACTTCGACCAATCCCGATGGAAGCGAAGCCAATTTTGACTATTTGGGTGCAGGTGAAAGCACGAAGATCACCATGCAATATCGTGCTGTTGCCGATGATGGAACGAAAAGTAACATTGCCACTCATACCTTTGAGGTAAGAGGTCGTAATGATTATCCCGATGATATTAAGCTGTCCAACAGCAGTGTTCAGGAAGGTTCCGCTGGGGCAGTCGTTGGCATATTGACCTCTCTGGATAAAGACCAGAATGACACCCATACCTATACGGTCAATGATAACCGCTTTGAGGTTAAAGATGATGGCAGCGGCAATATGCAGCTTAAGCTCAAGGATGGTGTCAGCCTTAACCATGAGCAAGTCAGCAGCATAACTGTGCGCGTCACATCCAATGATGGCAATGGTGGCACCTATAGCGAAGATATGGTCATCTCTGTCAGCGATGGTAATAGTGCGCCAACTGATATGCAAATGTCCAAAATGGATGTGGCAGAGAATGCCAGCGTCGGTCAGGTGGTTGGCAAGCTTTCAACAACCGATGCCGATAGTGGCGAGACATTCACCTATAGCCTGACCAATGATGGCGGTGGCAAATTTGAGATTGTTGGTGATGAAGTGCGGGTCAAGAGCGCGCTGGATTACGAGACCAACAGCAGTCACTCGATTTCTGTGAAAGTGACTGATTCCGCGGGCAACAGCTATAGCAAGAATTTCACCATCAATGTTGATGATTATGCCGAACAGTCTGTTCAGGTTGGCGTGAGCCGTAACCATGATGGCACCAATCAGGCAGAAAATGTCAAGGGCACCGATTATGCCGATAATATCAAGGGCAATGGCGGCAATGACATTCTGCACGGCAATAATGGCAATGACACAATTGATGGCGGCTCCGGTAAAGACCAGATCTATGGCGGCAATAACGATGACCAGCTCAAGGGTAGCACGGACAATGACTATCTGAATGGTGGTGCGGGCACTGACAAATTGTGGGGTGAATCCGGCGATGATTTCCTTGATGGTGGCGATGGAAACGATCAGGCATGGGGCGGAGATGGCAATGATACCTATCTCTTTGAAGCCGGTGATGATCAAGACAGCTTTGACGGTGGTGCCGGATCGTCCTGGACTGACACAGTGCAGGTCGGAAGTTCCGCCGGAGATTATAACACCGACTGGACCATCACTGTTACCACCCCTGGTGTGACCATTACACAGGATGGTAATAAACTTTTGTTTGATAAGGATGATGTGAGCGGCACAATCAACTTGTCCGATGGCAGTAAATTGAGCTTTGAAAATGTTGAGCAGATTCACTGGTAAGGAGACGGGATGACGGCAGGCTCCTATAAACAATTTTCAGCGCATCTGGCCAAGACACGGCAGGATCTGGAACAATGGGGGGAGGCCCCCGGCTTGTCCCAGACCTTGCATGATGTTGAGGGCCTGAGCGATGATCAGGCCCGGGCCGCCTGCCGTCACCTGTGGGATGATCCCATCCAGATTGTGGCCCTTGGAGGGGAAGGGCGTGATGTCTGGCGGGTTCGCTTTGCGGACCAGATATCTTTGGTTCTGATGTTTCGAAAGAATGATCAGCGGGCTGTGCTGGAGCGCAATGTGCTGCTGCATTTGTCCAAACATGGCATTCCCGTGCCGCGCATTCATACCGCCAAAGGGCATTGGTTGCTGACAGAAGATCTGGGTGATCAGCGCTTACCCATGCTGTTGTCACAGCTGGCTTTCGATGATCAAAAGCGCTTGCTTGAGAGAGCGCTTGTCTCGCTTTTGGCTTTGCAAACATGTGGCCATCAAATCGGTCTTAGCCGCAAAGTGGCACCGATTGGGGCCTCTGCCAACTGGCTGGCTAATCTGTTTGACGCTCCTTCTAAATTGGCTGAGCTGGCTGATGTGCCCTCTCCTGCTCCCCTGCTGGATCTTGATGCTTTACAGGATTTGCTCACCTGCAAGGAACGGCATTTTATCAAATGGGACGCTCGTCTGGGCAATGCCATGGCGAGAAAGAATGATCGCGTTAGGTGGTTCGATTTTGAACATTGCGGCTCTCGGGATCCGCTGGATGATCTGGCATGGTTCTTTGGGGATGAAACCCTTGACAATGCTCTGGTGCAGGATAACTGGATCTTTGAAGACATCCTGCCGCATTTTTGCAAACATCGCCCTCTGAGCGAAGGTCAGCGTTATCTCAGAGTGATGGGCGTTTTGCATATGTGCATTCGGCTTTCCGTCCTTCTTGGCCACAAGCAGGATTGTGCTATAGTCACCAAAGAGGCTTTTGAGAGTTTGTGTGCGCGCGCGGCCCTATGGGCTGAACAAGATGAGCTAACACGCCCACTTGCTTTCTGGCTGAAAGAGGCGCCAGATTCTATCCAGACCGAGAAGAAAGCGCAGATTGGCCCTGTGACCATTCACTTCAGATAATACCAAAGGCATGAAAGATTGACCCATAGGATGCCTTGGAATGGTTTACTGGCAAGGCGTCGGCTCGATCGGACAATGCCGGGGCATTTTCTTTTTTGATGCGAACCTTTTGCATTGAATTGTCAAGACAATTCAATGAGGCGCACCCTAGAAAGACAACGCAGCTCAGTGAGTCATTTCAAGGCACCGAAGGCCGGTTTTATTGGCTTTCTGGACTGCGTCGCTCTTGCTTTGTGGTCAACCAGACCATGGCAGCAAAAGCGTCTTACCAGAAAGCCAATAAATCCAGTCATATGGGTTAATCTTTCGTGCCGTTGGTATAACAGTTTATGATAGGAAAAGTCCGGTCTTTTGGCCGGGCTTTTTTTGTTGGCAAGTGGCTAGTCTTTTCCCCTATGATATTGGCTTTGCGTTGCCCTTGTTGGCGAAAGATTCTAGGTTGAGGACTCATATTATTGTTGCTTACGGTCCTTCTGTGCTGTTTGAGTTCAAGACGCGAAACTGTCGGAAATCTGATTGATTTTCAAAGTTTTGCAACGCTGAAATCAATCAGCACAGAAGGATCCAAAGGACGATAAAACGGCTGCGATCTAGCTGCTTTATGAGTTTGAAAGGGGAGCCACCCCATACAAACTCATAGAACAACCAGCTCTTTGCCGTTTTGACGCCGAAAACAGCAATAATGTGAGTTCTCAACCTGCCCCTAAGGGTGATCGATATTCAGACAGGATATGCCTTGTGACTGACAGACTTGTTTTCAGCCTTGCCCAGCTTAACCCGGTTTTGGGAGATGTACGCGGCAATTTGGAAAAAGCCAGAGCTGCTCATGCCAAAGCAGTGAAGCAGGGGGCTGATTTGCTGGTTTTGTCTGAATTGTTCATTTGTGGTTATCCGCCGGAAGACCTGGTTCTAAAGCCCGCTTTTCAGCGTGCTTGCCGCCATGCGGTGGAAGAGCTGGCAGGGAGCACAAATGGCGATGCACCGGCTATTTTAATTGGTACGCCATGGGAAGAAGCGGGTAAGCTTTACAATGCTGTTTGTCTGTTGGATGATGGCGAGGTCAAAGCTGTTCGCTATAAGGTTGATTTGCCCAATTATGGCGTTTTTGATGAAAAACGCGTTTTTGAGGCTGGGCCTTTTCCCGGTCCTGTTGGCTTTCGTGGGGTGCGGTTGGGGGTACCAATTTGTGAGGATATCTGGGATAGCGAGGTCTGCGAATGTCTGGAAGAGACAGGCGCTGAAATTCTCGTTGTGCCCAATGGCTCGCCTTATATTCTTGGCAAAAGCGATATTCGACAGCAGATTGCTATACAACGTGTTGTAGAGACGTCCCTGCCGCTGGTTTATCTCAATCAGATTGGCGGACAGGATGAGCTGGTTTTTGATGGGGCTTCTTTTGCCTTGAACGCAGACCGCTCTTTGGCCTTGCAGATGAAGGCTTTTGTTGAGGATCAGGTGGTGCTGGTTGCCGAGCGCAATGATGAGGGCTGGCGCTTGTCAGGCCCGGTAGCACCTGTTGCAGATCGTGATGCCAATGCATGGTCTGCCTGTATGTTGGGTTTGCGCGATTATGTGAATAAGAACCGTTTTCCCGGTGTTGTGCTTGGTCTATCTGGCGGCATTGATAGTGCGATTTGTGCTGCTTTGGCTGTGGATGCCTTGGGGCCGGAGCGTGTCTATTGTGTGATGTTGCCTTATCGCTATACCTCTGAAGAGAGTTTCAAGGACGCTGAGGATTGCGCCAAGGCACTTGGGGTTCGCTATGACATCGTGCCGATTAAGGATCCGGTCGAAGGCTTTGCTTCTGTGTTGTCTCCTTTGTTTGAGGGGACTGATCAGGGGGTAACGGAAGAGAATTTGCAATCGCGAGCGCGCGGCACCATTCTGATGGCGATTTCCAATAAATTTGGCGATATGGTGGTCACGACAGGCAATAAATCCGAAATGTCTGTTGGCTATGCGACGCTTTATGGAGATATGAATGGAGGCTTTAACCCCATTAAAGATCTCTATAAAATGCAGGTCTATCACTTATCAGCTTGGCGCAATGATCATAAGCCCGTTGGTGCAATGGGGCCATCTGGTGAGGTTATCCCCGCCAATATCATCTCCAAAGCTCCCACGGCGGAATTGCGGGAAAATCAGACAGATCAGGACAGTTTGCCTGATTATCCGGTGTTGGATGACATCCTTGAATGTCTGGTGGAAAAGGAATTGTCGGTGCGTGAAATTGTTGGGCGCGGACATCCTGAGGATTTGGTGCACCGGATCGAACATTTGCTTTACATTGCCGAATATAAGCGTCGTCAATCGGCGCCGGGTGTGAAGCTGACAGACAAGAATTTTGGTCGGGATCGTCGCTATCCCATTACCAATGGCTTTAGAGATCGCGGCAATATGTGATTTTTGAGCCGATTTTACGACTTTAGAAAAGAGCTGAACATGGCTGAAATTGTACGGTTTGCTCCGTCTCCCACTGGTAACATTCATATCGGCAATGCGCGCACGGCTTTGATCAATTGGCTGGTTGCGGTTAAAAGCCAAGGCGAATTTATTCTGCGCTTTGATGATACGGATGCAGAGCGTTCGCGTCAGGAATATGCAGATGGCATTGCCAAAGATCTCGATTGGCTGGGCATCAAGCCTCACCGGGTTGAAAAGCAATCTGAACGCATGGCCTCTTATGATGAAGTTGCGCAAAAGCTCAAAGATATGGGGCGGCTTTATCCCTGTTATGAGACTGCTGATGAATTGGACCGTAAGCGCAAACGCCAGCGTGCCCGTGGCTTGCCCCCCGTTTATGATCGTGCAGCTTTGGCCCTGACTGATGAGCAAAAAGCGGCTTTTGAAGCCGAAGGCCGCAAGCCCCATTGGCGGTTTTTGCTGGATCAGGAAACCGTCAGCTGGTCTGATGGTGTACGCGGCGAGCAAAGCATCGAATGTGACAGTGTGTCCGATCCTGTCCTGATCCGGGGGGATGGGACATATTTATATACCTTGCCGTCAGTGATTGATGACATTGATATGGGGGTGACAATGGTGATCCGTGGGGATGACCATGTGACCAATACTGCCGTTCAGATCCAACTTTTCCAGCTTTTGGCGGGTAAGGTTCCGAGCTTTTCGCATCATAATCTGTTGACCAGCGCCAGTGGGGAAGGTCTCTCCAAGCGACTTGGCTCGCTGTCTTTGCAATCCATGCGTGAGGAAGGCTATGAGGCGCTTTCTGTCGCGATTTTTGCTGTTCTGATCGGCACGTCCGAGCCTGTTCAACCTCTCGAAACTATGGAATCTTTGGCCGATTTGTTCGCATTGGACAAAGTGTCTCGCAATGCCTCCAAATTTGATATGGCTGATTTGGGGCCATTGAATGCGCGGCTTTTGCATGAAAAGAGCTTTGATACGGTGCACGCGCGCCTTGCAGCTGATGGTGTTGGCGGCGATGAGGCCTTTTGGTTGGCGGTTCGTGGCAATATCGAAAAGCTTTCTGATGCCAAGGACTGGTGGGATATTGTTGAGCAAGGGTTGCCAGCGGATGCTGTCGCCAAATTGGACGAAGATGCCGATTTTTACGCGACGGCCAAGGCCCTTTTGCCGGCTGAGCCTTGGGACAATACGACCTGGAAAAGCTGGACCAATGCTGTCAAAGCCGAGACAGGGCGCAAAGGCAAAGGACTTTTCATGCCGCTGCGTGTTGCCTTAACCGGACGTGGCCATGGACCAGAGCTGGCGGCCTTTTTGCCTATTCTTGGCTACCAAAAAACTTTGGACCGACTATCCTGATTGAGCGGCCATCAGCAGCTTGGACGAGTTTCTTGTCCGAGCTGACTTTTGGTGGTTTGTAAGGATTGAAGGGAATGCCCTGCAATTGGGCTTGCCTTGTGTCCGGGTCGATTGAGCGGTCTGGCTTTGGCATCGGAATGGGCACCAAGGGGCCAGACCTTGCTGGTGTCAATGGTTGGCTGGTTTTTAAATCCGGCAAGCGTTGGCTTTGGGGTAAGTCGCTTTTGCTGACACTTTCCAGTGCGCTTTGTGGCCTTTGACAGCTGCATCCTTTGACATATTCTGTGCGATATTTGAATGCGGTTTCCAGACGACGATAGGGCGTGCCGTCGGGGGTGCGCATGTCTTCGGGGCCTTCGCCGGGATTGTTATAGATATAAAGGCGGGCGTCGGTGCCGGGGCAATTTGCCTGACAAATGTCGGCATCGCGCGCAAAATTGCCTTGTGTGGTTGAGAAGCTGACCGGGAAGAAATAGCCATCGCAGGTGCGCACGCAAACGGTACGATAGGTGCCGACTTTTGGCATTTCATAGCTTGGTTCTTGCAGGCGTTGTTGGCCAAATAGAGCACCAAACAGCCCCCGGCGCTGGGCGGGGCGCTGATCTTCAAAGGCTGTATATTGTGCGCCACAGCGGGCATTGGCAAGTTTTTGGACAATGTCTGCTTTTTGCGCGCCTTTCTTGACCGGGGCTTTATAGCGGCTGCGCTTCTTTTCTAATTTTGCCAGATTGCGCTGCATTTTATCAATGCGTTTCATCAGAGCTGGGCAGGTTGCTTTTGGCTGGCGACGGAAAAGGAAGCCGCCGCCAAGGCATCCATCGCGCTTTGCTGTGCGCATGGCGGTATCAATCTGGGCTTGTTGCTTGTGAAAGGCGGCGTCATATTTGGCAAAATTGCGGGCACTGCGTGATTGACCTGATCGTTGGAGACGGGCCAATTGCCCTTCCAAGTGTGCGCAATAGCGGGCTTTTTGTTGAGCCTTATTTTGCGCCAATGCAGGGGATGGAATGATGAGGGGCGTCATCAGCAGGCTAACCATGAAAAGAAAGAGGGCTGAATGTCTGCGTCGTCCCATGATCTATCCAGATTATCTGCTGTTTGGTGTTTTGGAGCCTTAAAAGTCTGATGTCAGAATCACACTTAATTGAGGCGAAATTATTGTTGTTTCTTGCCATCAGGTCAAATTATCAGTTTTATTTTGACATCTTTATTTTGACATCGGGCTAACAGGAAAAGAGGCAAATTTTTCTGTGATCGCTTTTGGGATTTGTTTGTTGATTTTATGGAAATGAAAAAAGGCTCTGTCGCAGGGCAAAAAAGTAGGATAAGAGAAGCCGCAATAGCATTTTTCAGCGAATTGCGTTTGGGCGCCTGCTTTGAAAATGCACATATTTTGACAGAAGATGGTGCTTGATATGGATGGAATGCGTCTTCGTAAGGCGATGAGCCAATATGCAACGGGAATCGCAGTGGCGACCACTTTGGATGAGGACGGTTTGCCCCATGGTCTGACCATCAATTCGTTCAATTCGGTCTCGCTGGACCCTCCCTTGGTGCTTTGGTCGCTGTCTCACAAATCTGGCAATCTGGAAGCCTTCACACAGTCGGGCCATTTTGCCATCAATATTTTGAGCCAGCAGCAAAAAGATATTTCCATGCGATTTGCGACCCCGGATGTCGACCGTTTTGCAGGCACTGACTGGCAAAAAGGAAAACTTGGATCGCCAGTCCTTTCAGGTGTTGTGGCCTCTATGGATTGCAAGGTCGAGCAAATGGTGGAAGGTGGGGATCATGTGATCTTCATTGGTCGGGTTGTCGAAGCCAACCACACAGATTCACCACCTTTGTTATATCATGGTGGAGCTTATCATTCTTTGGGGCCTGTTTTGGATTAGGATAAAGTTTTATCTGATCTGTAGCGATTGCGAGAGCGTATCTGATTGCTTTTTGAGTGGTTAGGTGCGCTTTTTATTTGTCTTTATGGGCTTTGCGGCTTTGTTTCTTGACAATGGTTTCTTTTGAAACTAATTTGCTCTCAGTTTGATTATAGTCGCAAATTCTGGCCATTTTTGGCTGGATTGCGGGGGAATTGGGCAGCATTGTCTGGGTGGAGAAGCAAAGAGGGACGCAGATGAAACTCGCAACATTGCGCGATGGCACCAGAGATGGTCGACTGGTTGTTGTTTCCAAAGATTTGAGCCGCTATACACCGGCCACCAATGTGGGCAAAAGCATGCAGGCCGCGCTTGATGATTGGGCTTGCACAAAACCACAGCTTGAAGCTTTGGCGCAAGGCTTGGAAGATGGCCGTATCGCAGGAGAGGCCTTTGATCCGGTCAAATGTCTGTCACCTTTGCCCCGTGCCTATCAATGGGCGGATGGCTCTGCTTATGTCAATCATGTGGAATTGGTGCGCAAGGCGCGCAATGCCGCGATGCCTGAGACTTTTTGGACAGATCCTTTGATGTATCAAGGAGGCTCGGATACGTTTCTGGCCCCAAATGATCCCATTCAAATGGGGGATGAGGCTTGGGGCATTGATTTTGAAGGCGAGATTGCTGTCATTACCGGTGATGTGGCAATGGGGGCCGATCACAATGCCGCTGAAAAAGAAATTCGCCTGCTGATGCTGGTCAATGATGTGTCCTTGCGCGGTTTGATTCCGGCTGAATTGGCCAAGGGCTTTGGGTTCTTTCAATCCAAACCTTCATCGGCTTTTTCTCCCGTTGCAGTGACGCCAGATGAATTGGGTGATGCGTGGCAAGAGGGCAAAGTGCATCTGCCGCTTGAGGTTACATATAATGACCAAGCTTTTGGCAAGGCAGAAGCTGGAATTGATATGACCTTTAATTTTCCCACCCTTGTGTCCCATGCAGCCAAGACGCGCCCATTGGGGGCCGGGGCTATTGTTGGCTCTGGCACTGTGTCCAACAAGCTCGATGGTGGACCGGGCAAGCCCGTTTCCCAAGGCGGTGTTGGCTATAGCTGCATCGCCGAAATTCGGATGATTGAAACCATTGAAGAGGGCGCGCCAAAGACGCCTTTCATGTGCTTTGGTGACCGGGTTGAGATTGAAATGAAAGATGCGTCTGGCCAATCCATTTTTGGCAAAATTTCGCAAAAAGTGGAGAAATATGATGGCTAAGGCATTTGCTTCTTCTGCCGATTTGGGGGAAAAAACCATCAGCTTTGATGAGATTGGCCCCGGTCTTTATGCGTTTACAGCGCAAGGCGATCCCAATTCCGGTGTGATTGTCGGTGATGATTGCTGCATGGTGATTGATGCGCAGGCAACACCAGTGGCGGCCCAAGAGGTCATAAA
Organism: Cohaesibacter sp.; assembly: GCA_025800145.1. GTDB lineage: Bacteria > Pseudomonadota > Alphaproteobacteria > Rhizobiales > Cohaesibacteraceae > Cohaesibacter. Next base: position 50,284 of record JAOXSH010000037.1, read on the forward strand.
GCGCGTGCGCGCCATCACGGATAAACCGATTAAATATGTTGTCCTGACCCATTATCATGCCGTGCGCGTACTGGGGGCATCCGGCTATGGGGCCGAACATCTGATCATGTCTGACAAAGCCCGCTCTATGGTGGTGGAACGCGGGGTTGAGGATTGGGCCTCTGAATTTGGCCGTATGCCGCGTTTGTTCAAGGAACCGGATTCCATTCCCGGTTTGACATGGCCTACTCTGACATTCAAAGACCAAATGAGCGTTTATCTGGGCAAGCGTCGGGTGGATTTGATGCATCTGGGCCGTGCGCATACAGCGGGCGATATTGTGGCTTGGGTGCCGGATAGCAAGGTGATGTTTGCAGGCGATATTGTGGAATATAAATCGGCCTGTTATTGCGGTGATGCCCATTTCACCGATTGGCCAACCACTTTGGATAATATTGCAGCCATGCAGCCGCAAGCTTTGGTTCCGGGGAGGGGGGCAGCTCTCACCACTACTGAAATGTGTGCGGAAGGTATAAAGCTGACACGGGATTTTCTGGTCAGCCATTATGAGCCTGTGGCACGGGCAGCAGCGCGTCAGGCTCCGTTGAAAGAGGCATTTGATATGTGCCGCGAGGTCTGTGATCCAAAATTCTCTGATTTTGTGATTTATGAGCATTGTCTGCCTTTCAATGTGGCGCGCGCCTATGATGAGGCCTCTGGCATTGACAATCCCCGGATCTGGACAGCAGAACGGGATGTGCAAATGTGGGATGATTTGCAACTGAGCTAACAGATTTATCGATTGCCTTGATCTTTTGAAAGCTGCTTTGAGCCTTGTACTTGAAGCGGCTTTTCTTTTGCTCTCGACTTGCTATCGTTTGCGCAAAATCCCTCAGATTCGTACAACATTAAGGCATGGCTATGGAGCAACCAGATAAGCAAAGGCAAAGAGCAGAGGCTGAACAGGACGGCATCTGGCGGGTGCCGCCGCTTTGGCTGGTGGTTGGTTGCTGGTGCCTTGCCTTGGGCTCTGGTCTGGTTTTGTTTGTTCATCTCTTGCCAGCTTTGCAGGCCTTGGCCGGAGGGCGTTTGCCAGACCAATTGCCCTTTGGCTATAGTCTGGAGGATGCACGGGGCATCGTCTATCACCTTGGGCCAGAGGGGCGGCAGGCGGTGCAATATCCTTATCTTTTGCTGGATATTATGTTCGCGCTTGGCTTGTCTTCTGCCCTTTGCTCAAGCAGTCTGAGACTGTTGGGATATATCGGAGACTTTCGCAATCGTTTTGCCCGTTTGCTGCCTGTCATTGCTGTGGTAATGCCGATTTTAGCTGGATTGTTCGATCTTTGGGAAAATTGGCAAATCTGGCGGATGATGGAGCTTGGACTGGATATCCGTCAGGGGGATATTGCGTCATTAATCCGTGCGACGAGCTTTAAGTTTGGATTTTATCTATCTGGAATATCAGCATTTATTATTCTTTTTGTAATTAAACTATTACATAAAGAGGGGCGGTGAGTATAAGGGCAAGTTTTCCTTTTGCTAAAGGTCGTAAAAAAATTCCGGCGCAAGCTCATTGCGCCGGAATTTTATATAATTAACTGAATTTCGGTTATTTTTCTTTGGTTTCCTGAAACATTTCTGAATAATCGACAGCCACTTCATAATGGGGATCTTCGATCACCGACACCTCAATGAACCGGTCAGCTTTTTTCAAGAGTTGGACGCAATCTGGTGAGAGGTGGCGCAGATGCAGCTTTTTGCCCTGTTCTTCATATTTGGTTGCTAAGGCGTCAATGGCTTGCAAGCCAGAATGATCCCAGACGCGTGCATTCTTAAATTCGATGACCACGTCATCCGGGTCGGTCTTTGGATTGAACAATTCTGCAAAGCTGGCGACAGAGCCAAAGAAAAGGGGGCCGTGCAGTTCATAAACTTTCCAGCCATGCTCTTCTGTGCCGACACGCACATCAATGCGTTTAGCGGCTTCCCAGGCAAAGACCAAAGCAGAGACAATGACACCAACAACAACAGCAACCGCCAGATCGGAATAAACAGTGACAGCGGTGACTAGCACGATGACAAAGGCATCATGGCGTGGGATCTTGGTCATGATTTGCAGGCTCTTCCAGGCGAAGGTGCCAATCACCACCATGAACATGACGCCCACAAGAGCAGCCAGTGGGATTTGCTCAATCAATTGCGAGCCAAACAGGATGAAGGCCAGCAAAAAGAGGGCTGCCGAAATACCAGACCAGCGCGTGCGCCCGCCTGATTTCACATTGATCATGGATTGGCCAATCATGGCGCAGCCCCCCATGCCACCAAAGAAGCCGGTTACGACATTGGAGGCGCCTTGTGCAATACATTCTTTTGAAGCACCGCCATGGCTATCGGTCATCTCTGAGACCAGATTGAGGGTCAAAAGGCTTTCGATCAGGCCGATGGCTGCGAGAATAGCTGCATAGGGGAAGATGATCTGTATGGTTTCAAAATCAATTGGCACCATGGGAATATGGAATTGTGGCAACCCACCGGCAATGGCGGCCATATCGCCGACGCGCGGGATATCAAGATCCAGCCCAATAACCAGCAGTGAGACAGCCACGATGGCCAATAAAGGAGCGGGAATGGCCTTGGTGATTTTGGGAGCAAGCCAGATCAGTGCCATGGTCAGGACAACAAGGCCGAGCATAATGACAAGAGGCGTGCCGCTCATCCAGACCAAATCACCAGCGGTATCCTTGACCTTGAATTGGGTCAATTGAGCCAGACCAATGACAATGGCCAGGCCATTGACGAAGCCCAGCATGACGGGATGAGGGACCATGCGGATGAATTTGCCCCATTTCAGGATACCTGCCATGATTTGCAAAATGCCCATCAAGACAACGGTGGCGAACAGATATTCCACGCCGTGATTGACGACAAGGCTGACCATGACAACAGCAAGAGCGCCGGTCGCACCGGAAATCATGCCCGGTCGTCCGCCAAACACCGCTGTGATCAGGCCAACGATGAAAGCCGCATAGAGGCCAACAAGTGGATGGACTTGTGCCACGAAAGCAAAGGCGACAGCTTCTGGCACCAAAGCAAGGGCAACGGTCAAGCCGGACAGCGTGTCGGTTTTGAATTGTGCCGGGGTGATGGCGCCAAGCATTCGCGCCCCCAGCCCAGACTGATCGGTCTGTGCGTTCATGATAGGTCCTAATGAATGTCAGGAAATTTTGAGCTTTAAGTGTTTGCTCGTAGTTGGTCGAGCTTGTAAAGGACTTGCCAGCTTTTGGCAAGCGTTCGTGAGTTTCCTGAGCTGTCATGATCTGTCTTTTGGCGTTTCTTGCAAAAAAATCTGACAGGGTTGCGACAAGTGTCGCAATTTTGTGCGAAGTCCCTATATATCAAAATAAATGGTGAATTTGGGATTCGCTCCAGTATTGTGACAACAGGATGATATGATGTTTCGTAAATGTTTTGCGGCTTTGTTTGCTTTGGTGGTGAGTGTGCCGATGGCCTTGGCGGCAGATGGCCCGGATTTGATTTTTAAGAAATCGACGGTTTGGAAATTTTTGACCCCTGATCATAAATTGGCGACCTATGCGATTGATGATCCGCTGATTGACGGGGTTGCCTGCCATTTTACCGTGCCGGAAAAAGGCGGACTGTCTGGCATGTTCGGGGTTGCCGAAGAAGTCTCAGATGTCTCTCTGGCCTGTCGTCAGGTTGGACCAATTGCCTTTAAGGAAAAATTCGAGCAAGGCGACGAAATGTTTCGCACCCGTCGCTCGCTGGTCTTTAAAAAGACCCGTATCGTGCGGGGCTGTGATGAGAAGCGTAACACCCTTGTTTATCTGATCTATTCTGACAAATTGATCGAAGGCAGCCCGAAAAATTCGACTTCCACCGTGCCGGTTATGCCTTGGGGTACACAACAGGCCCCCAAATGCGCTGACTGGCTGAAATAAAGTTAAAATTGCATAGTAAAGTCTCTGGCCAGATGATCTTTCATAATCGTCTGGCATTGAGCAATGATGTCATTGTCAGCATTGTCAAACACATGCCCGTCCAGTGATGTGACGCGGCGGATAATCCTAAGGCTGTTGGTCAGAAAAAGACCATCAACCTTTTTTATATCTTTGCCATCAAGGCTTTGCTCTTTTATCTCAAAGCCATATTTCGGCAACAGATCCAGCAATGTCTGGCGCATGATGCCGCCCAAGATGCCATCTTGCAATGGTGGGGTAAGGATCGTTTCTCCCTGAAGGGCAAAGAGATTGGCAATGGTTGTGCAGCAGGCTTTGTTTTGGTTGTTATAGAAAAGAGCGTCTTCTGCGCCTTTTTCCTTGGCCTCTTTGGTCGCCAGAATATTATCGAGATAGCCAAGGCTTTTTAGGCGTGAAAGGGGCGAACCTTCATTGCGCGCAATCGTGCTGGTTGCCAATGTGACATCTGCAAATGCCATGGACAGCGGATAGGCGGACAGACTGGCCATGATCGTGGGTGTTGGATCGTCCGGTGGCAAAAGACCGCGCCCGCCCTGACCACGGGTGACGGTGAGGCGAAGGATTGCATTGCCGCCATGCTGTCTTGCTATAGGCAACAGGCTTTCAACTGCTTGGATCAGTTGATCTTTGGCAATAGTCATGCCCAAGACAGAGAGACCATGTTTCAGACGTGCCAGATGCTCTTGCAACCAGATGATTTGATTGTTCCAGATCGGCAGGGTTTCGAACAAACCATCGCCCAAAAGCGTGCCGCGATCAAAGGCGGACAGCATTGCTTTGTCATCGCTGATCGGTGATATCAGGCTGCCATTAAGACTGATTGCCAGCGCGCCAGACATTGGCTTCCTCCAGAAAATTGCTCAATAGGTCATGACCATGCTGCGTCAGAATGGATTCTGGATGAAATTGCATACCAAAGGTCGGATGGTCTTTATGACGCAGGGCCATGATTTCACCCAAGCCCGAGCGTGCGGTGATCTCAAGACAATCGGGCAAATGATCCTGTTCCACGATCAGCGAATGATAGCGGCCAACGGCAAAGGGAGAGGGGATATTTTTGAACAGGCCATGGTTTGGATGGGTCAATTGGCTGGCCCGGCCATGCATTGGCTCTGTTGCCCGGCTGATAATGCCACCAAAGGCCTCGCCAATGGCCTGATGGCCAAGACAAATGCCCAGAATGGGCAAGACGCCGGAAAAATGGCGAATGGCTTCCAGACAAATACCGGCCTGTTGAGGGGCGCAAGGACCGGGTGAGAGAATAAGAGCGGTTGGATCCAGACGGGCAATATCATCAAGGCTCAATGCATCATTGCGATAGACCGTGACTTGCTGGTCCAATTCTTCAAAATAGCGAGCAAGATTGAAGACGAAACTGTCATAATTATCAAGGATCAGAATCATGACGGTGCTCCTTCCTCGCAATTGGCCCCATTGGTCGTCAGTGCCGCTTGAGGACCTCGCTCGAGATTGGGGCGCTCTGTCATCAAATCACTGCCACAGGCGCGGAAAATGGCATTGGCCTTATGCAGGCATTCTTCATATTCTGCATCCGGGTCTGACAGGGCCGTGATGCCGCCGCCAACATTGAAGCAGATATCCGTCTCTCGGATGATTAGGGTGCGAATGGCGATGTTGGTATCCATAGCTCCGTTAAAGCCGATATAACCCAGTGAGCCGCAATACAGATCGCGGGGCATATCTTCCAATTCGCTGATGATTTCCATGGCGCGAATTTTCGGCGCTCCGGTGATCGAGCCGCCGGGAAAAGCAGCCCCTAAAAGAGCGGTTGCGCCAAGGCCCTCTTTCATCTTGCCAGTGACTGTCGAGACCAAATGATGGACCCGCGCATAGCTTTCAAGCTTACACAAATCTGGCACTTTGATGGAGCCAGGTTCACAGACGCGCGAGAGATCATTGCGCAAAAGATCGGTGATCATGATATTCTCGGCGCGGTCTTTTTCGCTCTCTTCCAAGGCTTTTGCATTCTTTGCATCTTGCTCTGGATCGCTCAGATTGCGCGCGGCGGTGCCTTTGATGGGGCGGGTTTGCACCCTGCCGTACGAATCCAGAATGACAAAACGTTCTGGCGAGCTTGAGGCAATGACATGATCGCCAGCATGAAAATAGCTGGCAAAGGGAGCGGCATTGACCCGGCGCAAATTGTCATAGAGCGCCAATGGAGCTTTTTGCAGATCTCCCGTCCAGTCATGAGAGAATTTTTGTGTGATATTGGCCTGAAAAATATCTCCAGCCAGAATGTAATCTTTGGTCCTTGTGATTGACGCTTCAAAGGCAAGGCGCGATTTGCTGGACTTCCAGTTTTGAAGCGTTGGAGAGGCGCAGAGATCCGGCTCTGGTTCGCTCAAAAGGTTTTGGAATTGATCCAGTCTTTTTTGTGCCGCTTTTGGGCAAAAATGGCCAGATGGCAACAGGCCCGTTGAAAGCAGCCATGCCTGATCGCGGGGCGGCTGGTCTGTACCATCGGCAAAATGATCGACTGCTACCACACAATCATAAAAGGGCAACAAAATGTCCGGCAGGCGATTGTCTTCATGGCTGGTCAGGGGCAATTTTTCCAGCAATCGCCCGGCTTCATAACTGAAATAGCCCATGGCTCCTCCCTGAAAAGGGGGAAGATCGGGAAGGGCTGATTGTTGGAAAGATGCCAAAAGGCGTTGTAAAGCTGCAAGGGGCGGACCATCCATTGGCTTGTCACGCCAAAAAGCCTGTTGGCCTATGGTTTTGAATATGGCAAATGGCTCTGCTGCCATATAGGAATAGCGGCCAAGCTGAGGCGATGCACTTGCACTATCCAGAAAACAGGCAAAGGGCAGATGGGCGATACGTTGAAAGAGTGAGAAAGCCGCGGGTGGATTCTCAAGAGGGAGGACAATCGTTTCTCCCTGTATCGCCAAAATGTTGTTCATGTCTTGCTGGCTCCCCTTGCAACCTTGTGGGCCGACTGCCGTCTTGCTGGTTCACCAGCCGGTCCACAAAGTCTGGGGCCGCTTTAGAACCTGAATGTCAACAGAGAGCCAAATGTCATGATTTTTGGTTTAGTCTGTCGGGTCAAAAGCGGGGTATCATGGTTTTTGTTTATTGGCAAAACCCCTTGTGCAGAACCGCCAGAATGTCTTTTACGATCTGGCTGGCCAGTGAGTAATAGATGGTTGTTCCGTCACGGCGGGTTGTGACAATATTCTGGGCGCGCATCAAGGCCATATGCTGGGATACGGTCGTCATGCGCAGACCGGTTTTTTCGGCCAAGGTGCCAACATTTTGTTCTCCTTCAATCAATTGACAGAGAATCAAAAGACGTGGCCCGGAAGCCAGCAATTTCAGAAAGCTCGCAGCTTCTTCTGAATTGCGTTCAAGTTCTTGGATATTCATTGGTCTCTAGGTGCTCTTTTGTTCGCCTTTATAGCAGGCTTGGCCCATTCTTCACGGAAACGGGCTTCTAAAGTCTAATAGTGACCTAAAGCGTGCTGCGGGAAAAGGGAAAAAGGCAGATATCTGCCTGAAAAGGTCAAATATTTTAGAATATTCTATCATAACTGTATGAAATGATCTCATTCCATATCGTTATGGAAATGAAATTTCCCCTTATCTCCCGCAAGGCGCGTATATTGTTTGAATATTTGGTGATAAGGCAATTACTTTTATCTGGGGATAAAATGGAAAGGCTCCTGACAGTTGCCTGTCAGGAGCTTCCAGACGACAGAGAGTGGGTGCGACTGGTTCAGGCATTATAAAATGCCTATGGGATGGGTTCTCTGTCGAATTTACAAGGCAATCGTCTAAAATCCGATCACCATCTCTTGGCAGAGTGAAGCGAGCCTTATTCGGGGCTGTGTTCCTGTCCGCCTTGTTGGAAATATGTTTAACAGCTGATGGGTGAATGGAATCTGATTTGTCTATTCATTTTCAATTCATCTATCTGAACAGATATCTGGCAAAGCCTTTTATGGCTGAAATTTTGTGCTTCGTGGCATTGCAGGGCAACAGAAAAAGAGGGCGCTTTTGCCATGGGGATTTATGCCTGTGAGACGAAATAAGCAGTTGACGCAAGAGCTGAGTTTGGCCATTGTGCGGGCATGAAAACGGTATTTGCTCATCTTTGCTGCATTATTGGACAGATTATTATCCACTAGCTTTTCGCTGGCTGGAGCCGTTTCGCCTGTTTTTCCAAAATTGAAACGAGATCCGGTCACGGATAATGGTGTGAATGATCGTCTGTTCTCACGATTGCCTGTCAGGCTGCCGGACTTTTAGGCGATAGGCAAATGTGATGTATGCACAAACAAATTGAGGACAGATGCCTTGTTATAGGCATTTCAAGGAATGGGAAAAGGCAATGACTGCCAAAATGGATAAGGTCCAACTCAAGCTTTACAATACATTGAGCCGCAATAAGGAAGCATTCCAGCCTCTCGAAGAGGGCAATGTGCGGATGTATGTGTGTGGGCCAACCGTGTATGACACGGCCCATATTGGCAATGCCCGGCCTGCGGTTGTCTTTGATACCCTGTTCCGGCTTTTGCGCCATGTCTATGGGCCAGAGCATGTGACATATGTGCGTAACATCACAGATGTGGATGACAAGATCAATCAGCGCGCCGCCGAGCGTGGCATTTCCATCCGCGAGCTGACCGATGAGACAACAGCCATCTATCATGCCGATATGGATGCTTTGGGCGTTATGCGCCCCACTATTGAACCCCGCGCTACCGATCATATTGATGATATGCTGGATATGATCGGAACCTTGATTGAAAAAGGCCATGCTTATGCTGCTGAAGGCCATGTCTTGTTTGCTGTCGATAGCATGGCAGATTATGGCCAGTTGTCCGGGCGTTCTGTTGAAGATATGATTGCCGGAGCGCGTGTCGAAGTTGCCCCTTATAAGCGCAATCCCATGGATTTTGTGTTGTGGAAACCATCCAAGGAAGGCGAACCCAGCTGGGACAGCCCTTGGGGGGCCGGTCGTCCGGGCTGGCATATTGAATGTTCCGCCATGAGTGAGAAGCATCTGGGCGAGAGATTCGATATTCATGGGGGCGGGATCGATTTGACGTTCCCGCATCATGAAAATGAAATTGCCCAATCGCGCTGCGCTCATGGCAATGAGGCAATGGCCAATATCTGGATGCATAATGGCTTTGTGCAGGTTGAGGGTGAGAAAATGTCCAAATCTTTGGGCAATTTCATCACCGCCCATGACTTGATTGAACAATGGCCGGGCGAGGCCATTCGTCTTGCCCTCATGACAACACATTATGCCAAGCCGTTTAACTGGACACAGGATGGTGTGCGTGAAGCCAAAAAGGTATTGGACCAATGGTATGCGGTGACTGTTGATGTCGATCCATCGCAGGTGGATGCTGACATTCTGGCAGCCCTTGCTGATGATCTCAACACGCCAAAGGCCATTGCCCGTTTGCACGCTTTGCGCTCTGCCGCTTTGCAAGGCGATAAAGCTGCTGCGGCCAGCCTGAAAGCCAGTTTGCAACAGCTCTTTGGTTTGTTGATGCAAGACCCTAAAGCGTGGGAGATATGGCGACCTGCGGGTGCTGCGCATGTCGATGACGCTGCGATCCAAGCCCTTGTTGATGCGCGCCTTGAAGCGCGCAACAGCAAGGATTTTGCCAAATCTGATGAATTGCGCGATCAACTGGCGGTTATGGGCGTTGTGCTGAAAGATCGCAAAAATGCCGAGACTGGTGCTTTTGAGACCAGTTGGAGCCTCGAAAGCTAACCCGCCTTTCTCTTGCCTTAACCCTGAGATGGGTTGGGGCTTTTCCTTGTCGAAGACCTGACGACCAAGACCCTAACCCACAGGACCGGACCAATGACAAAAGAGCGTCTTTATCTGTTTGATACCACCTTGCGAGATGGTGCCCAGACCAATGGCATTAATTTCTCCGTGGAAGACAAGATTGTCATTGCCAAAATTCTGGATGAATTGGGGGTCGATTATGTGGAAGGGGGCTATCCGGGCGCCAATCCGACGGATGACCGCTTTTTTGCTGAAAAGCGCACCCAAAAAGCAACCTTTACCGCGTTTGGGATGACCAAACGCGCCGGTCGTTCGGTTGAGAATGATCCGGGCGTGCAGGGGCTTCTCAATAGTTCGGCTGATGCCATTTGTTATGTCGCCAAAAGCTGGGACTATCATGTCAAAGTGGCGCTTGGCTGTAGCAATGAGGACAATCTGGAAGGGATTGCGGCCTCTGTCAAAGCTGCGATTGCGGCTGGCAAAGAGGCCATGGTTGATTGTGAGCATTTTTTCGATGGATATAAAGCCAATCGGGATTATGCGCTGGCTTGTGCGAAAACGGCTTATGAGGCGGGCGCACGCTGGGTGGTTTTGTGCGACACCAATGGTGGTACCTTGCCTCACGAAGTTTATGAGATTGTCAAAGATGTGGTTGCCAGCGTGCCGGGGGCGCATTTGGGGATCCATGCCCATAATGATACAGAGCAGGCCGTGGCCAATTCTCTGGCTGCTGTGCGGGCTGGTGTGCGCCAAATTCAGGGCACGCTCAATGGCATTGGTGAGCGATGCGGCAATGCCAATATGATTTCGCTGATCCCAACCTTGAAACTCAAGCCAGAATTTTGCGAACATTTGGACACTGGCGTCAGCGATGAGCAATTGGCGCGTTTGACATCCATTTCGCGCAATTTTGATGAATTGCTCAATCAGGCCCCCAATCGTCATTTGCCTTATGTGGGAGAGAGCGCCTTTGCCACCAAGGCGGGCATTCATGCCTCTGCGATTTTGAAAGACCCGGCAACCTATGAGCATGTTGCCCCTGAAAGCATTGGCAATAAGCGTCGGGTGCTGGTTTCAGATCAAGCTGGCCTGTCCAATTTGCTGGATGAATTGGCGCGTATGGGCATCAAGGCCGACAAAGCCGACCCTCGGGTTGCCAATCTTCTGGCTGTGATCAAGGAGCGCGAGGCAATCGGTTATGCGTATGAAGGGGCAGGGGCTTCTCTGGAATTGCTTGCCCGGCGGCATTTGGGCGAAGTGCCGGATTATTTCAAAGTGGACTCTTTCCGTGTTGGGGTGGAACGCCGCTTCAATGCCCGTGGCGAGATTGTCACCATGTCGGAAGCGGTGGTCAAGATTGAGATAGATGGCGAGCGGCGGATGTCGGTGGCAGAAGGACAAGGCCCGATAAATGCTCTTGATATTGCCTTGCGCAAGGATCTGGGCAAATTGCAGGACAAGATAAAAAATCTTGAACTGGTCGATTATAAGGTGCGTATCCTCAATGGTGGCACAAGCGCCATAACCCGCGTTTTGATAGAAAGCCGTGATGGACAGGGCAATCGCTGGTTTACAGTGGGTGTTTCTGAGAATATCGTGGATGCTTCTTTCCAGGCCCTTGTGGATTCTGTGACCTATAAATTGCTGAAAAATGGCAGCTAGGGGGCATGTGATCCACTCAAGTGAAAAGCAAATGTGATGGATCACTCTTCCCCAGACGGCAAGAGCGGACAATCTTTGTCTTCTTCTGCTGTTTCCGATCAGAAAGTGGGATTGCTGGCGGCTATCTCTGCTTATTGTCTTTGGGCGACCTTGACCCTTTATTATGCCGCTTTGTCCCATGTGCCACCTATGGAGGTTGTCTCCAACCGTGTGGCCTGGTCCCTAGTTGTTGTGGGGTTGTTTTTTCTGTTAAGGGGGCGCTGGCATGAAGTTTGGCCAGTCTTGCGTAACAAAGCCTCTTTGCGGGCCTTGCTCTTTTCCTCTCTGCTAATCTCTATCAACTGGCTCAGTTATATCTGGGCGGTGAGCAATCAGCAGGCCACGGAGGCCAGTTTGGGCTATTTCATTCTGCCTTTGGTGAATGTGGCCCTGGGATTTGTGCTGCTGTCAGAGCGTTTGTCCACTTTGCAATGGCTGGCAATTGGCTTGGCCGCTCTGGCCATCATATTGCAGGCCATTTGGCTGGGGGAGGTGCCGGTCATCTCGCTGGTCATTGCCTTGTCTTTTGGGGGCTATGGCTATTTGCGTAAAACGGTTGATGTGGGGCCAAATCTTGGGCTGTTGATTGAATTGCTGCTGATTGCGCCCTTTGCTTTGGGTTATCTGGTCTTTGTCCATGGGCAAGGAGACGGCCATCTGTTTGCCGTAGATCACGTGACAACTATTTTGTTGGTTCTGACTGGCTTTGCGACTTATTTTCCGCTGCTTTGGTTCTCGGCAGCGGCCAAGCGCCTGCCTTTGTCAACACTTGGTATTTTGCAATATATCAATCCAACGATTCAGTTTTTGCTGGCTGTCTTCGTCTTGGGCGAGACATTGGCGCTGGATAAATTTCTGACCTTTTGCCTGATCTGGGTTTCTGTTGGCATTTATATGCTGGATGCAATCAGGCGAGGGCGTAAAAGTGACCGGGCCACAACAAAAGCCGCATCTTAAGATGCGGCTTTTGTTGTATCTTGTGCTCTAAGTTCGGCCAAAGTTTAAGGATCTGAGCGCGGAAGAAGCATCCAGATGGCGGCGGCGAGCAGAACAAGGCCGCCAACCCGGCGCATCTCAATGGGGTGGGGGTCCTGACCCGTCCAGCCAAAATAATCAGCGGCCAATGCCAATGTCATTTGGCCCAATATGATCAGGGCAACGGCAACAGCGGGGCTAATTTTGGCAAAAGCAAAAGCCGAGCCTGAGACAATGATGATACCGGCAATAGCGCATAAGGTGAGATAGAAAATGCGTGGGCCTGTCAATTTGGCGATGGCGATATGGCCTGTTGGAATCAAAACAGCCATCAAAAGGGCGGCAATCAGCCCCCCAGCCAGAATGATCAGCATACCGGAATTAACCGCATTATCGCTTAAGGACAGGCGCGCGGCAAAAATGCCCTGAAAACCGATGGAAAGCCCAACGGTCAGAGCGGTGGCAATGCCAATAGCTGCCATTTGGTTCATGAGAAGGATCCTGTTTTGGATGGAGTTTCAAAGGGGATCCATCTGTTTGGTGATTGTTGTTCTGTTCTTTTTAGAATTTATCAAGCGGGGTTTTGTTGCAGTTATCCGAAAGAGCAAATTCCCCGATCTTATCTGCTGCCTGTTGTAGCAAGGGCACGATTTGATGTGGGTCACTGGTTGCCAAATGTTCGACTTCCATGCCATTGCGAATGAACTGTTCCTCACGCATATGGTCCAGCAATGTCATAAGTGGGTCCCAGAAATCATTGATATTTGCCAAAAGCACCGGCTTTTTATGTTGGCCCAATTGTGCCCAAGTCAGCATTTCGACCAATTCTTCCAAGGTGCCAATACCACCGGGTAGGGCAACAAAAGCCTGCGCGCAGTCAAACATCTTGCGTTTGCGCTCATGCATGTCTTCTGTGATGATGAGTTGCTGAACCGAATCCAGCATCACTTCGCGTTGTTGTAAGAAGCTGGGAATGATGCCGGTGACGCGCCCCCCATGGTCAATGACGCTTTTGGCGGTGATTCCCATCAAACCGATAGAGCCGCCACCATAGACAAGCTCGATATCCTGTTCGGCCATGGACTGGCCCAGAATTTTTGCTGCGGCTGCATAAGCAGGATCAGTTCCTGCGCCAGAGCCACAATAGACACAGATTCTTTTCAATTTAGTCATGGGTTTAAGTTGCACCATGGCAGGCCTCCGTCAAGCGTGATTTCGACAAAAAAGGTTCTGCCCTTGCTAGGAACCCAAAAAAAGGTTAGGGAACGTCAGGAAAGTCTTTATAAATCCTTGTGTCTTGGTAATTTTTTGTCGTCAAATGCCTTGAATGGGGCAAGGATTTAAGAATGGCATCTCTTGATGGACGCAAAGGGATGCGTGATGCGAAATATGGCAGTGCTATGAAGAAGAATAATCTTGTCGTCACGATATTGGTTTTGATCGTGGGAGCTATTCTGGCCTGGTTTGGCTTTGGTGACAAATTGGCCCAGCAATCAAAGGATGCTGTGACGCAGGATGTGGCACAGACCACAACCGCATCTGATATCTTGGAAAATGGCACAGCTGCCAAGGCAACCGGGCAGGCTGAAAATACCGCCTCTGATGCTAAGGCCTCAAAAACAAAACCGCAAACAGAACCGGCCAAGACGAAGCTGACTGAGGCTGCATCCAGGACGGATGAAGCGAGCGCTGATACCCAAAATGCTTCGAATGCCTCTGGGCAAGAGACAGAAGATGATACCCTCAAAACGGATAATATGACGGCTTCTGATTCTGCTGAAGCTCAAGAGATATCAACATCAAAACCATCTGAAAAATCTGGGCAAAGCAATGAGAGCGGGCAAAAAGATCAGTCCGAACAATTGGCGGTTCCAGCTTCTGATGACAAGGCCCAGACCGCTAAAGACACGTCTTCTTCTTCAGATGTGTCTGATCAGGACGCAAACTCTGATCAAATGGCACCAACCTTTGATGTGGTAAGGGTTGAGCCAGATGGCAGCACGTTGGTTGCCGGTAAAGCTCTGCCCGGCTCTGTTGTTGAATTGCTGGATGGAGAGCAGGTTCTGGCCAGTGTAACGGCGGATGAGAGCGGCAACTGGGTTCTGATTTTGGAAGAAGCCTTGCGCAAAGGCGTGCATGATTTGCGCCTTGCTTCCAAAGCTCAGGAAAATGGCGAGCAGATTTTGTCCAAATCGAGCATTGCTGTTGCCATTCCTGAAAATGGCGATTTGCTGGTTGTCGAAAGCGAGCCGGGTCAGGCTTCGAAAATTTTGGCGCAAATCGGTCAAAAGACTGCTGAACCGAACGCTTCCCAATCTGATCTGGCCTCAAAAAAGGCGGCGGCTGAGATGACTGATACTAAGCCGTCCTCTGAGGCTGTTAGCGAAGGAAATAGAGAGACGCAAAGTGAAGCCGCACCAAAAGAAATGGCGTCAAAGAAGGAGAATGCAGACGGCTCTGATGGAACCCAAACCTCGCAATCTGGCGCGGATAGTGCGTCTGTCGCCGGTGCTGACATCGATGGCACAGTAAAGCAAGACACTGTTTCACAAACGGAGCAAGAGGCTGTTGAGGCCAGTGCCAGTTTCAGTGTCAGCGTCAAAGCCATTGAGCTGGAAGGCGATATTCTCTATGTGGCAGGGGATGCAAAGCCAGCCGGATCTGTGCTGCGGCTCTATGTTGACAATCGCCCGATCAGCGATAGCAAAATCAGCGATGCAGGGACTTTCCTGTTTGATGGCCCGATTGCTCTTGAAGCTGGCTCTCATGATGTCCGGGTTGATTTGCTGGATGGAGCTGGCAGCAAGGTTTTAAAACGCGCCCAAGTGCGCTTTGAGAAAAAAGCGGCCAATGTTGTGGTCAACAATACGACAACAGCAGGTGAAGCAGGGGGGGATACGACAACAGCCTCTTCTTCTTCCGCCGAGCAAGAAACGCAACAAGGGTCTGCCAATCGTAAGGTGATCATTCGCCGGGGCGATAACCTTTGGGAAATTGCGCGGCGTGTTTATGGCGCAGGCTATCGCTATTCGACAATTTATGATGTCAACACCGATCAAATCCGTGATCCGCACTGGATTTATCCGGGGCAGGTTTTCACATTGCCTGTTGGCGAGGCTGGATGGGAGCAGAATTTTGATGCGGTTGATGCCCCTGATAATTCTGAGACAAATTCTCAGTGAGGGTGCTTGTTAACCCCCTTGACCCATCCTACATAGAAAAGGCTGCTCATCGATTTGAGCAGCCTTTTCTTATTTGCATCCTTTGCTTTGTTGTGGGGCCAGTATAGGCTTTGTCATTCGACATGAGGACCACATGTCAGGATAAGAGCTTCTATTCTTTAAAGGACCATTTCTTTATGGCGCAATCGTCTTCCAAATCTTCCTCTACTGTTGCCAATGGTGAGCAAGCCAAAATAGACAAGGCGCTAATGCGAGCGGAAGCCCCGGCTATGCAAACATTGCATAGTCTTTGGCCCTATATTTGGCCCAGTGATCGCAAGGATTTGAAGCGCCGGGTTGGCTATGCAATGGTTGCCTTGCTGTTTGGCAAACTTGCCAATGTTTTCACGCCCTATTTTTTCAAATGGGCGACAGATGCTTTGGCCGATCCCGCTGCTGTGGATGGCATTGGCCCTGTCGGCTGGTTGAGTGTGCCAGTCCTCTTGGTCCTTGCCTATGCGTTGGGGCGGATTGTCAATACGGGCTTTGAGCAATTGCGCGATGCAATCTTTGCCAAGGTGGGCCAACATGCTGTACGCAAGTTATCTGATGAGACGTTCCGTCATATGCATAATCTGTCTTTGCGTTTTCATTTGCAAAGACGCACAGGTGGTCTCAGCCGTGTGATTGAGCGCGGGACAAAAGGCATTGAGGCGGTGGTTCGTCACACGATCCTTTCAGCTTTCCCTACCTTGCTGCAATTCATTTTGATGGTAGCGGTCATCGCTTATCAGTTTGACTGGATTTATGTCGTTATTGTTGTGGCATTGGTGGTTTGTTATGTCTGGTTTTCCAGCATAGTCAGCTCTTGGCGCATGGATATTCGCCGTGAAATGAATGAATCCGACAATGAGGCGCATTCCAAGGCGATTGACAGTTTGCTGAATTTTGAGACGGTCAAATATTTTGGCAATGAAGAGCTGGAGGCCAAGCGCTTTGATCAATCCATGGCCTCGTATGAACAATCTGCCATTCGTACATGGATCTCGCTTGCCTGGATGAATTTCGGCCAGATTACGATTTTCTCGCTTGGAATGGGCTTGTGTATGGCGCTGTCTGCCCATGCTGTCATACAGGGAGAGCAGACGCTTGGTGATTTTGTAATGATCAATGCGCTCTTGATGCAGCTATTTGTACCGCTTAACTTTTTTGGTTTTTTGCATCGCGAGATCAAACAAGGGCTGGTGGATCTGGAGGCGATGTTCTCGCTTTTGCGTCAGGCGCCTGAAATTGTCGATCAGAAGAATGCAACTCCCATCAAGATCGATGGGGGAGCAATCCGCTTTCGGGATGTCAGCTTTCATTATGATGAAGAGCGACCCATTTTGCGCGGGGTCAGTTTTGATGTACCGGCGGGCAAGACGGTGGCGCTGGTTGGTCCGTCTGGTGCTGGTAAATCCACCATCTCGCGTCTGCTCTATCGCTTCTATGATGTCAAAGGCGGCAGTGTTGAGATTGATGGACAAGATGTGCGCGATGTCGCCCAAACCAGTTTGCGTCACCAGATTGGAATGGTGCCACAGGATACGGTCCTGTTTAATGACACGCTACGCTACAACATTGCCTATGGTCGCCCTGCTGCCAGCAATCAGGAGATAGAGGAAGCGGCACAATTGGCGCAAGTCTCTGACTTTATCAAAAGCTTGCCAGGTGGTTTTGAGACCGAAGTCGGTGAGCGTGGCCTGAAATTATCCGGCGGAGAAAAGCAGCGTGTGGCAATTGCCCGTACGATCTTAAAAGCGCCGCCCATATTGGTGCTGGATGAAGCAACATCGGCACTCGACAGCCATACTGAGCAGGAAATTCAATCTGCCTTGGATCAGGTTTCTAAAAACCGCACAACGCTTGTCATTGCGCATCGTCTGTCAACGGTGATCAATGCCGACGAGATTATTGTTCTGGAAAAAGGGCAGATCAAGGAGCGCGGCACTCATGGCGATTTGTTGGCGCAAAAGGGCCTTTATGCCTCTATGTGGGATCGTCAACGCGAGGCCTCAGAAGCGCAAGAGCGTTTGCGTCAGGCATTGGAAAAAGAAAAGCAGGATTATTGATAGCTCATAACAAACCCCCGCAAAGTGTGTGCTTTGCGGGGGTTTGTTTGGTTCTTTATCCAATGACCGGACTGCCATAATCCTTCCAGCTTTTGGAGGGATAGTCATACATGCGGCCATTATGCTGGCAATCGGGCAACAGACAGTCAATGATGTGACCGGCCAATTCGCTTGGATGTGGCAAGGTGTTTGGATCTTCCCCCGGCATGGCTTTGGCGCGCATACCGGTGCGGACCGGGCCGGGATTGAAGCAATTGGCATTGATTGGCAATTTATCGCATTCGGCGGCATAGGTGCGCACGAGCGCTTCCAAACCGGCTTTGGAGACCGAATAAACGCCCCAATACGGTTTGCATTTATGAGGGGCGCCTGAGGTCATGAACAGGGTGCGCGCGGCATCGGACTGGCGCAACAACGGATCAAGCGAGCGGATCAAGCGCCAATTGGCGGTCAGATTGACGCCGATAACCTTGTCCCAGTCTTTCTTTGGGTCCGCATGGCCCAATGGCGTGATTGCACCCAATTGCCCGGCATTGCCCAGCAAAATATCCAATTTGCCCCACCGCTCAAAAATTGCCGCGCCCAGACGATCCAGCCCATCATAATCAGTGATATCAAGCGGCACCAGAGTGGCAGAGCCGCCCATAGACTGAATGTTATCGTCCAGCTCTTCCAGAGCGCCAACGGTTTTTGCAAGGGCAATGACATGGGCGCCTTCGCGGGCCAGTTCCAGAGCAGCGTGCCAGCCAATGCCACGGGAGGCCCCGGTGACAACGGCTACGCGGCCATCCAGTCTTTTCTCGGTCATATGCATCTTTTCCTGACTTGGATATGGTGCGAAAAAAGCCTGCCTTGTGATGGGAGGCAGACTTTTCAGATCTTAATCACTTTCCACCAGCAAGGCGGTGGTTTTGTTATTTTCCGTCACATCCAACAGCGGTGTTGGATAATCGCCGGTGAAGCAATGATCGGTGAATTGCGGCTTGTCATTGTTGCGGCCTTCATAACCGCACGCACGATAAATGCCATCAATGGAAATGAAGCCAAGGGAATCCGCGCCGATATATTTGCGCATGCCTTCCAGATCATATTGAGCCGCCAGCAAGTTTTCGCGCTCTGGTGTATCAATGCCATAATAATCGGAATGTGTGATAGGGGGGCTGGCCAGCAGCAAATGCACTTCTGCCGCGCCACCTATGTCACGCATCATGGCGACAATTTTCGAGGCGGTTGTCCCGCGTACCAAGCTGTCATCGACCAGAACAATGCGTTTCCCCTCGACAACAGAGCGGTTGGCGGAATGTTTCAGGCGCACACCAAGGGCGCGGATTTGCTGGGTTGGCTCAATGAAGGTGCGGCCCACATAATGGTTGCGGATGATGCCAAGCTCAAAGGGAATGCCGGTTTCCTGTGCATAGCCGACGGCGGCAGGAACGCCGGAATCGGGAATTGGCACAATCACATCGGCATCAATCGGATTTTCTTTGGCCAATTCCTGTCCCATGGCCTTGCGCACGTCATAAACGGAGCGACCAGCAATCACGGAATCGGGACGGGAGAAATAGATATATTCGAAGATATCAAGGCGAGGGGGCTGTTTGGGGAAGGGACGATAGCTTTTTACGCCTTCTTCGGAGCAGACGACAACTTCGCCATTTTCGACTTCGCGGACAAATTTGGCACCGATCATATCAAGGGCACATGTCTCGGACGCCAAAACGGGCGCGCCATCCAGATCTCCTAATACAAGCGGGCGAATGCCCAAAGGATCACGGGCGCCAATCAGTTTTTTGCGGGTCAAAGCCACCAGAGCATAACCGCCTTCCATTTGGCGGATGGCATCGATAAAGCGATCAATGATGCTGCTTTCTCGGCTTTTGGCGATCAGCTGCAAGACCACTTCTGAGTCTGAGGTGGATTGAAAGATTGCGCCGCGTTTGATCAGCGAGCGACGTAAAGTCATGGCATTGGTGAATTGGCCATTATGGGCCACAGCAATGCCGCCACCATCCAGCTCTGCAAAGAGAGGTTGGACATTGCGAAGGGCAGCACCACCTGCGGTGGAATAGCGGGCATGACCAATAGCGGCCCGGCCTTTCAGTCGTTCCATGGTGGCAGCGTCAGAGAAATTATCTCCCACAAGGCCAAAACGGCGTTCCAGATGGAAATGAGCGCCATCATATGTGGCAATGCCTGCGGCTTCCTGTCCGCGATGCTGCAAGGCATGCAAGCCCAAAGCAGTGAGTGCAGAGGCGTCAGAGGCATCGTAAATGCCAAACACACCGCATTCTTCATGCAATGTGTCGCCGTCGAGATCCCATTGGTCAGAGGTTGCTGGTTGAGACGTGGTCGGGGTTTGTCCCAAGTCCATCATGGCTGCGATCCTTTGCAGATATTGGAAACGCTTATGGCAGTTAGATCTGGTTGATCCAATGCCTAATTCATGGCTCTGATAGCGCAATTGGTGCGGTTGGTCAGCTATCTTTTTTGCTTATAGAGGAAAAAGTAATCTGACCCAAGGGGCGTTAGTTGCTTTGGCTCGATTTTGTGACCAATTGGTCGAGTTCCTTGGCCTGATTGCTTTTATAGCTTGTGTCATTCTTGGCCTGATTTTTGCCTTTGCGTTCCTTGATCTTTTCCATCAATTGCTCTTCGGGATCTTCAGGCAAAAGATTGATCAGCTTTTCGCCCACCTGATTGAGCAAAGGCTTGGCCTTGGCTTGTGCTACCCAATTGGGTTGATGGTCTTCTGGTACGAACCAGTTGAAGAAAATCATGGCAACAGCCATCAGAATGGCACCGCGCAAAGCACCAAAGACAAAGCCAAGGGTGCGATCCAGTGCGCCGATGCGGCTATCCAGAACAAAGTCGGAAATCTGGATGGTGATGAAGGATACGATGATCAGGGTGATCAGGAATATGCCTGTAGCGGTTGCGACCTGTGACATCAAAGGATGCGGTAGATAGCCCTGTACGAAAGGAAGCAAAGCGTCGAACAGATAGATGGTTGCAAAGGCGGCTGCTAACCATGCGCCGATAGACAGAACTTCACGGACGAAACCGCGGATCATGGCGAGAAAAGCAGAGATCAACAGAACAATGAGAAAAACCCCATCAAGGAGTGTGATCGGCATCAGATTGGTATCCTGTGGTTATGCATCCGGTTTGTTTTCTATAGGGCCTTGTGGGCTTGCTCTCAAGGCTTTTTGCCCTGTCTTGCCTGTCATTCCTCATTACTATGGTCAAAATTGGACCCTGCGGCAATGCGGGCGACCAACTCTGTCAGAGTTTCTATGCCTGTCAGGCTCAGATCCTTGGATTTTGCCGATTTCTCAGAAGCCTGTGGAATGATTGCCTGCGCGAATCCCAGCTTTGAGGATTCCTTGATTCGAGACGTGGCATGAGAAACAGGACGCACCGCGCCAGATAGGCTGACTTCGCCGAAATAGACGCATTCAGCGGGCAGGGCAACGCCGGCAAGGGATGACACCAAAGCAGCCGCAACAGCCAGATCGGCGGCAGGCTCTGATATTTTCATGCCCCCTGCAACATTGAGATAAATATCATGGCTGGATAGTCGGACACCGCAATGGGCTTCCAGTACCGCCAAGACCATAGATAGGCGGGCCGTATCCCAGCCGACAACGGCGCGGCGCGGAGTGCCAAGTGCACTTTGCGCCACAAGGGCCTGAATTTCGACAAGGAGCGGGCGAGAGCCTTCGATGCCTGCAAAAACGGCAGCGCCCGGCGTTGAGGTGTTACGCTCTCCCAAAAACATGGCGGAAGGGTTGGCTATTTCGCTCAAACCCGCGCCGGTCATTTCAAAAACGCCGATTTCATCGGTTGGGCCAAAGCGGTTTTTAATGGCGCGAAGGATGCGAAATTGATGTGCGCCATCACCTTCAAAATGCAGCACACCATCGACCATATGTTCCACCACGCGCGGGCCTGCAATCTGCCCGTCTTTGGTCACATGCCCGACCAAGATAACCGCAGCGCCGGTTTGTTTGGCATAGCGGATCATGGCTTGGGCAGAGGAGCGCACCTGTGTGACTGTGCCCGGTGCGCTGTCAGCACTGTCTGTCCAAAGGGTCTGGATGGAGTCAATGACCACCAAATCCGGCACCGGATTTGCGGTAAGGGTGGTCAGAATATCCTCAACGCTGGTTTCTGCCGCCAATTGCACTTGCGCTTGCGATAGACCAAGGCGGCCAGCTCTCAGGCGCACCTGATCAATGGCTTCCTCTCCGGAAATATAAACCACCCTGTGCCCGGCATGGGTAAGCGCTGCGGAGGCCTGAATCAACAAAGTGGATTTGCCAATACCAGGATCCCCCCCTAGAAGCAGGACAGAGCCTTTGACAAAGCCGCCACCGGTGACGCGATCCAGCTCCTGCACCTGTGTTGTGATGCGCGGGGCGGGTTTTTCCTGACCAGACAGTGAGACTAGCTCAACCACACGACCCGACTTGCCGCGCACCGTTTTGGGTGAGCCGCCAATCCCTGCGCTTTCCACCTCTTCGGTGATGCTGTTCCATTCACCACAGCTGTCGCATTTGCCTGCCCAGCGATTGGTGACTGCGCCGCATTTTTGGCAAACGAAGGTGGATTTTTTGCGGGCCATGGATTATGCTCTTTTGCCAAAGGAAAGACACGTTTTGGGAAAACGTGTCTGGAGAATCGCTATGCAGGCTATCAGGCTGGCAGATAGCTGCGCAAGGCGCGTTTGCTGAGGCTTGTGAGCATTTCATAGCCGATGGTTCCGGCGCTGGCCGCGACATCATCAATGGCAATATTGGTGCCGAACAGCTCCACCCACATACCGCGCTTTGCAAGGCCGACAGGCAGGTCTGTCAAATCCACCATAATCAGATCCATAGTGACCCGACCAAAGATTGGAACGCTATGCCCTTCCAGCCAGACATGCGCACCTGTATGAGCGTCAGTGCTGCCACCAGCCCGGATATAACCATCAGCATAGCCAATGCTTAAAATGCCGATGCGGCTGTCCCGTTTGGTGATTTGTGCTGCACCATAACTGATCGAGTGGCCCTGTGGCACATAGCGAATATCAAGAATACGGCTTTTCATGGTGGCGACGCATTGCATGGGATTGGGATGACTGCCAACGGCTTGTCCGCCATACAGGGCAATGCCGGGGCGCAGCAAATCAAAATGATAATCCGGTCCCAAAAAGATACCGGCTGAATTGGCAAAAGAGGCAGGAATGTCCGCAAAGAGTGCACGAATGGCACGAAAGCGGTCCAATTGCTGGGTGTTGAGCGGGTGCATCGGCTCATCGCCACAGGCAAGATGACTCATGATCAGCGCAATTTTGACCCAATCGCTGTGATCCGGATTTTGGCTGATTTTTTGTGCTTCTTCCATGCCCATGCCAAGGCGGTTCATGCCGGTATCGAAATGCAGGGCACAGGCAAGGGCTCTTCCTTGGTCTTTGCAATAGTTTTGCCAATCTTCCAGCTCTGCCAAAGAACCAATGACGGGGCGCAGCTCATGGGCGGCATAGATGGCGGGGCAATCTGGACCAAAGAGACCGTTCAGCACATAGATCGTTGCTTCTTCCAGCACGGCTCTGGTGCGGATGCCCTCTTGCGGAACAGCGACAAAGAACGTTCGGCAACCCGCATCCCATAGGCTTGTTGCTGCTTGTTCCAAGCCAATGCCATAGCCATCTGCCTTGATAACGGCGGCGCATTGGGCGCTGCTGCTTTTGCTGGCGAGAAAGGTGTAATTATCCTGTAAGGCGGCGAGATTGATGTTCAGGCTTGCACCGCTGATTGCCTCATTATTTGGGGCGAGAGGCAAGGATGGCGCGGGAGTGTTTGGCGCAGTCATGGATGACCTCTTATTTGTCATAGTCTACGTCCTAATATGCCATATTTTCTTGGCCTTGCCTTGTCGTGATACAGCTTTTTCCTTGCTTTTTGAAAGCAAGAGAGCCGTTGGACTATTCGTAAGATTGAGGAATATACTCATCTGGTGCCAGATCGGCAAAACGAGTAAATTCCGGTGTAAAGGAAACGGGCACAATGCCGGTCGGGCCGTGACGCTGCTTGGCGATGATGATTTCTGCCTTGCCCATGGCGCGGTCCATTTCTGCCTGCCAGGCAAAATATTCTTCTGTATTGGGCTTTGGCTCGGCCCGCGCAAGATAATATTCTTCACGATAAATGAAGATCACCACGTCCGCATCCTGCTCGATAGAGCCAGATTCACGCAAATCGGCAAGTTGTGGGCGTTTGTCATCCCGCGCTTCAACCTGACGTGAGAGCTGGGACAGGGCAATGATTGGAACCGCCAATTCCTTGGCCAGAGCTTTGAGGCCGGTGGTGATTTCGGTAATTTCCTGCACGCGGCCCTGAGAGGCTTTTGATGAAGAGCCAGAGAGCAATTGCAAATAGTCAACAATCAACAAATCCAGCCCGCGCTGACGCTTCAAGCGACGGGCGCGTGCGGCCAGTTGTGCGATGGAAATGCCACCCGTCTGGTCAATATGCAAAGGGGTGATTTGCATTTCCTGCGCTTTGGCGGCAATGCGGCCAAATTCTTCCTGATCAACCTTACCACGGCGGATTTTTTCGGATGAGACAAGGGCTTGCTCTGCAATCACACGGGTTGCGAGCTGTTCGGCTGACATTTCCAGCGAGAAAAAGCCAACAACGCCGCCATTGGTGGTTTTCAAGGTGCCATCCGGCTGCTCTTGCGCCATATAGGCGCTTGCAACATTATAGGCGATATTGGTGACCAGCGATGTTTTACCCATGGCGGGGCGGGCGGCGAGAATGATCAAATCTGAATGTTGCAATCCACCCATTTTCAGATCTAGATCTTTCAGTCCGGTGGAAATGCCCGATAGCTGACCATCACGTTTATAGGCAGCTTCCGCCATTTCAATGGCTTCGGTCGCGGCGGTGGCAAAGCTCAAAAAGCCGCTGTCCGAGCGGCCTTTCTCTGCCAATCCGAACAGACGGCGCTCTGCATCCTCGATCTGGGTGCGCGGGGGCATGTCGATGGGGGCATCATAGGCGATATTAACCACATCGGTGCCGATCTGGATCAAATCGCGGCGGGTGGCCAGATCCATAATCAGCAAGCCATAATCTTCGGCATTGATAATAGAAGTTGCCTGAGATGTCAGGCGCAGCAGATATTGGGCCACCGGCATATCGGCGATGGTGTGATCATTGGCGAAAAAGGTTTTCAGCGTGATGGGCGAGGCAATTTTGCCTGCGCGGATCAGTGTTGCGGTTTTCTCGTAAATCTCTTTCAGATTGGGATCAAAGAAATGATGCGGCTCCAAAAAATCCGAAACTCTATAAAATGTCTCATTATTGACCAGAATAGCCCCCAGCAATTGCTGCTCCGCTTCAAGATTGTGCGGCGCTTGGCGGGTCGTCATGGAATCTGTGTCTAGCTTGGGAGCGCTATCCATCAAACAGGCCTCATTATTTGGAGTGGTTCTTTCACTTAAGACATAGCTTTTTGTATTTTTGAAGCGCGATTTTACCCTTCCACGTCAATCAACAGGGCATGGAAAATTATCCGTAAAAGCGTTGGAAAAGACTCGACAAGAGAATGTGGCCCCAGAGTCAGAATCGTTCTTAACCGTTCCGCGAGAGGAATCAAGTATTTGTCAATTTCTTGCAACAAGGCAAAGAAAAAGCCCGAATCCTGAGATCCGAGCTTTTATCGTTGATGCAAAAGAGGCCGATCTTAAGATTACCCCATATGACCGGATTTTATTGGCTTTCTGGTAAGACGCTTTTGCTGCCATGGTCTGGTTGACCACAAAGCAAGAGCGACGCAGTTCAGAAAGCCAATAAAACCGGCCTTCGGTGCCTTGAAATGGCTCGCTGAGCTGCGTTGTCTTTCTAGGGCGCGCCTCATTGAATTATCTTGACAATTCAATGCAAAAGGTTCGCATCAAAAAAGAAAATGCCCCGGCATTGTCCGATCGAGCCGACGCCTTGCCATGAAACCATTTCAAGGCATCCTGTGGGTCAATCTTTCATGCCGTTGTTATAATCGGTTGCTGTGTTTTTTGCTCAAGTTAACTGATTTGCTGCTTAATC
>JAOXSH010000052.1 GCA_025800145.1 Cohaesibacter sp.
ATCGCTGAATGCCTGACCACACCAGAAATACGCCGTCTGTTTGCCAAACTCATCCTGACTGTTCAAGTGCAACCGGCTTTCGTCTGGGCATGGTCGCAATGGCGAAAAAAGCATCAAATCATCGCGGCCCTATGCCATAGACAGAAACAAATAAATGCGCAACTGTAGTACTAGATTGCTTACAAACGTGCCTGAGACAAAGCAACAGATATAAATACAGAACCCCAGCAAAATAACCGGGGTTCATCTCGTTTTTCTCGTGTATAAGGCGGCTTACAAGCCCAGTGCCATTTTACGGGTGCGCAGGGCCTCGGCTTCTGAGATGGAAATATAGTCCGACGCCTTTTGGCGGAAGTCGACAAAGCTTTTATAGATATCGCCGGCCAACGCAGAGCTATCAGCAATTTCTTTGGTCACAATGGTGCTTTCTTTGGCCAGAGCCATGGTGATTTCATCGGGCAGGCTTTTCAGCTCGACGCCTTCTTTTGCCAGCAACGGTCCCAGTGCCATCATATTATGATAGGCAAAATCAGCGATGGTTTCCATGGCGGTTGACTGTACGGCTTCGCGTACGATAGCCTGCAAATCTTCTGGCAATTCCATCATCTTTTCTTTGTTGACGATCACTTCCAGCGCCGGACCAAGCTCATGGAAGGCTGGCATATAATAGGTTTTGACAACTTTATAGAGACCAAAAGCCAGATCGTTCCATGGGCCAACCCATTCCGCGGCATCAATGGTGCCAGACTGCAAGGCCGAGAAGATATCGGTTGGTGGCAGCATCACCACAGATGCACCAAGGCGGCGTAGCACTTCACCACCCAGACCGGCAATGCGCATTTTCAGACCCTTGATGTCATCAAGGCTGTTCAGTTCTTTGGAGAACCATCCGCCAGCTTGCGTGCCAGAGGAACCGGCATACATAGGCAACACACCAAATGGTTCATAGGCTTTTTCCCATAGCTCTTGCCCGCCCCCAAAGCGCAGCCATGCGGCATGTTCAACTTGTGTCAGGCCAAAGGGAACACCGGTGAAGAAGTGAAAGCTTTTGTCTTTGCCCTGCCAATAATAGGGGGTGGCGTGGCCCATATCGGCTGATCCATTGGAGACTGCATCAAACACTTCCAAAGGTGGTACCAATTCGCCTGCGCCAAAGACTTTAACGTTCAAACGACCACCAGACATTTTGGTGATGCGTTCGGCGCACCGCACGCCATTGACCCCAACGCCGGGCACCTGTTTTGGCCATGACATGACCATTTTCCATGTGATGGTCTCATTTGCCTTGGCAAGAGAAGGGGTGGTAAGGCCTGCTGCACCTGTTGTTGCCAATCCGGTTAAAACTGAACGACGGTCCAAATGACTGGCTTTTCCCATTGGTTATATCCTTTTTGGTGCGCGAGAAAATATTGTTCATATATGAGCGAAATCATGCATTTTTTTCGCATTGGGTCAATGTCATGCAGCATGTTATGCCTCAGCTGATATTTTATCCCAAAAAAAATCCCGCTTCATTGTGAGACGGGATTGGATCCTCTGTATCTATACGAATGGTTCCGCAAATGTTTGTCAGGCTGATTTGACCTGTTTAAGGAAATGAGACACCACTTCTTCCAGAGAAGTGGATTTATTGACCAATTGCGAAGCAGAATCCTCCACCAGAGACGAGGCTTTTGTTGCGGTGCTGACTGTCCCACGTACCCCTTCGACATTGTCGGCCAATACGGCTGTTTGCTCCGCAGCAGATGAAATAGAATCGGAAATTTCATAGGTCGCTTTGGCTTCTTCTTCAACCGCCATCGCGACTGCCCCCAATGCATTGTCAATCTGGGAAATCACCTTTTTAACCTGCTCAATTTCGGTTGCCGCTCCCGATGTCATAGATTGTACCGAGCGGATTTCATTGGTGATTTCTTCCGACATTTTTGCCGTTTGCTCGGCCAATGTTTTCACTTCGCTTGCCACAACCGCAAAACCACGCCCCGCATCTCCTGCTCTGGCCGCCTCAATGGTGGCATTGAGAGCCAGCAAATTGGTCTGGTCTGCCACACCATTGATCAAATCGGAAATGGTGTTAATGGCTTCGGCGCGTTCCACAAGCCGGGAAATGGAGCCAACCGCCTGATCTGCGGTTGAAATGGCTTCATCCGTGACCGTTTGAGAGCTGTTGATCTGCGTGCGGATCTCTTCAATATAGCCGGTCAGGCGCTCGGTTGCCGCTGCCACATTGGACACATTGCCAGAGGCATCGCGCGAAGCCAGATTTACGGTCTCGGCCCTGTCTTGCGTTTCTTCTGCAAGTGATGACATATCAGCGGCGGTATGATGCAAATCTTGCGAGGATGAGCGCACCGATGAGACAATTTCCTCAATCTTGCCCTCAAAGTCATTGGTGAAACCAGCCAATTTCGCCTGACGCTCGCGCTCCTGTTCGGTCACCTTTTTTTGCTGCTCTAGCAATTGCGAGGTTTCTTCTTGAGCTGTTTGGGCCTTGTTCATGGCTTGTTGAATATTGTCGATGCCCTTTTTCAAAATGAAAGCCAGCGCCATGAGAACCGTGATTTGTGGCGCAGAAATAATGGTATGCAACACAACGCGGCCAAAATCAGCTCCGGTTGGAAACAAAGCTTCTGGCGCCAGGAAATTCAAGCCCAGATGATGCAATCCAATCAAACTGCCATAAAGAAAAATTGGACGCCAATCAAACCAGCCCATCAAAACCGCAACTGCTCCGAAGAAATACATTTGGGTATCAATCTGCCAGGCATCACCACGCATGGCATAGACCATGATAGCGACCAGAATAGCCATGGCGGCAGAAGAGGCAAGGCGCGCATATAATTGGCGTGGGCTGAAGAGCCAGATAGCGTTGGCAGTGATCATGGTTCCAAGGCTTATCAGTGCAACCAATAAGATTTGATCTCCCCGATAGGCTTCTACGCCAATTGCAATCAGGCAATTCAACCAGAGAAAGCCAAAGAGAAATCTGGCATAAATGCGTTGAAAGGCTTCAAGGCTGTACATTCTATCTGTCCAATCCAGACTTTTCTTTGTATCAAGCGGCTTTGAGAATATGGGTCATTCTTCCATGAAAGATTAAGCAGAATGCCTTAAGAAGCGGTAAAGCCTTATCTTTTATTATTTCTTTTCAAGTTTCTAAGTTTTTGTATTTAAAGTGCGAATCTGAAATTTGTTAGTCATGTGTCGCTATTGGTTGCGATATTTTATCGCAAACTCTATGAGATTGATTTCACAATAAAACTCGCAATTGTTGCTAACTTCTTTTATATTTGCCCAAATTTTATTGGGTCTAGACCTAAAGATTTGGAGAAAAATGCCGTGCCGCGCAAAAGCTCGAAACTGGATCGCATTGATCTGCGTATTCTCGAAGAATTGCAAAATAATGCCCGCATTACCAACAAAGCCTTATCAGAACGTGTTGGCCTGTCCCCCAGCCCGTGTTTACAACGGGTCAAGCGTCTTGAAGATATTGGCCTGATTACCGGCTATCTCGGCCTTGTGGATCTGGATCGCTTTTGCCGCCATGTCACCATCATGGCCACCATCACCATTCGTGACCATGATCACAGCATTTTTGCCACCTTTGAAGAGGCGATTGCCAAATTGCCCGACGTGGTGGAATGTTTGAAAATGAGCGGATCTTTTGACTATCTGGTGCGCTTTGTTTGCGCAGATATTCAGCGCTATCATGCGGTGACCGAAGATTTGCTCAGTCAGGTGGGGGGTAAATTGCAAATTGCCAGCCATGTGATGCTGGATCAAACCAAGCAATATCGCGGTGTCAGCCTGACCGATCTGCTGCATGGGTGATAGGAGCTACATTTGATCCGGGCGTATGGGCTGTCCGCTTTGCCAATCCAGTATTTTAACTTCTGGCCAGAGGCGCGCCGTTGCCTTGGCCTTTTTGATATAATTTTTGCGATTGGCCGCATGGGGCGAACATCGGCGAAAAGTGAGCGAAAAGATATCTGACAGGCCAAAAGGCGCTGCAATCGAGAGACTGTCATCAGCTTGCAGACGCGCTGCAATTGCGTGGGTGGTGCAAAGATAATTTTCCAGACTTTGATCTGTATGCGTCAATTGCGGATAATCACCGACCTCTCCACCAAATTTATCGGCATACCAAAGATGCACTCGTGCCTGATTGCGCACTTCTATTCTGTCTTCCCAATCTGGCAAAGCGGTTTTGGCGGTCTGGATTATGCGATCCTCGGCCTCATAGGACAGATCCTGATCGTCAAAATAGGCAATATCATAATCCTTGATGCCATAACCTTGTGGTCTGTGGGTCAGGCGATTCCAAACCGTTTGATATAAACACCCAGCCACCAGTCGCCAATCTGGAAGGTCCAGAGCGCGCAAGGCATGAAGCAACGTCATCAAGTCAGGATCATCGCGTATGATTTGCTCTAACAGCGCGCGATGATCGTTCTCGTTGCTTGACGGCTGATCTTGCTTTTTGACCAAATTGGGCGCTTCCATCTCTCATCCTTTGCTTTGTGTCATTTTATGCGAGATTCGCACAGCCAGACAAAGCAAAAGAGCACGGCCCATACAGACCGTGCTCTTTTGTTATGCTTTTCTTGAGAAGTGACGGACTTAACCGCGCAATTCCCCGCCGGTGGATTTGGTCACTGCTGCCACAATCTTGCTTGAGATGGCTTCAATTTCCTCATCGGTCAATGTTTTGTCTTTTGGCTGAAGGGTCACTTCAAAGGCAACAGATTTTTTGCCTTCTTCCATATGCTCGCCTTCATACAGATCAAACAGATTGACGCCAGCAATCAGTTTTTTGTCTGCGCCATTGGCAGCCCGCAAAATGGTTGCTGCGGTGACAGATTGATCAACCACAAAGGCGAAATCACGGCGCACCGGCTGCAAATCAGACAGAATCAGAGCCGGTTTGGACTTGGTTGCCTTCTTCTTGGCGGCTGGGACATTTTCGATGGTGATTTCAAAGGCACAGATCGGGCCATCGACTTTAAGCTGATCCAGAATTTTGGGATGCAATTCGCCAAAGGTGCCGATGACATTTTTTGGACCCAGCTGGATTTTGCCCGAACGCCCCGGATGATACCAATCTGGCCCACCAGAGACGATTTGCAATTTCGAGCTGTCCAGCCCCATGGATTCAAGTACGGCCAAAGCATCCGCACGCACATCAAAGACATCAACACTAGCGGATGCCTCGCGCCAATGACGGCCTGTGCCTGTCATTTTGGCGGCCCCGCGGCGCAAGCCGGTGGCATGGGTGAATTGCTCTTCGGGCTTGTCGCCCAAGAAAATCTGTCCCACTTCAAACAAAGCCAGATCGTTAAAGCCCCGATCGGCGTTGCGTTGGGCGGCTTGCATCAGGCCCGGCAACAAGCTTGGACGCATATCGGACAAATCGCTTGAAATCGGGTTGATCAGAGTCAGTTCCGGTTTGCCACCGCCAAACAATTTGGCATATTGGGCTTCGGTGAAGGACCATGTCACCGCTTCGACCATACCACGGGCTGCTAAGGCGCGGCGGGCATTGACAATGCGCTTTTGACGATCTGTCAAAGGCGGTTTGGTGACATCATTGAGGCGTGGCAGAGCCACAGGCTTGACCTGATCGACGCCAATAACCCGCACCACTTCTTCCACGATATCGGCTTTGCCGTGAATATCGGGGCGGAAGGTTGGTACAGCAATTTTGACATCATCCCCCGAGCCAGAAACCCAGAAACCAAGGCGCTTGAGCACGGTTTTGATTTCAATATCAGAGGTTTCAAGTCCGGCAAGGCGTTTCACTTCTGACATTGGGAAGTCAATGATCTTGTCCTTCACCGGTGCTTCCCCGGCAATGACAATATGAGAGGCTTCGCCGCCGCACAGATCCAGCACCATTTGCGCCGCTGCATATTGACCGGGAATGACAAAGGCAGGATCTACTGTACGCTCAAAGCGATAGCGCGCGTCAGATTGAATGCCCAATGTGCGGCCAGATTTGGCGATGCGGATTGGATCAAACCAGGCACATTCGATGAAGACATTGCTTGTCTCCTCTTGCGAGCCGGTGGACGCACCGCCCATTATGCCGCCAAAGCCAATGGCACCGCTGTCGTCTGCAATCACGCACACATCTGTCGGCACATTATAGTCTTTGTCATCTAATGCCGTCAGGCTTTCGCCTTGCTGCCCCAAACGCACATGGATATTGCCGCTCAATTTGTCTGCATCATAGACATGGAGCGGGCGGCCCCGGTCGTAAGAGAGATAATTGGTGATATCAACCAGCGCATTGATAGGCCGTAGGCCAATGGCTCGCAGGCGGCGCTGCATCCAATCCGGGCTTGGGCCATTTTTAACGCCCTTGACATAGATGCCAGTGAAAATTGGACATGGCGAGTTATCACCATCTGCAAATTTCAGCTCAACGCCCACCGGGCTGTCAAAGGAGCCTTTGATCTCAGCGGGCGTTTTTTCTTTCAGCGTACCAAGACCGGCACCGGCCAAATCGCGCGCCACGCCATAGACGCCCAACGCATCGCCCCGGTTTGGGGTGATGGCAATATCGATCACCGGATCATCCAATCCTAAAATGGGTGCAAATGGTTCGCCAATGGGTGCATCCTGTGGCAATTCCATGATGCCATCATGTTCTTCCGACAAGCCCATTTCGCGCTCGGAACACATCATGCCATTGGAATCAACGCCGCGAATTTTGGTTGGCTTAAGCTTCATGCCATTGGTTGGAATGATGGAGCCATTCTGCGCCAGCACGACTTTGATGCCAGAACGGGCATTGGGAGCGCCACACACAATTTGCAACACTTCCTTGCCGGTATTGACCTTGCAGACCCGCAAACGGTCAGCATCGGGGTGCTGTTCTGCCTCTTCAACATAGGCAACGGTGAAATCTTTCAGGATTTGCGCCTGATCAATCACCTCTTCCACTTCAAGGCCAATGATGGTGAGTTTTTCGAGGATTTCCTCAAGACTGGCATCGGTCTCAAGATAGTCTTTCAGCCAGGATAGGGTAAATTTCATGAGGAAAGCCCTCCAACAAGGCCGGGAATATCGAGCGGTGCAAAGCCATAATGATCGAGCCAGCGTTTGTCGCCATTAAAGAAGGCACGCAAATCCGGCATCCCATATTTCAGCATTGCCAGACGGTCGATGCCCATACCCCAGGCAAAACCGGTATATTTATCAGGGTCGAGATCGCAATTGCGCAAGACATTGGGATGGACCATGCCGCAGCCCAAAATTTCCAGCCAGTCATCGCCTTCACCAATGCGCAATTCATTGCCAACACGCTGACAGCCAATATCGACTTCCATGCTTGGTTCGGTGAAAGGGAAATGCGAGGCGCGGAAGCGCATTTTGATGTTGTCGACTTCAAAGAAAGCCTTGCAAAATTCTTCCAGAACCCATTTCAGATGGCCCATATGAGCGCCTTCTTCAATGACAAGGCCCTCTACCTGATGGAACATCGGGGTGTGGGTCTGATCAGAATCGCAGCGATAGGTCCGGCCCGGACAAATCACCCGAATTGGTGGTTCCTGAGAGGTCATGGTGCGGATCTGGACCGGAGAGGTATGGGTGCGCAGAACCATTTGCGAGCCATCTTCCTTTTCGGGCAGGAAGAAGGTGTCATGCTCCAGACGGGCAGGATGGTCGGGCGGGAAATTCAAAGCGGTGAAATTGTAGAAATCGGTCTCGATGTCCGGCCCTTCGGCAACGGCAAACCCCATATCGGCAAAAATGGCAGTCAGCTCTTGCGTGACTTGCGCAATTGGGTGCACGCGCCCTTCAAACATGCTGCCCGGACGGGTTGGCAAGGTTACATCCAGTGTTTCACTGAGCAGGCGTGCCTTTAAGGCTTCTTCCTTGAGCACATCCTTGCGGGCACCAAGCGCATCGCCAACACGGCCCTTCAGACCGTTGAGGGCAGGGCCCATTTCCTTGCGCTCTTCCGGGGTCATTTTGCCCAGGGTTTTCATCATTTCAGAGATTTTGCCCTTTTTGCCAAGAGCGGCGACGCGCACGTCTTCCAAAGCCGCTTCGCTGTCTGCCTTGGCAATATTGGCAAGGATCTCCTGTTCCAGACTATTGAGTTCCGACATAACACATTCCGGTATGGACTTTTACACCGGGTTGCCCCGATGATCAGGATCGAATTTCTTCTCGTTGGTCTTAGCAGATTGACCGAGACATTCCAGCCTCTTTTGCCGCAAAGCCAGCTGTGAAGAGGCAAAAGACAAAGAAAAACCCGCATCAAGGGATCGATGCGGGTTTTTCATATCAAAGATGCATCAGCATCGACCGATTAAGCAGCGGCAGATTTGGCCTTTTCAACCAGAGCAGCAAATGCTTCTGGCTGATTGATTGCCATATCGGACAGCACTTTACGGTCAATCTCGATGCCAGCCTTGTTCAGGCCATCGATGAAACGGCCATAGGTCAGGCCCTGTTCACGCACAGCTGCGTTGATACGCTGGATCCACAAAGAGCGGAAATTGCGCTTTTTGGCCTTACGGTCGCGATAAGCGTACTGACCGGCTTTTTCAACCGCCTGTTTCGCTACGCGAATGGTGCTTTTACGACGGCCATAGTAACCTTTGGCAGCCTTGAGGACTTTTTTGTGACGGGCGTGAGCCGTTACACCGCGTTTTACACGTGACATATCTGAAAACTCCTAGAAAGAATGCGTCAGGTTCTTATGCGTAAGGCAGGAACTGTTTGACGATTTTGGCATCCTGATCTTTGAGAGTGGTCGTGCCACGCGCAGTACGGATGAATTTGGTGGTACGCTTGATCATACCGTGGCGCTTGCCAGCCTGACCAGCACGGACTTTACCGGTACCGGTCACCTTGAAGCGCTTTTTCGCGCCAGACTTTGTCTTCAGCTTGGGCATTTTGCTCTCCTGAATCCAATAGGATTGATAAGTTAGTGCTCGAGGTCAGCTTTTGTGCTTTGGGCAACAAAACCCGATCCCGGATTGAGCATTCTGACTCACCACGGCAGCCCTATCCCAAAAGTGGAGAATAGCCGGATGAGCCGAGACTGACGGGTTATAGCGGGGGGATAGACGGGAATCAAGGCTTTGATTGGAGAATCTTACCCTCAAACAACAAAAACCCGGACCATGATCCGGGTTTTTGAAACAATCACACTGAAATTGTCGCGATAGTTGTCAGTTTATCAGGCTTTTGGCGCCAAGATCATGATCATCTGGCGACCTTCGAGTTTTGGCTCAAGCTCGACCTTGGTGCGGTCCCCCAACTCTGCCTTGACCCGCTTGAGCAATTCCATACCCAAATTCTGGTGGGCCATTTCACGACCACGGAAACGCAAGGTGAATTTGACCTTATCGCCTGCATCCAAAAAGCGGTTGGCATTGCGCAGCTTGACTTCATAGTCATGGGTATCGATGTTCGGACGCATTTTCACTTCCTTGACATCAACAACTTTCTGCTTTTTGCGCGCTTCAGCCGCTTTCTTTTGTGCCTGATATTTATACCGGCCATAATCCATGATCTTACAGACTGGCGGCTTGGCATTGGGGGAAATTTCTACAAGATCCAGACCCGCCTCTGTTGCCATGTCCAGCGCCTGCCTTGTTGGCACGGCCCCATGGTTGGTGCCCTCATCATCAATGAGCTGAACTTCGTCTACACGGATTTGGTTATTGGTGCGCGGTCCCGTTTCCCGGGTTGGCTGCGCTCGATACGGACGGCGAATGGTCGTAGTCTCCTAAATGGTTATCGAAATCGGTTCGCTGCATAACATATGCCTTAGAGGAGGCCTGCTTGCAAGTCTTTCTCGCCTTTAGATAGGCCGCAAGCCTTGAGAAATCCTTGCTCTGTCCATAAGTGAGGCTCTTTTTCCCCTCTCCTTTGTAAAAATACGCAAATCACAAGCACCCGATAAGAGACTTTTTAAATCAGGCACTAAGAGATCAAGAGACAGGAAATTGACGATCTTGCGGCAAAAGGCTGTTATAGACACAGAGTGTCTGCTGCCCCATCGATTGTAAAGAAAAGCTTTGCTGCACATGCTGTCTTGCGGCTTTGGCTTCTTTTCCCGTCTTGTTGCTTCCTTTGGATAGATGGTGCGCAATGGCCTCTTGCCATGCTTGCTCACTCTTATGGGCAAGGCTTTGGCCCGGCCAATCGGGCACGGCATCGGCATTGGAATTGGGCGCGGCAACCACTTCTGGCTGTGCGCCCAAATCCCCCACCAGCACCGGGGTTTGCATGGCCAGACTTTCTGCTGCGGAGCGGCCAAAGGTTTCAGCCTCTTGCGAAGGCACCAGGACCAAATCAGACAGGGCATAGGCCGCAGGCATATCGGCACAATGGCCGACGCGCTTTACCCTGTCTTGCAAATCATGCTCCTTGATCAGGCTGTCCAGCTCTTCGACATAGGTTTGCCGGCCCTGATCATCGCCAATCATTGCCATTTGAAAGGCAAGGCCCTGTTTGGCCAGCGCCCCCAAAATAGGCAAGATAAAGCTTTGCCCTTTCCAGCGGGTAAGACGCGAGGGCAACAGCAAGATGGGGCGTTCATCCAGTCCCCATGTCTCGCGCAAAGCTTCTGTTTGCTGATCCGTCACTTTTTCCGGATCAAAGAGTGCGAGATCTACCCCCCGGTAAATCACCCGCAAGTGGTCTTTGGCAGGCGGGTTGCGCATGGCCACCAGATCCCGCGTATAGGCCGAATTGGCAATCACCACATCGCCTTTGGCCATCACCGAATTGTAAAAGGCTTTGATGCGGCCCTTTTGGCTATAGGCCCCGTGATAGGTGGTGACAAAAGGCACCCCCAGCCGTCTTGCCGCCAGATAGGCAGACCAAGCTGGCGCACGGGAGCGGGCATGGACCAGATCCACGTCATGGGTGCGGATCATATCCTCCAATTGGCGCGCATGGCTGATCAGGATTTTGAAAGGATTTTTGGTGCGGCCTGCAAAGTCGAGCTGTTTTCCGCCCAAATCCTGCAATTGTTTGCTCAATCTGCCCGGCTCTGATGCCACCAATGCCTTGCCGCCCGCCTCTATAATCGTCTTGGCTATATCCACTGTTCCGCGTTCCACACCACCGGAATCGAGCCAGGGAATAACTTGCAATATGATCGGGGCGTTTTTCATGCTAGGACGTAGACTCATAAATGTGATGCATTTGGTAGATGGGCGCGACTCACTTAAAAGTCACGCACCAGAATTGGGACATGACGGAGACATAGCAATGACTGCCATCGAGATGCAAATGCTTCATGTGGACGGACGCGAGATCCGCTTTCATCATCGCCCTGCAAAGAACGGTGCTTGTGGTGTCTTTTGGATGGGGGGCTATAAGTCTGATATGGAAGGCTCCAAAATTCTGGCATTGGATGCATGGGCACAGACAAACGGTCACGGATGTATGCGCTATGATTATTCCGGTCATGGGGTGTCTGGCGGGGCTTTTACCGATGGCACCATTTCCAAATGGCTGACCGAGAGCCTTGCCATGTTTGACCAGACAGAGGGCGATCAGATTGTGATTGGCTCTTCTATGGGGGGGTGGCTGGCCCTGCTTTTAACTGTGGCTCATATCAAAGCAGTGGGGCTGGATAAGAGCCGCATCAAGGGGCTGGTTCTGATTGCCCCGGCCATTGATATGACCAAGGACTTGATGTGGGAGAAATTCTCCGATGATATCCGCGCTGGCATGATCAAAACCGGCCTTTATGAGCAGCCCAGTGACTATGGAGAGCCTTATCAGATTACCCTTGATCTGATTGAAGATGGCAAACAGCATCTGTTTGGTGATGCCATGATCGAGACCGGCTGTCCGGTTCACATCCTGCAAGGCGTGTTGGATGATGCCGTGCCATGGCAGATGGCCGTTGATCTGGTCTCGTGCCTTGCCAGAGATGATGTGCGCCTCACCCTCATCAAAGACGGCGACCACCGCCTGTCCCGCGATGAAGATCTGGCACGGCTCCTTCAGGTGGTTGAAGAGATGATTTAAGCGGTTACGCTTGCCAATTCTTCGCCGACCTTGATCAGGGTTTCCTTGCCTTCAGCGCTATTGGCGATGAGGTCGGTGCTGAACTGGATTTTGCCCGGC
Source organism: Cohaesibacter sp. (assembly GCA_025800145.1). Taxonomy (GTDB): domain Bacteria; phylum Pseudomonadota; class Alphaproteobacteria; order Rhizobiales; family Cohaesibacteraceae; genus Cohaesibacter. The sequence continues at coordinate 12,109 of JAOXSH010000052.1, forward strand.
TCGAAAACAAGGACGGTGGTGGAGCCGCCGAATTTGAAATAGCCTTTTTCGTCCATTGCCTTGACCGGTCCGCAGGTTTTGGTGTTGACGATTGCGCCAACGCCAAACGCGCCGACTTCGACAAAGGCTATGGTTCCAGCTTTTTCTGTCTCAATCAGGGTCAGGCTTCTTTTATTTTCGCCAAAGACATCTGGCCCTGCGCCCAAGGCGATTGGATTAACCGAATGCAAGGCGCCGTCAATATCCAGACTGTGGGTGATGAGGCCATCGCATGGAAAATGATAACGGTGATAATCTGCCGGGCAGAGGCGGACAATGGCCAGCGCGCCACCGACAAAGCGCTCATGCAGGCCGGGCAACATTTTTTCGATGGAAAAAGGATAGCCCTTGATGGGGGCAAAGTCTGTGCCGTCCAATTTTGGAAAAACCAGCACGCGGCCATCGGCAGGGCTTAGAATGAGAGTGGGATCCGTTTTGAACGGGCGGGCCTGTGGCTTTAAATGGCGGATAAAAAAGTCATTGAAGCTTTGATAGCTGTCTTTGGGTGCGGCAAATTCGCTCTCGTCAATGTCCAGCTCCTTGATGGTTGGATCAATTTTGCCTTTGGAGAGCGGCGAATCATAATAAGCGCCCATGATTTTGCTGATGAGGGCAGAACGAAAGAGGCATTTTTCAATCAGCGATGAGCCTGCATCCTGATAGGCCCAACGGATCCATTTTTCCCCCAGCACCTTTTCTTCAAATTCCTCGCCGCTTTGACGATCAATGATGCGAATGGGCTGGTTATGGGCCATGGCCGGTCTTTCTCTTTGCTCTTCTATGGACGAATCAGCGCAGATAGGTTCTTAGTCTGCGCCGGATTTTGCGATCACACAGCCATAGAATGCAGATAAGAACAAGCTTTGTCTTACTCGATTGTGTTCAGACCCAATTGCTTTTGTAATTTTTTGGTCAATTTGCGGCTGATGATCTGATGAGCAGATTTGATATGTGCCCTGATTTCGTCATCCGTCATGGCATCACTATGTTCCAGTTGCACCCATTTGGCGCGGGCCAAATAGGGGGCGGGAATGATGTCGGGTTGCTCGGGCAGAATTTCATAGGCCAGATCTGAGACTTTGAAGCTGATTTTGATGGAGGCCTGCCCTGTTTGTGCCTCGCTCTTTTCTTTGCCCCAATTGGAGCAAATGGCAAAGATTTTGCCGCCCACTTTCCAGACTGACGCATTGCCCCATTGAACGACATGGGTGGTGGCAGCAAGACTGGCACAATAGTCATCAAATTCATCACGGGTCATTGCGCATCCCTTGTCTTTCCTGCTTTATGAATGATCCGGGGCGGGCAGGCAGATCTGAAAATGGGCACCGGGATTTCTCTCCAGCAAGGTGATGGTGCCGCCATGAGCCTGCACCAATTCTGCCGAAATGGCCAAGCCCAAACCCGTTCCGCCTTTTCTCAAAGACCCTTGAAAGGCCTTGAAAAGAGCGGCTTTGGCCTGTTCGGGGACACCGGGTCCTGTGTCAGAAATGACAATATCGGTTTGGGATCCCATTTCTTCGGCAAAAATTTCCAACCGGCAGATCAGGCTCTCACTGCCATCGGTTTCGCTGCCCATGACTTGCACCGAATTGCGGCAAAGATTGAGCAAAATACGGAATAATTGTCCTGGATCGGCATAGACTTCCAGATCTTTGGGCACGGTATTGGAAAAGACGATTTCGCTTTTCCCTGACAGATCAAGAAATTCCGCCACTTCATCAGCCACTTTGTGCAAATTGAGCAGGCGCTTTTCCGGCGGCTCTTCCTGAGCCTTGCCATAAGACATAACCGCGCGAGAATAATCGACCGCCCGATCCAGCGCCCCCATAATTTTAGGCACAACGCGCTGAACGGTTGGGTCTTCCAACATGCTCAAGCGATCCGAGAAAAGCTGGGCTGAGGCCAGAATGTTGCGCAAATCATGATTGATCTTGGAGACGGCCAGCCCCAAATCCGCCAGCCTTTTTTGCTTGCTGAGGGTTTTTGCCAGCGCCAGTTCCATACTGGCCAATTGCTGCTCGGTCATGCCGATTTCATCCTGACGGCTGGAGGGGGTGATGACGGCCTGTATATCATCCGGGCTTTGGGCAAATTGCACCATATTGTTGGACAATCTGAGGATGGGACGGATCAGCAAGCGGCGCAGGGACAGATAGACCAAAGTGGCGGTGATCACAGAAATAACAAGCGATAACAACAAGATATTGATGGCAAACTGGAACATATCCTGCCGCAGCGGCGTTTCGTCAAAAACCAGTTCGATGATGCCCTTATTGGTGCTGGACTGGCCACTGATGCGAATGGTGCGCCCTTCCCCCCAGATAAGCGTATCAAAGGCGGCAAAGATCGACTGAACCGGCGTCATGGCGCGGATATCATCATTGCGGCGGATTTCGCCGGGCATGTCGATCATGGCAAGAAGCTGGCGCTGGCCTTCTTTGCGCAAAGCCAAAGTCTGGACATTGAGGCGTTCAAGCAAGATATCTTCGAACATGTCATTGGCCGCATCGGGGGAGCCTTGGGTATAGGCAAGGGTAGCAATTTCGGCCAATTCCAGTTTTCTCGACATCCAATCAACCCGAAATTTGGAGATTGAGGGAACGAAGATCAAAACTTCACTCAACATGACAAACAAAATTGTCAGAAACAGCAATTTGGACGACAAGCTGAAGCCCTTGACCTTCAAGGCTTCCTTGTCAGGTTGCAGAGGTAAGACCTGTCCATTGCCATTGCTAATCTCATTACCAATTTCTGGCATTTCCTGAAGCATATTTGCATGTGACGCTTTTGCCTTTTGTGGTTCCATGCCCATTCTTTTCGTTCCTGATTTCCAAAATCGGCGAAGCAACGACAGACCTTCACCCCAAAGGACTCAGAGCCTGATTTAAAATCCCGAGCCTAGGCCCATATCTTCCATCTGTATCATTGTTCTATAATACTAGGCAAAGCAATACGGATCCGTCATAGTATGGACTGATGATACCCTCTCCTTTTTGTCATCGGGCAAGGAGCCTGCATGTCTGCCTCTTTCTTTACGGATCTTGACTTTCGCCCTTTTGAGGGCATCGATACTTGGATTTTCGATCTCGACAACACCCTTTATCCTCCCTCAACCAATCTGTTCAAACAGATGAATGAGAAAATGAGTGATTATGTGGCAAAGCTGCTGGATATACCCCAATCAGAGGCAACCAATTTACGCGAAAGCTATTACAAAGAGCATGGCACCACCTTGCGCGGCCTGATGATTGAGCATGGCATTCATGCTGATGAGTTTCTCGAATATGTCCATAATATCGACCATAACTGGGTGAAGGCTGACCCGGATCTGGCCAAAGCCATCTGCGCGCTGCCCGGCAAACGCTATATTTTTACCAATGGTACGCAAAAGCACGCGCTGGCTGTGGCCAAGCGTCTTGGCATTACCGATCATATTGACGATATTTTTGACATTGTCTGGGCTGAGCTTGATCCCAAACCCAATCGCGCCCCTTATGAAAAATTGCTGGCTGAGACCGGCCTCAACCCCAAACGCTCTGCCATGTTTGAAGATTTGGCCCGCAATTTGAAAGTGCCTCATAATTTGGGCATGAGAACCATTTTGATGGTGCCAGACCACACGCAAGCCGTTTTTGAGGAGAGCTGGCAGGCCAAAGGCTCAGAAGCGCCGCATGTCCATTATGTCAGTGATGATCTGGCCGCTTTTCTCCATGCTGTTCTGGCTCATCTTGGTATCGATCCAACATAACAGGGATCCTATATAACGGGCATTTGGTATCAGACTATAAGATCTGTTAAGGATCACATATGAACGATTTACGTAATATGCCATTGAAAGCTTGTCATGCTTGGGGCAAGGTAGCGCCAGCCGAGATATAGATCTTGATTTTGACCATATAGGAATGAAAAGGCGTAGTGGTTTTCGCGTTCTATTTTCGATAGAGAAATGAGAGGGGAAGTGCCTATGAGACAGAAGGCCCCCCTTGCGGCTCTTGAGCGCTTGCGTTAGCCATAGCGTACCATTTTCTCTTATATGATCGCCCTTTTGTTCTTGAAGGAGACTTTGATGGCCTATGAACATATTTTGACCGAAATCCGTGATGGTGTTGGCCTGATCACCTTGAACCGCCCCAAAGCCCTCAATGCCCTTTGTTCTGAGTTGATTGCAGAGGTCTCTCAAGCTTTGGATGGCTATGAGCAGGACGAGAAAATCGGGGCTGTAGTCATTACCGGGTCAGAAAAAGCTTTTGCTGCCGGAGCTGATATTAAGGAGATGTCCTCGATGAGCTATATGGAAGCTTATCTTGGTGACTTCATCACACCATGGGATCGTGTGTCACAGAACCGCAAACCCGTTATTGCTGCCGTTGCCGGTTATGCGCTTGGTGGTGGTTGCGAGCTGGCCATGATGTGTGATTTCATTCTGGCGGCGGATACAGCAAAATTCGGCCAGCCAGAAATTACTCTGGGTGTGATGCCCGGCGCAGGTGGATCGCAACGCTTGACCCGTTTTGTCGGCAAATCCAAGGCAATGGATATGTGCCTGACAGGGCGGATGATGGATGCAGAAGAGGCCGAGCGCTGCGGTCTGGTGTCTCGCATTGTGCCTGCTGATCATCTGGTGGAAGAAGCGGTTAAGACAGCTCAGAAAATTGCCTCTTTCTCTTTGCCCATTGTCATGATGACCAAAGAAAGCGTCAATCGCTCTTATGAGACCACGCTCAATGAAGGCCTGAAATTTGAGCGCCGCCTGTTCCATTCCATGTTTGCCACGCAAGATCAAAAGGAAGGCATGGCGGCCTTTGTCGACAAACGCAAACCGCAATTCAAGAATAAATAATACCAACGGCATGAAAGATTACCCCATATGATCAAGACTTGGAAAGCGCCGGATGCATTCGGCGCTTTTTTGTTTGACGCTGGCGCTGACATAATCAGTTGACGCCTCTCTTTGGCTGGACTATAAGCACGCCCTGATGGCGGCCTTGATGTGCCGCCTTTTGTTGTCGATATTATTGTCGACTTATGTGAGACCCGGCAAAGGCGCCAACTGGATAAGCCCTTTGCGTGGATACTGCTCGTCCTTCTGGCCCAATCGGAGATTGTGCTGTTGCGATGCAGCGGACAGATATAAGGAACAGGCTTCATGGCCAATACAACGTCAGCCAAAAAGGCTACCCGTAAAATTGCCCGCAAAACTGCTATCAACAAAGCACGCCGCACCCGTGTTCGTGGTTGCTTGCGTAAAGTAGAAGAGGCAATTGCAGCTGCTGATCAGGCCGTCGCTCAGGAAGCTTTGCGCGTTGCCCAGTCTGAAATGATGCGCGCCGTTTCAAAAGGTGTGTTCCATAAAAATACTGCGTCTCGCAAAGTCTCCCGTCTGGCAAAACGCATCAAGGTCCTGTCTGCTTAAGCGTCTTGTAACGGTTTTTCAAAAGCCCGGACCTGTTTTGGCCGGGCTTTTTTTGTCAGCATTTTCTGGAAATAGACAGCGTGCGTCCGCATTTGCCCTTAATTAAAAAATATCATATATATCAAATAGTTGAATCAAATTTTCCTTTAAGTCGATTCTTGAGCTGCGATTCTTTGAAGGTCAATATGTTTGGCCAAAAAAAAAATATGCAGTGAGAGTCTTGTCAATTACGTGATCAAGGTGTTTGGGGAAGGCTATGAGTCGCAATATGTTAGGGGTGGTCAAGAGAATGGTTAAAAAAGTTTTACGCTTTTGAATGCCGCTCGAATGCAAAGAATCTGGCCTTGGGCGTGTTGCGTGAAGGGGTAAGGCTGTGTATTGTCAAACCACTGTAAAGACAAGGAAGAGAGGCGAAAAAGACTTCAAAGTTCAAGAGTTGAACTTGATGATTTTTTCTTGATATTCCTTGTGGATTTCGCTCGATGATGCATGATTTTTTCAGCGCGTCGAAAAGTGAAACAAGCGAAATCTTCACTTTGCCGCAAGGCAGACAGTATTTGCAGGCATATCCCATATGGTTTGTGTTCTGCTCATGGCAAAAGATGGTCTTTAGTAAAAACAACGATGCTGTGAGGCATCTGTTGTGAGGGATTTTATGTCAAATACCGAGTTTGATGATTATGCCGGTGATATTTGCGTTCAGGAGGCCTGGCAAATGTTGGCGGATAATAGGGAAGCGGTGCTTATTGATGTAAGAACCCATGCTGAATGGATCTATGTTGGGGTGCCAGATCTATCGGCCCTCAACAAAAGTGTTTTGCAACTGGAATGGCTTTCCTATCCTGCGATGCAGGTTCACGCCGATTTTGGGGAGCGGCTTTTAGGATTGTTATCCGGGCAAGGTGCTGATCAAAAAGCGCCTTTGTTATTTCTTTGTCGGTCTGGTATACGCAGTCGCCATGCCGCCATCGTGATGACAAGGAGCTGGTCTGGACCCTGTTACAATATCGCCAATGGCTTTGAGGGTGATCTGGATGCCGGGGGGCATCGGGCGACACTTTCGGGATGGAAAAAAGAAACCCTGCCCTGGCGACAATTTTGATAAAATCCGAATTGCCCATTCAGGCAGCATAGGATAAGACGACAAATCTGGTCAGCCCCTGTCAGCATGATGAAATAGGACTGACTCATTCAACCGAGCTGTTGAAGCGGCTAGCACACGAAAAGAAAACGATTATGCAGCAAACGGCCACAAAGGGAAACGCGGAAATGGAGATGGGTGCGGCAGCTCATCAGGCTTTTCAGGAGGTCGACTCCCCACAAGAGGAACCTTCAGTGAAAGTTGGTAAAGAAGAATGGGACCGTGTGAAGGCACGGTTGCGCAAGGAACTGGGTGAAGATGTTTTTTCCAGCTGGTTTGCCAGCGTGGAACTGGAAGATGAGCAAAATGGTCTTGTCATTCTGTCTGTCTCGACCCGATTTTTGAAATCCTGGATTCAATCACATTATGGCGAGCGCCTGATGGCGCTTTGGCGTGAAGAATGTGAGCATGTCCGGCGGATTGATTTATATGTGCGCGGCGCTGTGCGGCCAAAACCGGCCCCAAGCAAGTCTGCTGCACCCAATCAGGCGGGCACTGGCGCAGCGTCATCCATGGCAGAGACCAATGGTTTTGCCGGGGCGCAGGCAAGCGAAAATGATCAGCTTGGCGGCTCTCCTCTGGATCCACGTCTGACATTTGAGACTTTTGTGATTGGGCAATCCAATACGCTGGCTCATGCTGCCGCAAAGCAGGTTGCTTTGGCCCAGCCCGGTCAGCCAGTCTCTTTCAATCCCTTATTCCTTCATGCTTCTGTTGGCCTTGGGAAAACTCACTTGCTTCAAGCGATTGCATGGGAAGCCAAGCGCTCCAATCCTTCCGCAAAGGTGCTGTATCTGACAGCGGAACGCTTCATGTATTCCTTTGTCCAGGCTCTGAAAAGCCAGTCAGCGCTGGATTTCAAGGACACGTTGCGCGATATCGATATTTTGCTGATTGATGATTTGCAATTTTTGCAAGGCAAAAGCATTCAACAGGAATTTTGTCATACGCTCAACAGCCTGATTGACGGGGCGCGTCAGGTCGTGGTTGCAGCAGACCGACCTCCGGTTGAACTGGAAAGTCTGGATGAGCGGGTTCGCTCGCGTCTGGCAGGTGGTTTGGTCAGCGAATTGCAGCCTTTGGAAAAAGAGCTTCGTCGTTCCATTCTCTCTGATCGTGCCTTGCAGGCTTCTCGCCGTGATCCCAATCTTGCCATTCCTGATATGGTGCTGGATCATGTGGCCGGGATCATTCGCTCCAATGGCCGGGATCTTGATGGTGCCTTTAACCGCTTGATGGCTCATAATCAGCTGACAGGCGCACCGATTACCATTGAGATGGCAGAACAGGCCCTGAAAGACCTGATCCGATCCAAAGAACCACGACGCATTCGCATTGAAGACATTCAGCGTGTTGTCTCCAAACATTATAATGTGTCCCGCTCGGATCTGTTATCCTCTCGGCGGACCCGCACCATTGTGCGCCCTCGTCAGATTGCGATGTATTTGTCCAAAATGCTGACCCCGCGCTCCTTGCCAGAAATTGGCAGACGCTTTGGGGGCCGCGATCACACCACGGTGTTGCATGCTGTGCGTAAAATTGAGGAATTGTCAGGCTCTGACACCACATTGGCGCAGGAAATTGAAATGCTGAAGCGCATCATTTCCGAATAGGAAAGTGCTTGGCTTCTTAGCCTGCCTCTTGCGGTTAAGAATGTTGCTGATAAGCTGTGAAATATAAGGGGATTGCGCCATTTTTGACGCAATCCCCTTGCTATATGGGCCACAACAGGTCACAGTTTGCATCCCCTGTTGGGGCTGTATAGAGTTTGGAAAAGAAAAGGGAAGTGAGAGATATGAAAGTCACTCTCGAACGGGCAGACCTTTTGAAGTCGCTGAATCATGTCCATCGTGTTGTCGAACGCCGCAATACCATTCCCATTCTCTCCAATGTCTTATTGAAAGCCGAAGGCGGGGAACTGGTTTTCAAGGCCACAGATCTGGATCTGGAAGTGCTGGAAACCGCACCGGCCATGGTGGAAGCTGCGGGCGCGACCACGGTTCCAGCGCATATGTTGCATGACATTGTCAAAAAGCTGCCGGACGGGGCGCAAGTCACCCTGACCTTGAGCGAAGATCAGGCCAGCCTGTCCATTGATGCAGGCCGTTCTCATTTTACCCTGCCAGTTCTGCCGATTGCTGATTTCCCGGATATTACCGCAGGCGATTTCAGCCATACATTTGGCATTCCGGCCCGTGATATCAAAAAGCTGATTGATCACACCCAATTTGCCATTTCCACGGAAGAGACCCGTTATTATCTGAACGGCATTTATGTGCATACGCTGGATGTGGATGGCGAGACCCTGTTGCGCGCAGTGGCGACAGATGGGCACCGTCTGGCGCAAGCACAATTGAGCGCTCCTTCTGGATCAGCGGGAATGCCGGGCATTATCATTCCGCGCAAGACTGTCTCTGAAATCCAGAAACTGATTGAAGACCCGGATAGCGACATTGCCATTGAATTGTCCGAATCCAAAATTCGCTTGCGGATTGGCTCCGTGGTGCTGACATCAAAGTTGATTGATGGCACTTTCCCCGATTATGAGCGCGTCATTCCTAAAGGCAATGACAAGATTTTGAAAGTCGAAAATAGCCTGTTTGCGCAAGCGGTTGATCGGGTTTCCACCGTCTCCAATGAACGGGGCCGGGCGGTTAAATTGTCTCTGGAGCAAGGCCGTCTGGTTTTGAGCGTCTCCAATCCTGATTCTGGCACTGCGACCGATGAATTGGCTGTCGATTATGCTTCTGAGGCCATGGAAATCGGCTTTAATGCCCGCTATTTGCTCGATATCACCAATCAGCTTGAGAGCGACAGCGCCCAATTCAGCCTTGCTGATTCCGGCTCTCCTACCCTTATTCAGGATGAAGGCAGCATCGGCACGCTTTATGTCTTGATGCCAATGCGTGTTTAGTTGATGCGTTTCTTGATGAGATAAATTTGCCTTCTATAGGCACAGTGATACAAAGGGGCAGTTGACTGCCCCTTTTTTTGATTCTGGATGGATCCCCTGACCTTACTGCATGACCATGACGCACATTTATCGGATGCTTTGCCAGACCCTGTCATAGATCTTGGTGAGCAGATAGAGCATGTCTGGATTTCCTCCATAAAATTGACAGACTTTCGCAATTACAGCTCCCTTTCTTTAAGCTTGCGGGATGCCCATGTGGTGTTGAGCGGGGCCAATGGATCGGGCAAAACCAATTTGCTGGAGGCCTTGTCCTTTCTCTCGCCAGGACGCGGTTTGCGCCGGGTTGGCTATAGCGACATTGCTCGTGAGAGCGGTCCGGGCAGTTGGGCGCTCTCGGCGGATCTGAGCGAAGCTTATGGCGAGACAAAGTTGGGCGCAGGTTTGCAGCCCGGCCCCAATGGTGAATTGCAACGGCGCATCCGTATCAATGGCGCAACAGTCAAATCCAGCGAGCGTCTGGGCGATTATGTCAGCATTTTATGGCTCACACCGTCCATGGATAGCCTGTTTACCGGAGCTGCATCGGAGCGACGCAAATGGCTGGACCGGATGGTTCTTGCCATTGACAAAAGCCATGGCAGTCGGGTCAATGCCTTTGAAAAAGCCATGCGTCAGCGCAATCGCCTGTTGGATGAAGCCCCAAATCAGACGGTATGGCTGGATGGGATTGAGGCTCAAATGGCCGAATTTGGCGTGGCCATCGCCACAGCCCGGTCCGAACTTGTTGCCTTGCTAACGCAATCCATTGCGCATTTGCACGCCAGAGACACCGCTTTTCCCATGGCAGAGATCGGGCTGAGCGGTTCTTTGGAAGAGCAGGCTTTTTCACTGCCCGCCATTGAATGCGAAGAAGGCTATCGCGCCCAGCTTGCCCATATGCGTGGCCGGGACAGGGCGGCAGGGCGCACATTGGAGGGGCCTCATCGTTCTGATCTGGCGGTTCGTCATATTGCCAAATCCATGCCCGCAGCCAAATGCTCGACAGGTGAGCAAAAAGCTTTGCTTTTGGGGCTGGTTCTGGCCCATGCCCATTTGGTTGCCCAACGCAACCAGAAAAGCCCGATTGTCTTGCTTGATGAAGTAGCCGCACATCTGGATGAAACACGGCGTCTGGCGCTGTTTGATATTCTCGATCGACTGGGATGTCAGGCTTGGGTGACAGGAACCGATGATCCGGTTTTTACGCCTTTGGGGGAGCGAGCCCAGCGCTTCCTCGTTGAGAATGGACAGATCACGCTTGTGGCGTCATAATCACAAAACCCTTTCTTTGCTCTGGTTAGAAAAGCATGATAAAGCCACAAAAATTGCTGATGTTTGCTGTTCTGATCCTTATTGGGGCGTTGCTTGCCTTGCAAAATGGCAAAAAAGACGATCAGAGCGGGCCTTTGCATGGCAATGCCTTTTCGCTGGATGTCGAGAAAATTAGGGCCGATGGTTTGCGGCTTTATAATGGGGCTTGCATACAATGCCATGGCATAGAGGCGCGTGGCAGCTCTTTTGGTCCGCCTCTGGTACATGAGATTTACAAGCCCTCGCATCATAGCGATCAGGCTTTTGTGCTGGCTGCGCTGCAAGGGGTCAGGGCTCATCACTGGGATTTTGGCGACATGCCCCCTATTGAGGGAATCAGCCAGACAGATCTGGCCATGATCACAGCCTATATTCGCCATTTGCAGAGAAAAGCGGGCATAAAATAACGCTTATGGCGCAATAAAATACCCGTCTTTATGGCTTTGTGCCTGCTCTCTCCACAATTGCCGTGCAAGGGCTGATTTCCTTGCCCGCCATTGGTTGATCGAGACTGGAAACCACGTATAAGTGAGGGGTTACCCCTTTATCCAAGGATGACTGATTCGCATGAGCGAGACTGAACAGAATACCAGTACCGAATATGGTGCTGACTCCATTAAAGTCCTTAAAGGTCTGGATGCGGTGCGCAAACGCCCCGGCATGTATATTGGCGATACAGATGATGGCTCAGGCCTGCATCATATGGTCTATGAGGTGGTGGATAATGCCATCGATGAAGCCCTGGCCGGGCATGCCGATCTAGTGACCGTGACCCTGAATGCCGATGGCTCGGTGACGGTGAGCGACAATGGACGGGGTATTCCGACAGACTTGCACCCGGAAGAGGGGATTTCAGCGGCGGAAGTGATCATGACCCAGCTTCATGCTGGCGGCAAGTTCGATTCCAACAGCTATAAGGTCTCTGGTGGTTTGCATGGTGTGGGTGTTTCTGTGGTCAATGCCCTGTCTACCAAGCTGATTTTGCGCATCTGGCGCAATGACAAAGAGCATGAAATCTCTTTTTCCCATGGCGAATCGACCGGTCCGCTGAAAGAGGTTGGTCCTGCCGATGGCAAAAAAGGCACCGAGGTGACCTTTTATCCCAGCGCTGAGACCTTCTCGCATATCGAGTTTAAATTCGCGACCCTTGAGCATCGCTTGCGTGAACTGGCTTTTCTGAATTCCGGTGCCCGCATTTTGCTGACCGATAACCGGGGTACAGATCCGGTTGTTGAAGAAATGTATTATGAAGGCGGTCTGGAAGCCTTTGTGACATGGCTTGATCGCGCCAAAAAGCCGCTTATCGAAGCGCCTTTGGCTGTCTCTGCCGAAAAAGACGGCATCACCGTGGAAGCCGCTTTATGGTGGAATGACAGCTATCATGAAAATGTGCTGTGCTTTACCAACAATATTCCCCAACGCGATGGGGGCACCCATTTGGCCGGTTTCCGTGCTGCCTTGACCCGCCAGATTACCGGCTATGCCGAAAGCTCGGGCCTTTTAAAGCGTGAGAAAGTCAATCCCACCGGGGATGATTGCCGCGAAGGCCTGACCTGTGTGCTATCAGTAAAAGTGCCAGATCCGAAATTCTCCTCTCAGACCAAGGACAAGCTTGTCTCTTCCGAGGTTCGGCCCGTTGTTGAGAATTTGATCAATGCGGCCCTTGGCGAATGGCTGGAAGAAAATCCGTCTGAAGGCAAGATGATTGTCTCCAAAGTAGTGGAAGCCGCCGCCGCCCGTGATGCAGCGCGCAAGGCGCGTGAGTTGACCCGGCGCAAAGGTGCGCTGGATATTGCCTCGCTACCCGGCAAACTTGCCGATTGTCAGGAGCGCGATCCCGCCAAATCTGAATTGTTTCTGGTGGAGGGTGATTCCGCTGGTGGCTCTGCCAAACAGGGGCGTTCGCGCGCCAATCAGGCAATTTTGCCCTTGCGCGGTAAAATTCTCAATGTTGAGCGGGCGCGATTTGACAAAATGCTGTCTTCGCAGGAAATCGGCACGCTGATTACTGCGCTTGGCACTGGCATTGGCAAGGAAGAATTTAACCCGGAAAAGCTGCGCTATCACAAAATCATCATCATGACCGATGCTGACGTGGATGGCGCACATATTCGCACGTTGCTGCTGACATTCTTCTTCCGCCAAATGCCGGAATTGGTGGAAGCGGGTCATCTTTATATTGCCCAGCCGCCGCTTTACAAGGTAAAGCGCGGTCAATCCGAGCAATATTTGAAAGACGAGCGGGCCTTTCAGGATTATCTGATTGACGCCGGTCTTGATGAGGCTGTGCTCGTCTCTGGTGTTGGTGGGGAACGGGCGGGGCCAGATTTGCGCTCCTTGCTCGATGAAGCGCGCAATTTCTCTTCCATTCTCGAAGGCCTTCATTCACGCTATAACCGTATTGTAGTGGAACAGGCGGCCATTGCCGGTTTGCTAGACCCCGCCCTTCAGGATGATGCAGCCAAACAGACCAACGCCATTGCTGATGTGTCTGAGCGTCTGGACTGGGTTGCGGAAGAAACCGAGCGGGGCTGGTCTGGTCATTTGCAAGAAGATGGCGGCTATTTGTTTGAGCGCGAGGTGCGCGGTGTGCGCGAAGTGGCCATTTTGGATCCTGCTCTTTTGCAATCTGCGGACGCGATCAAGCTCAATCAATTGGCAGCGGATTTGTCCGGTTCCTTTGGCGAGGGCACTTTGATGCGTCGCCGCGACAAGGAATTTGCCGTGTACGGGCCGATTTCTTTGCTCAATGAGGTCTATGCCTTGGGCCGCAAGGGCATTTCCATGCAGCGCTATAAGGGCTTGGGTGAGATGAATGCCGAACAGCTTTGGGAAACCACGCTAGACCCGGAAGTACGCACCCTGTTGCAAGTCAAGGTGCAGGAAGCCGATGATGCGGATGATATTTTTGCCAAACTTATGGGCGATGATGTAGAGCCCAGGCGCATGTTCATTCAAGACAATGCCTTGAATGTGGCAAACCTTGATATTTGATCTTGAAAGGCCGGAGATAATCCGGCCTTTTTCTTACCTTTTCATAAGCCTTTGTTTATTAAATAATTTTAGTGCAAAAAGCATTTTTAATTTTCGCGTATAGACTCTAAAATGCACTTTATAATTGTGTTATCTTTGCAACAGTTATAGTTAATTGCCAAAGCTGCACTTTTTCTTCTTGCTCTTTTTTTCTTAACAGCCTATCTCAGCGCTACCGAGGCCATGTCTGATGTCATCAACGGCGGGAGTTTGTATCTCCGCCCACATAGTTGGCTCTGCTTTTCTATGTATGGATGCATAACAGGTTTCGGATGTGAGATTGTTCGTAGGTAGAACATCAAGCTCAGAGCATGATATGTGGGTTCGAATCCCGCCTCTCGCTAGCCATTACACCACAATGCGGGTAATGTACCAGGAGGCTGTGTGCCTCTACCATTTTGTTGATTTCACGATCAACAGACCATCCCATCGGTTTGAAGACTGGTTTGCCAGGCGCAACGAAAGATAGAACATTTGTTCATTTTTTCGATGCGTAAGGCCAGTTGCTTGCTACCGTTCAAAGGTGACGGGTAAGCCGCAGGATTTTTCGCTTGAAGACTTTTGTCAAAAGCGCATCATCCTGCCGCATGCTCCAATCCCGGCGAACCGTTTCAGGTTTCTGCATCGGTCTTCAAGCTTTCTTGTATCCCCCTATCCGGTAAATCCTTTTAAGGATTAGCCATCGAAAATCTTTTCTGCGATCTATAGCGCATTCCCAAAGAGTTGACGTACTTTTGGGAGTTGAATTCGTTAAAGAACAAAAACTTATCGCGGAATAGGCTTTTCCTATTTGTAGCCAACTTCACCCAGAGAGTGCTGTCGCTTTTTGGGAAATATGCTGCATTCAATCCCACGTTTGGGATGCTCAACCTATTGAAAAAATAGTCGTTTCGTGCCGTTGGTATAAGTATGATGAACAGATTTTGGAATATTATCACAGGACGCAAGCGCGTTCTGGTGAACGAAAATGAACGGGTTATTGCGCTTTATGAGGGTGAAATTCTGGGCATTTTTGGAGCGGGGGAGCATTTGTTGCCCAATAGGCGCGGCACTCTTGATCTTCATTATTATGATCTGAGCGAGCCTGTCGTTGCATCAGATTATAAAACAATCTTGTTTGAAAAACTGCCCCTCGTTGCTGAGAAATATTGGACGACATTTAGCACGAATGCCCAGGAAATTTTGATCATTGAGCGCGATGACTCGATTTTCAAGATTTTGGGGCCAAACAAGAAAATTGTTGTATGGAAAGAAGCCGGGCCGTGGAAGCAAACACATTTTGATCTGACTAAGGGAACAGAGATTGAAACTCAATGGAAGCATCGCCTTATTCGAACCCAGATTTTGAATCAGGTTATTTTGCTGAATGTTCCCAAAAATCAAATCGGCTTGCTTTATGTCGATGGTGAATTGACCAGACAACTAAAATCTGGACGACACGGATTTTGGAATATTGGTCAAACCGTGGATTTGAAACTTATTCATCTGCAACGCAAAACTCTTGATGTGAGCGGGCAGGAAATGTTGACCAAAGATCGTGTGACCATTCGGGTTAATATTTCAGCAGACTATAAGTTGACAGATATTGTCAAAGCGGTTTCACAAGTTCATGACTATGAAGATAGCATCTATCGTGCTTTGCAATATGCATTCCGTCGTGAGATTGGTGCCATGACATTGGATCAGATTCTTGAGACCAAAGCGTCACTTAATTCAGAGACGGGTGATAAGGTGCGTCAGGATCTTTCCAATATCGGGATTGAAATTTCTAATATCGAACTGAAGGATGTTATCCTTCCCGGTGAGATGCGTGACATTCTGAATCAGGTTGTAGCTGCTGAAAAACAGGCACAAGCAAATGTTATTCGCCGCCGTGAAGAAACCAATGCAACACGGTCGCTTTTGAATACAGCAAAAGTCATGGCAGAAAATCCTGTCATGTTGCGCCTTAAAGAGCTGGAAGCTCTGGAACATGTGGCTGACAAGGTCAAGACTCTTACCGTGCATAACGGTACTGCTGGCTTGATGAACGATCTTGTCAATCTACGCTCTGATTAGATAAGATAGGCCGTCCGGATTGATCCGGGCGGCTATTTATTGAACCGCTCTCTCTGCCCTGAAGGAGGATCGTATGATTGTGTCTATCGCCTTACAGGCAGAAATCATCTGATAGAGATGATTTCCTTGCCTGAATCTTCCCCATTCTGGCTATGGCTCGAATGGCAGGCTTTTTATGCATTCAGGACAAGATGATGACATCTTCATATCAAACTTCTTCCTATTCTCTTTCTGATTTGGGCTTAACTGCTTTTTTTATGGGGCAACTCTGTGTTGAAGAGTTGGAAAGCGCCAGCCTTTTTCGTGTGTCTGAAATTCAACGCTCTATTGTTGTCGGCTGGGGTGAAGATGGCGTGCGGCCTTTGCGCACCCCTCACAAAGTACCGACCTCTGCTTTTGCGGTGGGTGATTGGGTATTAGTAGATGCAGGAGACCAGATTATCAGGCGTCTGACCCCCAATAGCGAACTAAAAAGGCGCGGTGCAGGAACAGATGTGAGCGAACAATTGATGGCTGCCAATATTGACAGCCTCTTGATTGTCACATCTTGCAATGATGATTTTAATCTTGCCCGTATCGAGCGTTTTCTGGCCTTGGCCAAAGATGCAGGTGTCACGCCTGTTGTCATTCTCACCAAGATTGATCTTTGCGAGGACTGGGAGCGCTATCGTGCTGAGGCCAGCACTCTGATGGACGAGCTGGATGTGATTGGCATCAATGCCAAAAGCCCGACAGCCTTGGAGGCTCTTTCTCCCTGGTGTGGCCGGGGGCAAACCCTTGCATTGGTTGGATCATCTGGTGTTGGCAAAACCACTCTTCTCAATGGCTTAACAGGGCGTGATGAAGCAACAGCCACCATTCGCGAGCGAGATTCAAAAGGGCGCCACACGACAACTTATCGCTCCCTTCACCCTGCGTTGGGTGGAGCATGGGTGATTGACACGCCCGGCATTCGTGCACTTAGGCTGCATGAGAAAAGCACCGGCATTGAGCAGGTCTTTGATGATATTATGGAGCTGACCACGCGCTGTAAGTTTAATGATTGCAAACATGAAAGCGAGCCAAAATGTGCCGTTCAGGCTGCGATCAAGGCTGGGGATCTGGATGCAGAACGCCTGGAGCGTTGGCGCAAACTGGAGCGCGAAGATAACCGCAATAGTGAAACCATCGCCCAATCGCGCAAACGCGCCAAGGATTTTGGCAAAATGGTCAAAACTGTCATGGCAGACAGCCACGCCAAAAAGGGCCGAAAGACATAGAAACAGGACAGAGGAAAGCCCCGCTTGAAAAAAGAGCGAGGCTTAGAGCCTGATCTACAAGTTCTGGGCCTTTCTTTATGGCACCAGAATGATGGAGCCTGTGGTTTTGCGGGCTTGCAGATCCTCATGGGCTTTTGCGGCTTCTGCCAATGCATAATCTGTTGGATCTGCAATGGAGATACCGCCTGCCGCGATGGCGGCAAAGAAATCATTTGCCGCCTGCTCAAGGTCAGATCGGGTGGGGATATAATCATAGAGCGTTGGTCTAGTCACAAAGAGCGAGCCATGGCTTGCCAAAATTCCGAGATTGACCCCATCGACCGGGCCAGATGCATTGCCAAAACTGACCATAAGGCCACGGCGGGCCAAGCATTTCAGGCTGTCTTGAAAGGTATCCTTGCCAACACCGTCAAAGACCACGGGCAGTTTTTTGCCCTTTGTGATCTCTGCAACGCGATCCGATACGCAGTCTTTTTGATAATTGATGACATGATCACAGCCAAGATTGCGCGCTAATTTTGCTTTTTCTTCTGATCCGACAGTGCCGATAACCTCTGCTCCGATATGTTTGAGCCATTGCACAGCCAATGTGCCGACACCGCCAGCGGCGGCATGAAAGAGGACTGTCTCGCCTGCTTTTACCGAATAAATTTGTCGGATAAGATATTGAACTGTCAACCCTTTGAGCAAGGATGCGGCTGCCTGTTTGCTGGAAATGGATGTGGGCAGCAAAACGGCGCTGTCTGCGGCGATCACATTATGGCTTGCGTAAGAGCCAATGGGGCCAGAGCAATAAGCAACCCGATCCCCCACTTTCACATGCTTTACAGCCCCGCCTATGGCTTCCACCACGCCTGCGGCTTCTCCGCCCAGACCAGAGGGGAGCGAGGGCACCGGATAGAGGCCAGAGCGGTGATAGGTATCAATGAAATTAACGCCAATGGCTTCATGTCGCACCAGAATCTGGCCTGCCTGCACTGCCGGAATATCCCGCTCAAGCAGTTTCATTTGATCTGTACCGCCATGATTGGCAATTTCAATCCGCTTCATCTGAGACATACAAAGCCCTTTTTTATCAAAATTTGCTTCAGGCTAGGCAAATGCAGCTGGCTTGGCAAGTCAAGAAAACTCAGCTGCCTGTTCGAAAAACTTTAATCGAAAGAGCCTTTGGAGCGCAATTTTTTCAATGCACCTCGTTTGGTTTTGGAATCCATTCGGCGTTTTTTGCTGGCTCTTGTTGGCTTGGTTGCAATGCGCCGTCTTGGGCGATGAGAGGCTTTTTCGATCAAGGCTACCAGTCGCTCTATGGCTTCTTCGCGATTGCGTGCCTGTGTGCGGTGAGTTTGGACTTGCATGACCAATTCGCCCTCACTTGTCATCAAATGTGAGGCCTGACGCTTTAAATTGGCTTTGATATAGGATGGAAGCGAGGGTGAGCGCCTGACATTGAAGCGCAATTCCACTGCCGTTGAGACCTTATTGACATTTTGCCCACCCGGGCCAGATGCCCGGATGAAGCGTTCTTGAAGTTCACCGGCATCCAGAGACAGGCCATCCTTGATGATGATAGGCTCTGACATGCTCACCTTCCTTCTTTTTATGCGTTTGCCTGTGCGTTTGCCTGCATCTCGCGCTGGCGCTGGGCCAGCAGCTTCTTTTGATAGCGGCCTTGCACAATATCAACAATGACCAGCACAGCCAGCACGAAATAGAAGGTCGATTTGGCCATGGCTTCCACTTTATAGCCAAAGAAGGAGAGATGTGCCAAATGGCCGCCTTCGGAGACCAGCATGATGCCAACGATGAAGAGGACAAACAGCCCCAAGACCTCATACATGCGGTTTTTGTGCAGAAAATCGGAAACCCGGTCTGCCAGATAAATCATGCCAAGGCCGGAGACAATGATTGCGGCGGCCATGACCATGAAAACATTGGTCAGAGCCATGGCAGAGAGGATGGAATCGAAGGAGAAAATCAGGTTCATCACCACGATCCAGAAAATGGCACCGCCAACGGTGCGCATACCTTTGCCTTTTCCCTGCCCTTCCAGATCATCAATGGCCAGCATATGCATGATTTCTTTGACGGCTGTGTAAATGATAAAGGCCCCGCCGAGCAGCACAATGAAGGCATGGACATTGACCTCTCCTTCGACAATTCCCTCCCAATGGAGCGAAAAGAAAGGCGTCTGGAAATATTGGATGGCAGACATGACCCCAAAGAGCAGCACCAAACGCAGCAAAATTGCCAAACCAATGCCAATTTTGCGCACCATGGCCTGTTTGTCTTCGCGCACGCGCTTGGATTCGATCGAGATATAGAGAAGATTGTCAAAGCCCAGCACAGCCTGAAGGGCGGTGAGCATGAAAAAGGTAAAAAGATTGTCCAGGGTGAAAAGATCGGCCATGGCGTCTTCCATGTTTTATGAAGACGCCATGGCTTGATTCTGCACCCTTGAAATCGGCCTGTTGACGCCTTCTATCCAAAAAATTTAAAGAAGGAAATTGTGCGCCGAATCATCGGTTTTTTCGGCAGATCGCCATAATAGCTGATCGCGGCACGGCGTCCAATCTCTGACAGGGTTGGATAAGGGGAAATATAGCCGGTAATGGCTTTGACATTCATCTTTTGAGAGATGATCAAAGACCACATATTGATCATTTCGCCAGCATTTTCGCCAACGATGGATGCGCCCAGAATGTTGCCGCGCTTATCGGTAACAATCTTGATCAGGCCTGCGGTTTTGCGCTCTGCCTGTGCCCGATCATTTTCGCCATAAGGCCAGCGCAAGATGCGAATATTGCGATGCTTTTTCTTGGCCTGATCTTCATTCAAGCCCACATGGGCCATTTCAGGTGCGGTATAGGTGACCCATGGAATGATATTGCGGTTTTCGCGGGCCGTCATGCGAAAGAGAATAGAGCGAATCACCAATCCAGCATGATAACCGGCGACATGGGTGAATTGCAGGCCTCCGGTCACATCGCCAATGGCAAAGACGCGGCGGTTGGTCGTTTTCAAGGTGTCTTTGACCTTGATGCCACGCTTGTCATAGTCAATGCCTGCTTTTTCCAGATCAAGGCCGTTCACATTGGGGGCGCGGCCTGCTGCCACCAGCAAATGGCTGGCATCCAGTACCTCTTCTTCGCCGCCCTCACCTTCCAAAATGATGCGGGCGCTATGATCAAAGGTTTCGTCACCTTTCTCGATGCGCAAGATTTTGGCACCTTCACGCAATTCCACTCCTTCGCGGCGGATCTGATCAATAACAACGGCTGTCAGTTCAGGATCATCTTTGCCAAGCACTTTAAAGGCTTCCAAAACGGTGACATCGGTGCCAAGGCGGCGTTGGGCTTGCGCCATTTCCATGCCAATGGGTCCGCCGCCGATAATGACCAGCTTTTTAGGCTGTTCGGTGAGCGAGAAGATGGTCTCATTGGTCAGGTAATTGACGGCATTCAAACCCTCAATGGGCAATTTGGCCGCAGAAGAGCCTGTGGAGATGACAAAATGGCGCGCAGAGATTTCTGTCTTGCCATCGGCTGTTATAACCGTTTTGGCATCTTTGAATTTGCCCGCCTGCTGGATGACATGCACGCCCAAGCCTTCAAAGCGTTCGACCGAATCATTGGGTTCAATCGCTGCAATCACCGAATGGATATGGTCATGGACGGCTTGGTAATTAACCTCTGGCTCGCCTGCATTGACCCCGAATTTAACAGCATCGCGAATGGTTTGGGCCTGTTTGCCTGCGGCAATCATCGCCTTGGATGGGACACAGCCATAATTGAGGCAATCGCCCCCCATTTTTCCCTTTTCCAGCAAGACGACTTTTTCGCCAAAAGCGGCTGCGGCTGCGGCGACAGACAGGCCACCAGAGCCAGCGCCAATCACACAAATATCAGCTTTAATCTGTTCGGTCATAATCCAGGTTCCTTTTTGGGCGTGCATGTCAGCGCCAGAAATATCTTTGCAATGATTGGATCTAGGCTTTGCGCTTTTTCCAGGCTTTGAGCGCTGGCGGAATGAGCGAGACGATCCCCAATGCTGCAAAAGCGCCCAGCAATTCAGGTGTGATGATGGCAGAGGTATCGAGCGTTATTTTGCAATTTGGATCCGTTGCACAAGCGGGATTGGCGGCATGTTGCGCCTCAATGATGCTGTCCAGACCGGAGCCAATGAACGCAAAGGCAAAGGTGCCGGGCAAAATGCCAATCAATGTGGCAGTAAAATAAGAGCGCAGACGCACATTGAACAAAGCCGGAGCTAGATTGACTAGCCAGAACGGAAAGACCGGAACAAGACGCAGGAAGAGCAGATAATTAAAGGCATCTTCGCGAAAGCCCTCTGCAAAGCGATCCACAAACCCACCAGCTTTGGAACGCAAGGCTTCTCCAAAGGACGAGCGGGCGGCCAAAAAGATCAGGGATGCGCCAAGGGTGGCCGAGAGCACCGTCGCAGCCCCGCCAACGGCCCAGCCAAACAGGAAACCGCCGCCAATGGTGAGGAATGATGCACCGGGAAAAGACAGGGCAACTGTTACAATATAGACCAGCGCAAAGCCGCCAACCATCAAGAGGTAATTCTGTTCGACATATCCGCGCAACAGTTCACGGTTTTTCACCAGCGAATCGAGTGATAGATATTGGTGCCAGCCTTGGGAAAATCCGATTCCCATGAGAAGAAGAATGGCAACAAGGGGGCCCCATTTCTTGGCAAGGGATGCAAAACCGGTTTGCGCGGTTGCCTCTGCTGTGTTTGCATGTTCCATATTTTTATGTCCTGACTGGGATGGTTTTTTTGGGCCTTGTTCGTTCATGTCATCACCGGGCGTCGTTAAGAGACCAGTTGTAAGCATAACCCTTGATGGATTGTTGTTTGATTAATGCCTGTTTGAGGTGCGGGGCGGCATGGCGTTGCCAATGGGCAATCAATTGTTTTTTTGAACCGAAATCCTCGTCATACCAGTCATAAATTTTTGATGCGGTGATGCCATTCTTTGTCACCGACACACCACGGGGATGATTGATATAGTCCCGAGCCGCCTTATTGAGCTGGCTGTTTATTTTGGCACCTTTAAACGCCTCGGGCAGCAAATTGGGGCAGCCGATAGATGCACAATTGAAGCCATAATGAAGACGTGAGTCTTTCCATGTTTTGCGGGCAATCTTATGTTCAATGTCATCAAGCGAGAGTTGTTTCCCGCCCACTGTGAGCAGTTTCTTTTTCCATGGACCAGAGCCAAAGAAGCCGCCGCCCAGCTTGATATCCTTGATGGATTTGACCGGATAGCGATCCAGCACCACATCCAATGTTTTGGCGTTATAAAGATTGATCCAAAAAGCTTTTGCAGCGTTGGAAGACAGGGATTTGACATTCACGCCCTGCATACGATCAAGATAGGCTTTTAAGGCTTTGCGCTGTGTTTTCAGTCCGCGATAATTGACGCGGTTCAATCCGTCAGAGCCTTTGACCACATATCGTTTGAGCAGGTTCGAATAATCGGAATGATCAAGGCTGGCAGAGCCTTTTGCTGCAAAGCTGTTGGCCAGAGAGGCCGCCTTTGCCGATGATGGCACCATTGTGAGCGCCGCGGCCAAAGAGGCTATCACAGCCAAAGCCATATATACTTTTATGGGATGGGACTGGTCTTGCTGAGCGGAGAGCGCAATTGCCAGATTTTTTGGTTGTTTTAGCGGTGACATATGGGGCCTCTTTTTGCGGGATTTTGCTCGGTACGCTTTGTTCGTTCGCGATCATTTCTGCTCCCTATATAGCGCTAAAATCTGCGCTTGTGGGCTACCTCACCGTCATTTGATCCTGCCCTGACACACCACTCACGCTTGTGTGAAGGCGGGCGTGATTCTCCTCACCGCTCTGACAGAGTTTGCGAGCGCCTTGTGAAAGAGATATGGCGGAAATCAGGGCTTTTGGTCCTTGATGAGACCATTTTAACCTTTTGTTAGCGAAAAGAGGGGGGATGGGGATAGAAATATCTGCGTTTGGTGCGGATTGCAGATTGACTCATTCGCCACATCTCCTTATAAGCCGAGCCAAGTGTATCAGGTTCGTGTTTTGCGTCTCCTAGCGGGGCGCTGTTTTTTATCGAATTTGATGGGATTTGAAAAAATTCAAATAAGGGGCCGCGAAAGCGGAAAAGCCCATGAAACGGACTTATCAGCCAAGCCGACTGGTGCGCAAGCGCCGCCATGGCTTCCGGGCGCGTATGGCAACCAAAAATGGCCGTCAGGTCTTGGCACGCCGCCGGGCAAAAGGACGCAAGCGTCTTTCAGCTTAAGACTAGCACATCAACCGCCCACCTTTTTCGGTTTGGCGGTTTTTGTGTGTCTGGGCTCATGCTGACTGGCGCATAACCAAGCGGGCAAGCTTATGCTTCGTTTAAAGAAACGCGCCGAATTTTTAACCGCGGCGAAGGGTGTGCGCATCCCTCGCCGCGGTTTCGTACTTCAAGCGATCTGCCGCAAACCAGATGATCCTGCCCCAGCGCGTGTGGGATTCACGGTCACCAAAAAGGTTGGCAATGCCGTTGTGCGCAATCGCATCAAGCGTCGCTTGCGCGAATTGGCACGCCTGCATGGCCCGCATATCATGATGGATGGTCATGATTATGTGCTGATTGGTCGCCGGGCAGCTCTTCATCTGGACTTTGACCAGATGGTTGCAGATTTTCGCGGGGCTATCGGGCAAGCTGCCAAACAGCTGCCTCGTGGCAACCAAAAGCCATAAAGTGGTCTGGTTGACACAAAGGATGCTTGAACTATTTGAAAGTTTTACGCATGGTGCTGCGCAAGAAACGCGACAACAGCATCATAGCATTGATCATACCGTCCTGTTGGGCGGCAGGATAACGGGATAAAGATAAGTCGATGGAAAATAATCGCAACTTTTTCCTTGCAATTGCACTTTCCTTTTTAGTGCTTTTGGGGTGGCAATATTTTATTGCAGGCCCGCAAATGGAACAGGAAAAGGCTCGTCAGGCAGAACTGGCGGCTCAGGCCTCTAACCAGAAAGCCAGCACGCCGCAAGACGGCACAGTGCCAAGCCCTGATGCAGGCCAAGCCAGCATTCCTGGCACGGAAAGCACCGTTGTGCCAAGTGGCAAAACAATCGAAGATGTGCTGGCACAGACCAGCCGTGTGCAGATTGAAACACCCAAGCTGACCGGCAGTATCAATCTGACCGGGGCGCGGTTGGATGATTTGCATTTGCGCACCTATCATGAGGAATTGTCCAAGGACAGCCCGACCATTACCCTGTTGGCCCCTTCAGGCTCTGATAAAGCCTATTATGCCGAATTTGGCTGGGTGGATAGCGCGCGCAAATTGTCCTTGCCGACCGCCAAAACCGTTTGGACGGCGCCAAATTCTGCTGCTTTGACGCAGGATAGCCCGCTGGTTTTGACATGGGATAATGGCGAGGGTCTTGTCTTTACCCGCACCATCAGTGTGGATGCCAATTATCTGTTCAGCGTTGAACAGAGTGTTGAAAACAAATCCGGCGAAGCCGTTGCCCTGTTTCCTTATGGTTTGGTGTCTCGCCATGGACAGCCAGAGACAACCGGTCTTTACATTCTGCATGAAGGTTTGATTGGTGTTTCAGGCGATGACGGTTTGCAGGAAATCGACTATAGCGACATTGTTGATACCAAACTGGAAAAGCCTGCCAAGGTTTCTGAAGGCTGGGTTGGCATTACCGACAAATATTGGGCAACCGCGCTGATTCCACCGCAAGGCCAGAGTTTCCAGCCAACCTTCCGCTATTCCGAACGCGCGGGCAAGCCTGCCTATCAATCCGATTATCTGGGCGATGCGGTTGGCATTGCAGCTGGCAGCACAGCAAGCTTTAAAGCCAATCTCTTTGCCGGTGCCAAAGAAGTGCATGTTCTCGAAGAGGTGCAAAGCGTCACCAATGCCAAGAATTTTGATCTGCTGATCGACTGGGGCTGGTTCTATTTCATCACCAAACCGATGTTCTGGGCCATTGACTTCTTGTTTGGCATGGTTGGCAATTTTGGCGTGGCTATTTTGTTGATCACGGTTCTGGTCAAGCTGGTTTTCTTCCCATTGGCAAATAAGTCTTATGCATCCATGTCGAAGATGAAGATGCTTCAGCCAAAGATGGAAGAGATCAAGGAAAAGCTTGGCGACGACAAGCAGGCCCAGCAAAAAGCCATTATGGAATTGTATCGTGAGGAAAAGGTCAATCCGCTTGCCGGTTGCTTGCCGATCCTTATCCAGATTCCGGTTTTCTTCTCGCTTTATAAGGTGCTGTTCATCACCATCGAAATGCGCCATGCGCCTTTCTTTGGCTGGATTCAGGATTTGTCTGCGCCAGACCCGACCAATCTGTTCAATCTCTTTGGGCTGATTCCATGGGATCCAACCACAGTGCCAATTCTGGGGTCTATTCTGATTCTTGGTATCTGGCCTTTGATCATGGGTATCACCATGTTCATTCAGATGAAGTTGAACCCTGCGCCGACCGATCCAACACAGGCGATGATCTTCAACTGGATGCCGATTATCTTCACCTTCATGTTGGCTACCTTCCCGGCAGGTCTGGTGATTTATTGGGCATGGAACAACACGTTGTCGATCCTCCAGCAGGCGGCCATCATGAAAAAGCATGGCGTGCCAATCGAGATCTTCAAAAATATCAAAGATACCTTTGGCAAAAAGTCCGCAGCCAATTAGTAGGCTTTTTGATTAAAATAAGAGGCGGCCCAAAGGCCGCCTCAGATTGCTGGCAAACTTCTGGCCTTTAGAGACGGTTCTTGGTCAATGGTTGCTGAACGCTCCGTTGCCCAGTGATATGGACTTAACCCTGCTATATTGAACAATTTTCCTCCAATCGGCTGCTTCACCCGATTGATACGGAAATTGATTTCTCCTTCATGCATGATCTTGACTGCCTGAGTCATGGTAGATCTGCAATTGATCCTGTTTTGATCTTCAGGGCATCGAAGGCCGGTTTTATGGGTCAATCTTTCATGCCGTTGGTTATTTGGCTGCGTTGAACCAGATGATTGAAAAAAGGTGCTGTATTTGCCACAAATATGCACCAGGGAAACAAAAACTTTGGCAAAAAGAACCCGGCTTTAAGCCGGGTTTTTGGTGTGCGGGGACTGGAAACTCATACAAAGAGCGAAATCAGCAACCAGATCCATAAGGGGGCGGGAACGATACCCCAAACAAACAGGGCGGGAATGAGAGTTGGCAGGTTCATAAGAGCACTCTTTTATTGGAGATTGGTCAAACCGGTTATTTCTGTGATGGACAGCAACATCACAAGAGACACACCAACAATGACGAAATGGCGGACATGTTTTAAAAAGGCCAGTTCCATTTTTGTCTTTTTGGAGATGCCGTAAGACCGGCCCTCAAGATAGCCACTGGTGATCAATGTCAGAAACAGCACAAACCATAAGACGACAAGAGCTTCGGCAATCAGAACAATAGCGGGCAGCATGACATCTCTCCTATAGGACGCCCTGTATGGGGGCTTGATAACGAGGATTGATCTCTGGCTTCTGCATCCAAACCGGTATCTGGTCCAAAGGAGAGGCAAACATTGCCATCCATAAGCTTTGTGCAATCCGTTCCGCTGTTTCAATCACCAAAAGAGCGGCTTCTTTTTCAAAAATTTCATGGGCGGTCGGGCGAAAAATGGACAGCCAGATCCGAAAATCTTCAGGAACGCTTTCATTCAGCTTCATATGAACGGGCAGGGGCTTTCCTTTAAAGCGTCCGGTCCGTAGCAAGACAGACGACCAGAAATCTTGCATTTTTGACAAATGAACAGACCATTGGCCTTCAAGGCGCGCATCAAAGATCGGGCCGAGACGATCATCTTCGCGGACACGCTGGTAAAAAAGATCCACCAACTGGTTGATCTGGTCCTCTGTAATAGAAGGATGCACGGGCTGTCTGCCCAAGACAGAAAGAGGAGCTTGCATCATCATTTGATCCTTTAACATCTATTTTATATAGATCTTTTATCACAAAGCAATATAAAAAGAAATATATAATATATATCTTTTTAAAAATGCTCATATCTTAATGAATCAAATGTAAAATATTGAAAATCAGGCGGTTGGAAAGAAAGCAAAAATTGAAATATGGCGCTCAGTCCAATATGATATATCCATAATATATCTTTGAGGTCAGTCTATGCGTCTCAATCAGGCTAGCGACTTTGCACTGCGTTTGGTCATGCAATGCGCAATGCAACCGGACATAACACACCGGATTGACCATGTGGTCAAACAACAGGGCTTTTCCAAGGGCCATGTGATGAAGCTGGTCAACCAATTGGCCCGTTGTGGTATTTTGGAAACCGTGCGCGGACGTGGCGGTGGTTTCCGTCTTGGGCGCTTTGCAAAGGATATCACGGTTGGAGATGTGGTCAGGGCAGTTGAATCCGACTTCGCCATTGTCGAATGTTTGCGCGCAGATGCGATGCAATCGGTTGAATGCTGCTTTTTGCCCGCCTGTCGGCTCAAACCTTTAATGATGAAAGCATCAAAGGCATTTCTTGCTATTTTGGATGACATGACAATAGAAGCCGCGATTTCTGGTGTGCCGGTGCCAGCAGCGCTTGGCGTGAAAGAGAGTGAGTAATACCAACGGCATAAAAGATTGACCCAT
Source organism: Cohaesibacter sp. (assembly GCA_025800145.1). Classification (GTDB taxonomy): domain Bacteria; phylum Pseudomonadota; class Alphaproteobacteria; order Rhizobiales; family Cohaesibacteraceae; genus Cohaesibacter. The sequence goes on from JAOXSH010000052.1 coordinate 39,983, forward strand.
AGGATGCTTTGAAATGGCTCACTGAGCTACGTTGTCTTTCTAGGAAAATGCTCCGGCATTGTCCGTCGAAAGACGCCTTGCCAGTAAACCATTTCAAAGCATCCTATGGGTCAATCTTTTATGCCGTTGGTATAAAGTCTGTCTGTTATAAGGGCAATCAGCAAAATATGCGTGTGTTTTGCATTTCTTTCTGGATTAATGGCCCAGTCCATGACATAGCCTTGAAAAAATCAAGTGACCCCGAAAAAGGCTCTGGTCTGACAGGCAGGGCAAGGCTATAAGCGCATTCATGACCAAACAAAGCTTTGATAAAATCCGCAACTTTTCCATCATCGCTCATATCGATCATGGAAAATCCACGCTCGCCGACCGGTTGATCCAATATACTGGCGGCTTGAGCGATCGCGAAATGTCTGATCAGGTGCTCGATAATATGGAAATCGAGCAAGAGCGCGGCATCACCATTAAGGCGCAAACCGTCTCGCTGACCTATCAGGCCGATGATGGCGAAACTTATACGCTGAATTTGATGGACACGCCGGGCCATGTGGATTTTGCCTATGAGGTCTCCCGCTCGCTTGCCGCCTGTGAAGGCTCGCTTTTGGTGGTTGATGCCTCTCAAGGGGTCGAGGCTCAAACGCTGGCCAATGTCTATCAGGCCATTGACAATGATCATGAGATCGTCCCGGTCCTCAACAAGATTGATCTGCCCGCAGCAGAGCCAGAGCGCGTGCGCGAACAGATTGAAGATGTGATTGGCATCGATGCCTCAGACGCCATTGAAGCCAGCGCAAAATCCGGCATCGGCATCAAGGAAACGCTGGAAGCGATTGTCACCCGCTTGCCCGCACCACAAGGTGATATCGAGGCTCCGCTCAAAGCCATGCTGGTGGACAGCTATTATGACGTCTATCTTGGCGTTGTGGTGATTGTGCGCATCATTGATGGCGAGCTGAAAAAAGGCGACAAGATCCGTATGCTTGGCACCAATGCTACCTATGATGTGGATCGTATCGGCACCTTCACCCCCAAAATGGTCGACCAAAAAGTGCTTGGTCCTGGCGAAGTCGGCTTCCTGATTGCCTCAATCAAGGAAGTGGCAGACACTCGCGTTGGTGATACCATCACTCACGAAAAGAAACAATGCGCCGCCCCGCTGGAAGGCTTTCGTCCCGCCCAACCTGTTGTTTTTTGTGGTCTCTTCCCGGTTGATGCCAATGATTTTGAGGATTTGCGCTCTGCCATGGGCAAATTGCGCCTTAATGATGCCAGCTTCTCCTATGAGATGGAAACATCAGCCGCACTGGGCTTTGGTTTCCGCTGCGGCTTTCTTGGTCTTTTGCATCTGGAAATCATTCAAGAGCGCCTGTCTCGTGAGTTTAATCTCGATCTTATCGCCACCGCCCCAAGCGTTGTCTATGAGATGGAAATGACCAATGGCGACGATATCAGCTTGCATAACCCGGCAGATATGCCAGATGTGGTCAAGATCAAGGAAATTCGAGAACCCTGGATCAAAGCTTCTATCATGACGCCGGATGAATATCTGGGCGCGATCCTGAAATTATGTCAGGAACGCCGGGGCATTCAGACCGATCTGTCTTATGTGGGCAGCCGTGCCATGGTGCAATATGATTTGCCTTTGAACGAAGTGGTTTTTGATTTCTATGATCGCCTGAAATCCATTTCCAAAGGCTATGCCAGCTTTGACTACCAATTGGCGGATTATCGCGCGGGCGATCTGGTCAAAATGTCTATTCTGGTCAATGACGAGCCTGTGGATGCCTTGTCCATTCTGGTGCACCGTTCACAGGCCGAGACCCGTGGCCGCTCCATGTGCGAAAAGCTCAAGGATCTGATCCCGCGCCATATGTTTAAAATTCCCATTCAGGCTGCCCTCGGTGGCCGGGTGATTGCACGCGAAACCATTTCAGCCATGCGCAAGGATGTGACGGCCAAATGTTATGGGGGTGATGCCACCCGCAAGCGCAAATTGCTGGAAAAGCAAAAAGCCGGTAAAAAGAAAATGCGCCAGTTCGGTAAGGTTGAAATCCCACAAGAAGCCTTCATCGCAGCACTGAAAATGGACAGTTGATCTTTTATACCGCAAGCACAAAACAAAATCCGCCAGTCTGGCAGGTTTTTGTTGAAAGATTGACTGTCAGTGGACTTCAATCAGCGATCAGCAGGCCTGCATCATGCGGGGGCGCTCGGCGGAGACGCGGTTGCGGCCATCATTTTTGGATTTATACAGAGCCAGATCAGCGCGCTTGAGCAGATCATCGATGCTTTCGCCCGGACGATAAACAGCCACGCCAAAGCTGGATGTGACGCAAACGCTGGATTGATTGAGCTCAATTGCTGTCTCGGCAATATCCTGTCTTAATTTATCTGCAAGACGGCTGGCTTGCAAAATTGATAGTCCCTGAGTGACCAAGACAAATTCCTCACCACCAAGACGTGCCAGAACGCCCTTATAGGCAGCGGCTAGCGTTGCAACGGTTTTGATCACTTCATCGCCGACATCATGCCCATAGGTGTCATTGACTTTTTTGAAATGGTCAATGTCAAACACGATGGCGCAAAAGATTTCGTCAGAATCAGACAGGGTAATCTTGTTCTGAACCTGTTCAAAAAAAGCACGACGATTGAACAAATTGGTCATCGGATCGCGGGTGGCCAAATGCACAAGCTGACGCTGGAGCAAAATCATGCGCTCTGCAACCCGCATACGGGCATGTAGGGTTTCTGCATGTAACGGCTTTTGCAAAAAGTCATCGGCCCCTGTATCCAACGCTTCGACCAGCAATTCCGCATCGTCATTTTCCGACATGGCAATGACATACAGACCTTTGCGCTGGTCGGCCAGAATACGCGCATTCCAACAGACTTCCAGTCCGCTCATTCCGTCCGTCGACAAGGAGGTCAGAATAACGTCAATATTGGGGGTGGCTTCAATAAAGGCCCAGGCTTTCGCAGCATCAGGAAAGGCATAGACAGTCTCTTTGCGTGATTCCAGCATATATTGAATCACACGTCTATGCTCTTGATCCTGTTCAATGAGCACAACTTTCATGCGCCGGTCCGCCTCCAATATTCGAATATATTAGAACAGTATAAATAAAGGGTCTTAATGCAATCTGAAAAAACGGCTACAGAAAGAAGAGACTTGGGAAAAGCGTCAAAGCAAGAAAGCAAACTGTATCAGCCTGCTCTAGTGCCCGATTTAAAAGTCTCCAAGCGAGACTTTTAGGCGGCATATCCAGCCCTCTCCCCCTTTTCATATCACCCGTCATGGTACCCTCATGGGCGGTCTGAAAAGGGGGAGAGGGCTGGCTCAGGACTTTTAAATCAGGCTCTTAAGCTTCGGGTTCGATCTGGGTCAGATAGTGCTCAGAAGCAATGAGACCGCGATCCCGTTCGCGCTCCAACCGCCGGATTTCGCGCTCCAGTCGCCGAATTTGACGAGAAAGATCCAGCCTTTGTTTGCGCCGCTCTGATTCGTTGAGATTCTTGCCAAAATCAAGCGCTGAAACATCCTGCTGTAAGTCATTGCGTTCTTGTTGAGCAGAGGCAATATCAAGCTCAATGCGATGCAAGCCCGAGCCATGCCCATAGGCACCAAGAAAAGGCTCTTCCAGAGAAACTGGACAAATATTATGATAGCGATAGCCCAAACGCCCAATGCGAAAGCCATTGTCAGGGGTGCAATAAAGGCTCAGCCCAGCTGCGCGTCCCTCTTCATAGCGTTGCAAATCTGGTGCGATAGCATAGCGCTTGCAGGATTTGATATGATCGCTTAGCCGAGCATCCGTATAACCCTCGCGTGCATCGCTTTCTCCCAGTTTATACCAATCAGTAATCTGACAGTCTTCTTCTGATAAACTGGCACAGCCCCCCAAGAGGAACAGGCCCAAGCAAAGCGGGTAAATAAAGCGCATAACCATCTCTTGGACAGCGAGGAAAAAAGCATCAATATCTATGGGTAACAAGTCATAGATGCACTCGCAAGACAAAGTCGCAAAATGACATGATAGAGTGAGAGAACACACGTGATTCGTCCTGCTTTGCCAAATGTGCCAAAGAGGCAGACATGATAAGGAAATGAGCCAATGGGCCAACCGGAACAAGAGCAGCGTCCAGCCTTTATCAATCGTCCTGGCTGCAAGACGGACAAGACCCAAGTCAGGGCTTGGTCTCGGCCTCAGTCCCAGGCCCGTCCTTATCAGCTCCGGCATATCAGCAAACGGGCCGCATCCATGGCAATCATGCTGATATGCTCCGCGCCGCTGATGATGATAAATAGCCAACCTTTGGCGGCCCAAACGGCGGCCAAAAAATTGTTTGGTAAGAAAAAAGCCCCGGCCAATTTGCAAGCGAGGGCGATTGGATCTTACGCCAAAGGCTGTCTTGCGGGGGGGCGGGCTCTTTCTATTGACGGCCCGGCATGGCAAGCGATGCGCCTCTCTCGAAACCGCAATTGGGGCCATCCTCAACTGATCGCTTTTCTTGAACGTCTGGCGCTGGATGCCAAAGCCCATGATGGCTGGAATGGGTTGCTGGTGGGCGATCTGGCACAGCCGCGCGGGGGGCCGATGCTGACCGGCCATGCCTCCCATCAAATTGGTCTGGATGCCGATATCTGGCTGCGCCCCATGCCAGAGCGACGCTTTAGCCGACAGGAGCGCGAAAAAGTATCTGCCATTTCCATGCTCAAAAAGGGCACGCGCAGCATTGACCAGAACAAATTCACCATGGCCCATTTCAGACTGATTAAACGGGCTGCTTCAACACCGGGGGTTGCGCGCATTTTTGTCCATCCCGGCATTAAAAAGGCATTATGTGATCGGGCGGGCGCCAATCGGGCTTGGCTCAGACAAGTCAGGCCTTGGTATGGTCATCATTATCATTTCCATGTGCGCATGGGTTGTCCGGCTGACAGTGTGGGATGCAAAAATCAGGCGCCCCCACCAACTGGCGATGGATGCGGCAAGGAACTGGCTTGGTGGCTGTCAGATGAGCCATGGAAGCCAAAGAAACCCAAAAAGCCAAAGCCGGGCACGAAACCAAAACCACGCCGTCAGATAACATTGGCCGATTTGCCCCAAGCCTGTAGCGCGGTTCTGGATGCAGCCCCCTATGGCATAGCGGGACAGGCAATTTCGCCCCAGTCAGGCTATCAGCAAATCCCCGTTTTGCTGCAATTGCCCAAAGCCAGACCTTTGCAGAATTAAGAGCCTGATTTAAAAGTCCTGAGCCAGCCCTCTCCCCCTTTTCATACCACCCGTCATGGTACCCTTATGGGCGGTCTGAAAAGGAAGAGAGGGCTGGAGCATCCTATGGGTCAATCTTTTATGCCGGTGGTATTAGCTGCCCAGAATGGCGGGCAGGCGCAGGCCATGTTCGCGGGCGCAATCTTTGGCAAGATCATAGCCGGCATCGGCATGACGCCAAACCCCTGAGGCCGGATCATTCCAAAGCACACGCTCCAGACGCTTGGCCGCATCATCCGTGCCATCGGCACAAATCACGACCCCGGAATGCTGGCTGAAGCCCATGCCAACACCGCCCCCATGATGCAAAGACACCCAGGTTGCGCCAGAGGCTGTATTGACCAAAGCGTTCAACAGCGGCCAGTCTGATACAGCATCGGATCCATCCATCATGGCCTCGGTTTCACGATTTGGCGAGGCAACGGAGCCCGAATCCAGATGATCCCGACCAATCACCACGGGTGCGCTCAATTCGCCCTTTCTGACCATCTCGTTAAAGGCCAGCCCCAGACGATGGCGGTCACCAAGACCGACCCAGCAAATGCGGGCGGGCAGTCCCTGAAATTCAATGCGTTCGCGGGCCATATCCAGCCAATTATGCAGATGCTTGTTGTCTGGCAACAACTCCTTGACCTTCTGGTCGGTTTTATAAATATCCTCAGAATCCCCGGACAGAGCCGCCCAGCGAAACGGACCGATGCCGCGACAAAAGAGCGGTCGAATATAGGCAGGCACAAAACCGGGAAAGGCAAAGGCATCGTCCAGACCTTCCTCCAGTGCCATTTGGCGAATATTGTTGCCATAATCGACGGTCGGCACGCCATCCTTATGAAAGGCAACCATGGCCGCAACCTGCACTTTCATCGATGCACGTGCCGCTTTTTCGACCTCTTTGGGGGCTGTTTCAGCCTTGGCGCGCCATTCGGCAACAGTCCAACCCTGCGGCAGATAGCCGTTGATTGGATCATGCGCTGAAGTTTGATCGGTGACAATATCAGGTTTGATACCACGTTTATGGATTTGCGGGAAAATATCTGCGGCATTGCCGATCAAGGCAACAGATTTTGCTTCACCGGCTTTGGTCCAGCGATCAATCATGGCCAAGGCTTCGTCCAGATCGTGGGTTTTTTCATCCACATATCGGGTGCGCAGGCGGAAATCTGCGGATTTTTCATCACATTCCACAGCCAGACAGCAAGCCCCGGCCATGACTGCGGCCAAAGGTTGTGCGCCGCCCATGCCGCCCAGACCACCGGTCAGAATCCAGCGACCTTTGAGATTTCCCTCATAATGTTGGCGACCGGCTTCCATGAAGGTTTCATAGGTGCCCTGTACAATGCCTTGCGATCCAATATAGATCCAGGATCCGGCGGTCATCTGGCCATACATGGCCAGCCCTTTTTTATCCAACTCGTTAAAATGGTCCCAATTGGCCCAATGGGGCACCAGATTGGAATTGGCAATCAAAACCCGCGGCGCATCCTTGTGAGTTTTGATAACGGCGATTGGCTTGCCTGACTGAACAATCAGAGTTTCCTCTGCTTCCAGATTTTTCAGACTGTCGACAATCACATCAAAGTCTTTCCATGTCCGGGCCGCGCGGCCAATGCCACCATAAACAACAAGCTCATGCGGATTTTCTGCCACATCTGGATGCAAATTGTTCATCAACATCCGCAACGGGGCTTCGGTCAACCAGCTTTTTGCCGTTAGCTCAGATCCGGTTGGTGGAAAAACATCACGGATATTTTTGCGAGGATCACTCATTGGTCACTCCGATCAGAAGAAAGACGGCCCGAAAGGGCGAGATTGTTGAGAGTTTCAAGCATCTGTTTCAGATGCGCTCGAAGGGCCATCGCGCGCTCAGCATCCCACTCCCATGGTGGCGTTTCAGCCATATAGGCGCGTTGCGCAATTTCCATCTGAATGGCATGAAGGCCTGTGTCAGGGCGGCCATAATGGCGTGTGGTCCAGCCACCCTTAAAGCGCCCATTGAGCACTGCGCCCATTTTGGAGGCCTGTGCTTCAGCATCAATGGCGGCTTCAATCATTGGCGAGCAAGTGGTACCCAGATTGGTGCCGGTGTTGAAAATCGGCAAATTCCCGTCAAAGAGAAAGGGAATATGTGAGCGGATCGAATGGCAATCAAATAAAATGGCCACACCATAATATGCACGAACCCGCTCCAGCTCGGCACGTAATACTTCATGATAGGGAGCATGATAGACCAAGCGCCGTTCTTCAATCTCATCCTCACTCGGTTCCTGCCCCTCAATCCAGATAGCCTTGCCATCAAAATCGCTCAGAGGCACCAAGGTCGTTGTATTCTGACCGGGATAAAGCGATATCCCTTCAGGATCTCTGTTGGCATCAATCACATAGCGATGAATATTGGATTGCACGATTGTCGCACTGGGCAACAAACC
>JAOXSH010000062.1 GCA_025800145.1 Cohaesibacter sp.
ACGCAGCTCAGTGAGCCATTTCAAGGCACCGAAGGTCGGTTTTATTGGCTTTCTGGACTGCGTCGCTCTTGCTTTGTGGTCAACCAGACCATGGCAGCAAAAGCGTCTTACCAGAAAGCCAATAAAATCCGGTCATATGGGTTAATCTTTTGTGCCGTTGGTATAAAGCCAGCGCCAAAAACGATCCGATAGCCAAACCAATGCTATAACAATCAGAAGAATCCAAGGCTCATGCCCTAGCTGGTCCAACAGAAGCTGAAGCGCATGGTCGGGCTTCTTTTCAGCATCCAATTTGTTTTGAAAAATCGGATCCTCTACCAGTTTTTGGGGAACAGAGAGATCCGGCTCGGCTTTAAGAACCAAAAGTGGGAAACGGTCCATATAGCGACTTGGGCTTCCCTCACCATTCAAATCCATCTCGCGGCACGTTATGAGAGGAGCAAAAAGAGTTTCTGTGAAAGATTTTCCGGCATATCGATAGTGATAGACCAAAGTCAGTCCACGGCTATCAACGCGGTGGATACCAACAATCGCGCGACAATTTTGTGAAAATAGACGGGCTTCTACTGTAACGCTTGGCCCAGCTTGCAATGACATAATCCTGTCAAGTATTGTCCGCGCCATTTGCCCACGGCCAAACTGCTCTCCCAGAATAAGCAAGAAGACCAGAAGAACAGGTAAAAACAAAGTAAAAAGAAATTTGAAATCAAGGGTCTTCACATCAAGATCCATTAATATCATGCATAGCAAATGGCTTCGCCGTGACATTTTCATTCAGATCAAAATGCAAGAAATTAGTAAAATACGCGTCAATCTTTCTGGCCATAGATCAAAGATTTTGTATATCGGTTAAGGCTTCGTATATGATTGAGAATAACGATTAAAAATCAATAGCCTGCATTTCTATTGACAACACTGTCCATTGCTTGGCCTGCTTCATAAAGTGACAATTGTCGTACCACATAGTCTGTAATGGCCTTGGCCGAACTGGCCGCAGCATTATGGGGGGTGAGAATGACATTGGGGTGAGACCAGAGCGGACTGCTATCATGAAGCGGCTCATCTTCAAACACGTCCAAAGACGCCCCGATGAGCAGACCATCGTCCAAGGCTTTCATAATGTCCCGTTCCACCTGCACCTTGCCGCGTCCGGCATTGATAAGAACAGGCCCACCCAAAGCCCCATCGCGTGGCAGTTTTTTGAAGAGATCCAAATTCAGCATGGCATGGGTCTCTTGCGTGTGAGGCAACAAAGACACCAGAATGTCTGTCTGTGACAGCATGGCATCAAGGCCCGCTTCGCCAGAAAAACAACGCATATTTTGCAAGTCTTTTTGGGAGCGGCTCCATCCCATCACATCATAGCCCATGATAGAGAGCTTATAGGCCGCATCCTGTCCCAACACGCCAAGGCCCAAAATGCCAAGTCTGATATCCTTGGCTGCCGGATCTTCGCGATCCATCCAGAGACCCGCTTGCTGATAGCGCAAATAAGACAAGGTCCGGCGATGATGCAGCAAACAGTGCAACACCACATATTCGCTCATGCGATTGGTCAAATCAGGGTCAACCACACGCACAACAGGCACATTGGGCAAGCTGGGGTCATTGAGCAGAAAATCCACCCCGGCTCCAAGCGAAAAGATCACTTCCAGATTGGGAAAGCGGGCCAATGCGCCCGGCTCCGGTTTCCAGACCATGGCATAGCGAATATCTTCAAAAGTCTCGACGGCCTCCATTGCTGTAATCGTATGATTGGGCAACAGGGTTTGAAAATGCGACAGCCAAAGGGCTTGATCCCATCCTTTTGTATAAAGAGCAATACTCATTAATCCGCCACAATCCCCTCTGGTGCTGTTTCCATGCGCAGGGCAGCCGCCATCAGAGCTTTGGTATAATCACTCTCTGGTGCCTCAAAAATCTGCGCGACAGAGCCTTGCTCCACCACTTTGCCCGCCCGCATCACAAGCACCCGATTGGAAAGCGCCCGCACAACTTTCAAATCATGACTGATAAAGAGATAGGTCAAGCCATGTTTGGCTTGCAAATCGCGCAGCAAATCCACGACTTGCGATTGAACGCTCATATCCAACGCAGACGTTGGCTCATCCAGCATCACAAATTTGGGTTCCAAAATCATAGCGCGTGCAATGGAAATCCTCTGGCGTTGCCCACCGGAAAATTCATGGGGGTAGCGATGGCGCGTCGCCGGATCAATGCCCACTTCTTCCAGAACGCGGCAGACTTTTTCATCCTGCTCCTCAGGTGACAGGCTTGGTGCGTGAATAGACAGCCCCTCGGCCACAATATTAGCAATCGACATGCGCGGAGACAGAGAGCCAAAGGGATCCTGAAAGACAATCTGCATATCACCGCGCATGACGCGCATGCGCTTGCTATCCAGATCATCAATGCCCTCACCCTGAAAGACAATCGGTCCATCAGAAGAAATCATCCGCAAGAGGGCCAGACCCAAAGTGGTTTTGCCAGAGCCGGATTCGCCCACAATGCCAAGGGTCTCGCCTTTTCTGATGGAAAGGGAGACCCCATCCACGGCCTTGATATGCCCGACGGTGCGCCGCAAAAGCCCGCGCTTGATCGGGAACCAGACTTTCAAGTCATCTGTCTTTAACAAAATTGGTGCATCCTGTGCTACGGCCAGAGCGTGACCAGACGGCTCTGATCCGAGCAAATGCTGTGTATAGGCATGATTGGGATTGGCAAAAATCTCTAACGTTTTGCCACTTTCAACAATCTCGCCATCGGTCATCACGCAGACACGATCAGCCAACCGCTCAACGATGCCCAAATCATGGGTGATGAACAGCAAGGCCATGCCATGGCTTTTTTGCAAGCGGCGCAATAAATCCAATATTTGAGCCTGAACGGTCACATCCAGAGCGGTGGTTGGTTCATCTGCAATCAGCAATTCCGGCTCATTGGCCAGCGCCATGGCAATCATCACACGCTGGCGTTGCCCCCCGGACAATTGATGCGGATAGCTTTTCAGGCGCTTTTCCGGCTCACGAATGCCAACATCATCCAGCAATTCCAGCACCCGCGCCCGGCTCTGGCTTTCACTCATGCCATGGTGAATGGACAAGACTTCACCAATCTGTTGCTCAACTGTATGCAGCGGATTAAGCGAACTCATCGGTTCCTGAAAAATCATCGAAATGCGATTGCCCCGCACAGCGCGCAAGGTCTTGTCATTGGCCTTGAGCAAATCCTGCCCGTCAAAGACAATCTCACCAGATGGATGGGAGGCCGCAGGATAGGGCAAAAGTTTTAAAATCGACAAAGCCGATACCGATTTGCCAGAGCCGGATTCACCGACCAAGGCAAGGGTTTCGCCTTTTTCCAAATCAAAGGAAATATGATTGACCGCAATTTTCTCTTGGCCGTCCTGACGAAAGGCAACGGAGAGATCACGCACTTGCAAAAGCGGCTGTGCAATCGTTTGCTTGCTCATCATCTCTCTCCTATTGGAAGGTCTTGCGCGGATCAAAGGCATCGCGCACCGCTTCGCCGATAAAAATCAGCAAACTCAGCATGATAGAAATTGACAAAAAGCCGGTAATACCAAGCCATGGTGCTTCCAGATTCTTTTTGCCTTGCGCCAGCAATTCCCCAAGAGAGGGCGAGCCGGGCGGCAGGCCAAAGCCCAGAAAATCCAGCGAAGTCAAAGTGGTGATGGAGCCGTTCAAGATGAAAGGCATGAAGGTGAGGGTCGCCACCATGGCATTGGGCAGCAAATGGCGGATCATGATGGTCCGATCAGAGACCCCCAGTGCCTTGGCCGCAGCCACATATTCAAAATTGCGGGCGCGTAAAAATTCCGCGCGCACCACACCCACCAGTGCCACCCAGGAAAAGAGCAGCAAAATGCCCAGCAAAATCCAGAAACTGGGGGTAATGATCGCCGCAATGATCAACAGCAAATAAAGCTGCGGCACCGAAGTCCATATCTCAATGAAGCGCTGGAAGATCAGATCCACCAAGCCGCCGAAAAAGCCCTGAACGGCCCCGGCGGTCACACCGATAATCGAAGAAAATAGAGTGAGCGTCAGACCAAAGAGAACCGAAATGCGAAAGCCGTAAATCAATCGCGCCAAAACATCGCGGCCCTGATCATCCGTTCCCAGCCAATTCCAGTTGCCAATGGTGCAATTGACATCCTCAATGCCAGCCTCAAATGGGGCACAGCGCACCTCCCGCGTCAGCGACCAGCTGGGCGGCGCAGGGGCAGGGGTCGGCAAATCCAGATTGACAGTGCGATAGGAATATCGCACCGGCGCCCACAGGATCCAGCCATTTTGCTGAATTTCATCCTGCACAAACGGATCGCGATAATCGGTTTTTGGCAGGAAACCACCAAATTTGCTCTCTGGATAATCCACCACCAGCGGCGATAAAAGCTCGCCCTTATAGGAGATCAAAAGCGGCTTGTCATTGGCAATCAGCTCGGCAAACAGCGTAACAAGAAACAGCACAATGAACAGCCAAAGCGAGACATAGCCCCGGCGATTGGCCTTGAAATTTTTAAGGCGGCGCTGATTCAGCGGCGATAGATCCATCGAAAACAATCCCATGATCAAACCTCCCGGCTTTCAAAATCAATCCGGGGATCAATCAGCGTATAGGTAATGTCCGAAATCAGACTCACAATCAGTCCCATCAGAGAGAAAATATAAAGGGTGGCAAAGATCACCGCATAATCGCGATTGATCACCGATTCAAAGGACAGCAATCCCAAGCCATCCAGCGAGAAAATGGTTTCAATCAAGAGCGATCCACCAAAAAAGGCCCCAATGAAGGCACCGGGAAATCCGGCAATGATGATCAGCATCGCATTGCGAAACACATGGCCATAAAGCACTTGCCGCTCGGTCAGACCTTTGGCCCGGGCGGTCACCACATATTGCTTGCGAATTTCATCAAGGAAGGAATTTTTGGTCAAGAGCGTTGTCGTTGCAAAGGCGGCCAGCGCCATGGAAATAAGCGGCAGCGCAAGATGCCAGAAATAATCGACAATCTTGCCAAACAGGGACAGCTCTTCAAAATTATCCGACACCAGCCCGCGCAAGGGGAACCAGTCAAGGAAAGAGCCACCGGCAAACAATACCACCAAAAGCACAGCAAACAAAAAGCCGGGAATGGCATAGCCAATGATGATGATGGCAGAGGTCCAGACATCAAATTTGGAGCCATCGCTGACCGCTTTGCGAATGCCAAGCGGAATAGAGATCAGATAAGAAATCAGCGTCATCCAAAGACCAAGGGAAATAGAGACCGGCATTTTCTCCAAAATCAGATCCAAAACCTTGATATCGCGGAAATAACTTTCACCAAAATCAAAGGTGGCATAATTGCCCAGCATGGTCAAAAAGCGCTCAAGCGGTGGCTTGTCAAAGCCAAATTGTTGTTCCAGTTCTTTGATAAAGTCAGGGTCCAGCCCCTGCGCCCCGCGATATTTCGAATTTAGATCATCGCCGCCGCCACTGCCGCCCTGATTGGTGCCTGACCCGGCAAAATCACTGCCACCACCGGAAATGCGGTCCGTTGCCCCCACATCTGTTCCCGTGACTTGCGCAATGATGCGCTCAACCGGGCCACCGGGCGCAAATTGAATGACAGCAAAATTGATGGCCATGATCCCGATCAAAGTCGGGATGATCAGCAACAAGCGTCGTAAAATATAAGCGCCCATGAAAGCTCCTGATGACATGACCCAAATTCGGGCCAATCAAAATTGATGCCAATCCTTGTGGCAAGACGATATTAACCATATAAAGCCATGAAATGGTTTCACAATCCTTGAAAAGAAACCGGTTCCATCGCCAATCTGGCTATTTTTTCCACCACCAGCGTTCTGGCGAAAACCAAAGCACCGGATCAGGTGTTTTGTCCGGGTCAATCCAGCCATATTGGTCCCATACGCCAATGGTATGAACCGGCTTGTTCCAGTTCGGCACCCAATAATGGCCAGCCCGCAAAATCCGGTCAATGGCCTGCCCCGCTGCTTCCATATCCTCGCGGTTGGTTGCATTGAGCGCTTTGTCAATCATCGCATCCAGCACAGGATGCTTGATCCCGGCAATATTATAGCTGCCACTGATATCAGCAGAGGCACTGCTCCAGAAATTGCGAATGGAATCGGAAAGGGTGAGGGAAAGCGTGTAACGTCGGCTGACAATGTCAAAATCAAAACTGTCTGCCCGGCTTTGAAATTGTGAAGGGTCTACCAGTCGGAAAGTCATGTTAACCCCCAACAGAGCCAGATTATTGGCCCATGGTGTCACCACCCGCTCAAAAGCCGAGCTATTGGACATCACTTCAATCTCAAGCCGCTCGCCAGCCTCATTGACCAGACCATCCTTGTCGCGCTTCCAGCCCGCTTGCGCCAGCAATTGATTGGCCTTTCGCAACAAACGGCGATCCTTGCCAGAGCCATCACTCATGGGTGGAGTGTAAGGCTGATCAAAAATAGCTGGATCCAATTGATCGCGATAGGGTTCCAGCAAATCCAGAACTTTGCCCGAAGCCTTGCCGGACGCCTTCATATTGGTGCGTTCAAAGAAGGAATGGGTGCGTTGATAAAGGCCAAAAAACAGGTTCTTGTTCGACCATTCAAAATCAAAAGCCAGTGCCAGCGCTTCGCGGGTGCGCGGATCAGCAAATTTGGCCCGGCGCAGATTGAAAAACCAGCCTTGCGCCCCCGAAGGGCTGCGATCCGGCAGGGCCAAACGTTTGACGCGGCCATCCTCAATGGCGGGGAAGCTATAGCGCGTGGCCCAGCTTTTGGAGCTAAATTCTTCATGATAGGTGATGTCGCCCTTTTTAAAGGCTTCAAACAGAGCGGTGCGCTCGCGGTTAAATTCCAGTCGGATGACATCAAAATTATTCTGCCCGATATTCACCGGCAAATCTTTGCCCCAATAAGCAGCATCGCGCTCATATTCAATGAAAGAGCCAGCCTTAAATTTACCGATTTTGTAAGGCCCGGACCCAAGGGGCGGCGTGAGCGAGGATTTCTCAAAATCCACCGCGCTATAATAGGCTTTGGAGAAAATCGGCACGGTGCTGGCCACTTCCATGGGCGCTTGCCGTCCCTGTCTGCCAGAAAAGCGTAAGACAACCTCATCACCATCCACATCGGCAGAGACCAGATCGCGCAAACTGGTGCGAATAATCGGATGGCCTTTTTCTTTCAGCAGCATATAGGAAAAAGCCACATCTTGCGCCCTCACCGGACTGCCATCATGAAAACGGGCCTCAGAGCGCAAGGAAAAGCGATAATGATTGCCATCAGGCGACAGGCTAACCGTTTTCGCCAGCAAGCCATAAATGGCATCAGCCTCATCCAAGGCCCGCACCATTAACGTATCAAACAGCATTTCCACCCGCGGCGGCGCATCGCCTTTCAAGACAAAGCCGTTCAAGGTGTTGAAGGTGGCGTGATTTTGATTATAGGCCCAACTGGGCGCAGAAAAGACAAAGCGTCCTCCTTTGGGAGCCTTGGGATTGATATAATCAAAATACGCAAAATCCGGCCCATATTTCAAAGGCCCAAAGACAGACAAACCATGGCGCTTGTCAGCTGCCCAGCCGACCAAAGGCCGCCCCATAAGCAAAGCTCCACTTGCCAAGGCAACAGCAGAACTATTTAAAAAAGAGCGACGGGATAAACCAGAAGACCCCGATGATAAGTCTTTATCACGCAAAACTCGTCCGCTCCGCTCAAGCCGTGAGGCGGGAAAAGACATCTCTTGTGATCGATCCTTCATGGCATCCTCTTTGTAAATGGCTGACTGGTTGGTTGGATGGCTCTATTGCGCTTTTGCGCCAATGGTTTTGGCTTTGGCCTCATCCCACCACCAGATGGAAGGGAAGCCGATGGTCTGCAACGGCAAGTCTTTGGGATGGCCAAAGCGATCCCAGCGGGCAGTGCGGATCACATCATTGGTCCAGCCGGGAAGCATATAATGATTGGCCAGCAACACCCGGTCCAAGGCCCGCGCCGCTGTCACCAGGCTTTGGCGATCTTTGGCAAAGACAATGGCATCGACCAATTGATCCACGGCCGGATTTTTAATACCGGCAAAATTGCGCGAGCCATCTTGATCGGCTGCTTTGGAGCCAAAAAAGCCTTTTTGCTCATTGCCAAGCGATAGGGATTGGGCAAAACCGGTATAGATGAAATCATAATCCCGACTGCGCAGGCGGTTGACATATTGGGCGCTGTCAACGGTGCGAATGGTCATTTTGATGCCAACCCGCTCCATGGAAGATTGCAGGCGCAAGGCAACACGTTCAAAAGAGGGGCTGGCAACCAGATATTCAATTTCAAATGCCTCGCCCTTTTCGTTGCGCATCACGCTTTTGGTGGGATCAGAGCTCAAGCCGATCGCGCTGGAAATCGAATGCCAGATGCCCGCAAAGCCCGTTGGCATTTTGCTCTCATCCACTTCTGTCCTTGGCTCCCAACCGGCCTGTTTGAACAGATCCAGAGATGTTTTGAGATTGTTGCGCAAATCATCCCGGCTTTCCACCTTGGGCTGGACGGGGACACCTTCAAAGACCGAAGCTGGCACTTGCTCACGCAACGGCTCCAGCAAAGAAAGCTCAGCTTCGCTAGGTTTGCCGGAGGCGGCAAATTCGGTGCCAAAAAAGTAAGAATTGGTGCGCGTATATTGATTGAAAAACAAAGTGCGGTTCATCTCTTCAAAATTAAACAGATGATTCAAGGCCTCTCTCACCCGTGGATCTTGAAATTTCTCGCGCCGCATATTGGGCATGAAGCCAACGGTCACGCCGCTGGCGCGATCAGGAAATTCCTCGCGGATCACTTTGCCATCTTTGAGCGCTGGAAAATCATAGCTCTTTGCCCAGACCCGCGCCGTTATCTCAATGCGAAAATCATAGGCATCAGACTTAAAGGCTTCCAGCATAACTGTGGCATCGCGGAAATATTCATAGCGCAAGCGATCAAAATTATTGGAGCCGACATTCACATTCAGATCTTTGGCCCAATAGTCCTCGACACGCTCAAAGATTGTATATTTACCAGCAGAAAACTCCCCCACCTTGTAAGGACCAGAGCCGAGGGGCGGCTCAAGAGTGGAGCGTGAAATATCACGTTTTTCACCTTTTTCATTGCTGCCGGTCCACCAATGTTTGGGCAACACAATCAATTGCCCCACAATATGGGGGAGCTCGCGATTGCCCTCTTCATCAAAACGAAACGTGACTTCATTTTCGCCTGTAATCTCAGCTCCCACAACATGGCTGTAATAAAAGCGTTGTTGCGGATTAAGGCTGGTCAATTGCTCAAAGGACCAAACCACATCTTCCGGAGTGATCGGCTTGCCATCATGCCAACGGGCTTCGGGCCGCAAACGAAATTTCACATAAGAATAATTGGGGCCAATCAGCATTTCCTGCGCAATCAGGCCATATCCAGTTGAAATTTCATCATAACTTGTGGTCATCAGCGTATCGTAAATATTGCCCATGCCAGCGGCGGGATCACCCTTGGAAATAATGGCATTGAAATTGTCAAAACTGCCCTGGACTGCCTGACGGGCAAGCCCGCCTTTTGGAGCGTTGGGATTGACATAGTCAAAATGGGAGAAATTGCGCGGATATTTGACCTCGCCCATTAGGGATGTGCCATGCAGCCATGTGTCAAATTCAACAGCTTTAAGAGGCTTTGCTATAGAAACCGACAAAGACAAGGCCAGAGCGCCGACAAGCGAGACTTTGTTCAAGCCAAAGAAGGATAGGCCGGTTTTTCCAGAACACAGGGGCAAAGACACGAGATGCTTCTCCTTTAAATAATTCGCAAACCACTCTAGCAAATAGCAGATCACCAATTAAGCAACATTATGGTGAGCGAAAAAAACAGCTTTGTGAGCAGACAAAAGAAACCACCAGCCTTACGAGCTGTGGATGAAGATGGACAGAAGACAATCAGCAAGCAGAAAGGATAGAGTTCTGAGTCTAGACAATCACATCCATAGCCGTTTGCTCACCTACCCCAAAAACCCGTCTATAGCGGGTGATTTCTTCTTCTGGTCCCAGAGCTTTGTTGGGATTGTCCGACAATTTGACGGTTGGGCGGCCATCGGCTGAAATGGCCTTGCAGACCAGCGAGAAAGGCGCCAAGGCATCATCGGGAACCAGATTGCGGAAATCATTGGTCAGCAAGGTGCCCCAGCCAAAACTGATCCGCGCCCGATTATGAAAGGCTTGATGCAAGCTGCGAATGGTTTCAACATCCAGCCCGTCAGAGAAAATAATCCGTTTCTCTTTTGGGTCTTGCCCGTGTTCTTTCCACCATGCAATGGCTTTTTCAGCGCCAAGGGCAGGGTCGCCGCTATCAATGCGAATGCCGGTCCAGCCGGACAGCCAGTCAGGGGCATTGGCCAGAAAGCCATCTGTACCATAGGTATCAGGCAAAATGATCAGCAAATTGCCATCATGCTCTTCCTGCCAGTCGCGCAAAACCTGATAGGGCGCATCGGCCAATTGCACATCATCTTGCGCCAGCGCAGAATAAACCATAGGCAATTCATGGGCATTGGTGCCAATGGCCTCAACCTCGCGGCGCATGGCGATCAGACAATTGGACGTGCCGACAAATTTATCGCCCAAGCCCTCCATCATGGCTTGAACACACCAGTCTTGCCACAGAAAAGAATGCCGACGCCTTGTGCCAAAATCCGCCAAGGTCAAGTCGTCAATGGCGCGCAATTGCTCGATCTTTTTCCATAATTTGGTCATTGCACGAGCATAAAGAACCTGAAGCTCGAATTTGCCCATATCATGCAAAACTGCGCGGGTGCGCAATTCCATCAAAACAGACAGAGCCGGAATTTCCCATAACATGACAGAGGGCCAATCGCCCTCAAATGTCAGCTCATATTGATCCCCCACCCGCGCCAGATGATAGGGGGGCAGGCGCAAATTTTCGAACCATTCCATAAAATCGGGACGAAACATGGCGCGTTTGCCATAAAACATATTACCCCGAAGCCAGGTGCTCTCTCCACGAGACAAAGAGAGGCTGCGAATATGATCCAGCTGCGCCCGCAACTCTCCCTCATCAATCAGCCGCGCCAAAGGAATATGAGAGGATCGATTGATCAGGCTGAAAGTTACTTGCGTATCAGGCTTTTTTAAGAAAACCGATTGTGCCATCAAAAGCTTGTAAAAATCAGTATCAATCAGCGAACGCACAATGGGGTCAATTTTCCACTTGTGATTATAAACACGCGTTGCCAGATCCGTCATGAAGAATAGTCCTTAGAGGCGGGAAAGGCGAAAGGCTGGCCGAATTGCGGATTTAAGAGATCAGCCTGACACCATGAGCTTGCATCTCATCTAGGGCTGCTTTGAGCGAGCCGTCAAGATCAATCGCGCGACAAGCGGCCAAGTCGACCTCAACTTCATAGCCAAGGCGGGCTGCATCCACAGCCGAATAGCGCACGCAATAATCGGTGGCAAGGCCAACAAGACTCAATTTCGTTAAGCCCAGACTGTCCAGATAGCCTTTCAAACCAGTTGGAGTGGTGCGGTCATTTTCAAAAAAAGCAGAATAGCTGTCAATGTTAGGATTGCTGCCTTTGCGTACAATCAGATTGGCAGGATCTGTTTGTAAATCTTTGTGAAACTCTGCCCCCGTGCTGCCTTGTACACAATGATCGGGCCACAGAACCTGATCTCCATAAGGCATTTCAACCATTTCAAAAGCGGCTTTGCCCTCATGAGAGGAGGCAAAAGAGGAATGGCCGGCAGGGTGCCAGTCCTGCGTTAAAATGATCGTTGAAAAATCGCCCATTCTGTCATTGATCAGCGGTACAATTTGATCGCCTTGCGAAACTGCAAGGGACCCGCCGGGACAAAAATCATTTTGAACATCAATGACAATAAGGGCTTCATTGGTCGGCTTTGTCTTGCCCATGGTGTTCTGTCCCTTTTGGTTTGCGCTAACGCCGGATACCACACCTGATGTCAGCAAGCCTGTCCCCATAATCACGGGCGCTAAAGTCGCCGTTTTTATAATCGAGCGTCGCGATAGCTTTTTCATCATTCAATCCAAGAATTTAGTTATACTCAATTTGAGTAAAATTAATAGAGAGAAAAATCCATATCGTCAAATATAAAAAGCCAAGACAAAAATCGACAAAGAAAAAGCCGGGCAGAACCCGGCTTGCGTAAGAGTTTGATTTTGATTGCAAGAGCTTATACCAACGGCATAAAAGATTGACCCATAGGATGCCTTGAAATGGTTTAATGGCAATGCGTCGGCTCGATCGGACAATGCCGGGGCATTTTCTTTTTTGATGCGAACCTTTTGCATTGAATTGTCAAGACAATTCAATGAGGCGCGTCCTAGAAAGACAATAAAATCCGGTCATATGGGGTAATCTTTCGTGCCGTTGGTATTATTTCAGGCCCTGCAAATAAATAATCATATTGGCCCGGTCCTTGTCTTTTTTGAAACCGGCAAAAGACATCGAGGTTTTCTTGATAAAGTCTTTTGGTTTGGTCAGAAAGCCATTGAGCTGGTCTACATCCCAAACTTTGCCTTCGCCATAAGCAAGCATGGCAGCGGAATATTTGAACCCTTCCACGCCACCAGGCTGGCGGCCAAAAACGCCATACAGAGCAGGACCCACTTTATTTTTGCCGCCTTGCTCAAAGCTATGGCAGGAAGCACATTTCTTGGTTAGTTTTTCACCGGCAGCAACATCGGCAGACGCAAGCAAAGTGGCAAAGTCAACTTCCGGCTCGGCTTCTTTGGCTGGGGCTGCATCACCGCCATTGGGGTCAGCAACAGCAATTTCAAAGCCAGGCTTTTCAGGCAAATCAGCACTGAAAATGAAATCAGACACCATGCCAACGACCATCGCGATGATCAAAGATAGCAACAATGCGCCAAAGGCCTTGTTCAATTCGAAAAAATTCATTGGTCCTTGCTCCGGATTCCTTAAAAGCTTGGTCTTGATCCACGTGTGAGCTATGCGTTACCTCATTCCGTTCCTGTGTACAAGCCCTTGATGAGCGTCGATGCTCCATAATCAGCACTCAGGAGGGTGAGACAAAAACGCGCCTTTTGCCCTACATGCATAAGTTAAGCGGAAACTACTAGCTTTTACGGATGAATGTCCATAGGAATAGCGGCTAAGATATCAAGACTTATGCCTTTGGCGACACTTTTCATCAAAATCTGGGGGAAAATTGGCATGTCACAGACAAACAATGCGGCAAAAGCGGTGATATTGATTCCGGCTCGTATGGCTTCGACTCGCCTGCCTGACAAGCCCTTGGCAGAGATTGGCGGCGAGCCGATGATTGTTCAGGTTTGGAGACGGGCTTGCGAGGCGCAGATCGGCCCGGTTGTGGTGGCCGCTGATTGTCATCAAATCGCCCAGGCCGTGCGCGATGCAGGGGGCGATGCGGTTGTCACCAACCCCGATCACCCCTCAGGCTCTGATCGCATTTATGAAGCGCTGGAACATATCGACCCCAATGGCGATTATCAGATCATTGTCAATGTGCAGGGCGATTTGCCCACCATCGACCCGGCTGCCATTCGCGCCTGTTTTCAGCCACTGGAGCAGGCAGAGGTCGATATTGCAACGCTCGCCGTTGAAATTGAAGAGGAAGACGAAAAGACCAATCCCAATGTGGTCAAAGTCGTCGGAAGCCCGATCAGTCAGGATCGGCTGCGGGCACTTTATTTCACACGAGCCACAGCCCCCCATGGAGAGGGACCGCTTTACCACCATATTGGTCTCTATGCCTATCGGCGCACAGCATTGGATACCTTCGTCAATCTTGCCGAAAGTCCATTGGAGAAGCGTGAGAAACTAGAGCAATTGCGCGCTCTGGAAGCGGGTATGCGCATTGATGTTGCGCTGGTCAAAGATGTGCCTTTGGGCGTTGATACACAGCAAGATCTTGAAAAGGCACGCAAAGCATTGTCTAAGTAACAGACGATTATAAAGATCGCAAAAATATGCTTAGAAACAAAGACTAGAGCATTTTGCATAACGACGTGTTTATTCAAGATGCTCTAGAAATCAGGAGAGACAGCCATCATGTCCACCAAGAAAGTCGTGTTTCAGGGAGAACCGGGAGCCAACTCACATATTGCCTGCAACAATGTGTTTCCCGAGTTTGAAGCAATCCCGATGGCGACTTTTGAAGATTGCTTCAATGCTATTCAAAAGGATGAAGCAGATCTGGGCATGATCCCGGTCGAAAATTCTGTTGCGGGTCGTGTGGCAGACATTCACCATCTGATGCCAACATCAGGCCTGCATATCATTGGCGAATATTTCCTGCCAATCCATCACCAATTGGTGGGTCTGCGTGGAACCAAACGCGAAGATATCAAATCTGTTCAAAGCCATGTCATGGCACTGGGCCAATGCCGCAAGTTCATCCGCGATATGGGCGTCAAAGCGGTGATTGGGGCCGATACCGCAGGCTCGGCCCGCCAGATTGCCGAATGGGGCGATGCCAGCAAAGCCGCAATCTCGTCTGATTTGGCCGCAGATATCTATGATTTGGATATTTTGCAGCACAATATAGAAGATGAAGACCACAACACCACGCGCTTCATCATCCTGTCCAAATATCCCATCAAGGCTGATCAGGGCGAGGACCCAATCATCACCACGCTTGTCTTTCGCGTGCGCAATGTGCCCGCCGCCCTTTATAAAGCCATGGGCGGCTTTGCCACCAATGGGGTCAACATGACCAAGCTGGAAAGCTATCAAACCGGCGGCAAATTTTTTGCAACCCAGTTTTATGCTGATATTGAAGGCCATCCCAATGACGCAAATGTCAAACTGGCTTTGGAAGAGCTGGAATTTTTCTCAGCTGAATTAACAATATTGGGTGTCTACCCAGCCCACGCCTATCGCCGCAAAATCGCAGAACCCCACGAGAACCGCGAATTGCGACCAAGTCCGGGTATTTAGAGCCCGGTCATATGGGTCAATCTTTCATGCCGTTGGTATTAAATCTGGATGGCACAATAAAAACCCCTCACCCGAAAAGGGCGAGGGGTCAGACCTCATACAGTCAGCTGTCGATCAAGGCATCATCATGCCGCGAATGGCGAAATAGAACAGAGCCGCTAAAACCGCAGAAACAGGCACGGTAATCACCCAAGCTGAGGCAATTTTCAGCAAGGAGGAGCGCTTGACCAATTGTCGCTTGAGGGCTTTGCGCAATTGCTTGCGTTGGGCGGCGGTGATCACAGCTTCCGGACCCATTTCGCGCAAGGCATCCAGCATACGGGATTTGTCTTCCGCTGGTGCATTCTGGAAATCACGTAAGACAAGCTCAACCTGATCAAAATTTGGTTCGCCTTCATGCTTGGCCAGCACATTCTCAATAACAATGCTAAGGCGTTGTTCCAGAAACTCCCGCAAAAACCCAACCCCGAACACAGCGCCCAGCGCCACATGGGTCGAACTGATCGGCAGGCCCAATTGGCTGGCAATGATCACGGTAATGGCCGCCGCCAGCGCAATACAAAAAGCGCGGGAGCGATCCAGCTCGGTAATTTCCGAGCCAACGGTGCGGATCAGCTTGGGGCCAAACAAAGCAAGGCCAAAGGAAATACCAATCGCGCCAATCATCATCACCCAAAGCGGGATAGAGACTTTGGCCCCGCCATCGCCTTCTGTCAGCACATCGACAATACCAGCCAAAGGTCCAACCGCATTGGCCACATCATTGGCACCATGGGCAAAGGACAAAAGAGCCGCAGCAAAGATCAGGGGAATGGTGAAAAGATCATTAACACTGCCCCGATCGCGCTTGAGCCGGGGAATGGCTTTGGCAATGATCGGTCTGACAATCAGATAGCAGAGAATAGCGGCAACAAAACCAGCGCCCAAAGCAGTCAGGAAATCAACCTTGATCAGCTTTTTGACGCCTTTGAGCGCCAGATAGGTGGTAAAGGCCCAGGCCATCAAGGAGATCATTACCGGCACAACCCGTTGGGCGGCATCCAGCGGATCCTTTTTGAAAAAGACTAGCTTTTTAAGCGTATAGAGCGCCAGAGCGGCAATCACACCGCCGGTCACAGGGGAAATCACCCAAGAGGCGGCAATCTTGCTCATTGAGGCCCAATTGACGATATCCCAGCCAGCCGCCGCAATCCCGGCGCCCATCACCCCCCCAACAATGGAATGGGTGGTTGAGACCGGCGCACCAAGCCATGTCGCAGCATTCAGCCAAATGGCTGCGCCCAATAAGGCCCCCATCATCACCCAGACAAAGGTATTGGGATCAGACAAGGTGGCCGGATCGATAATGCCTTTTTTAACGGTTTTTACCACATCGCCGCCAGCAATGATCGCGCCGCCTGCTTCAAAAATGGCAGCGATGAAAATGGCCAAGCCCAAGGACATGGCAAAAGAGCCAACAGCAGGCCCCACATTGTTGGCGACATCATTGGCCCCGATATTCAGCGCCATATAGGCTCCGATCACAGCCGCAGCAATCAGCAAAAAGCTCTGCTCGACATGGGCAAATTGCGTGCCGGTATAAACCATCACCGCCACAACAAACAAAATGGCAGTGCCAAGACGCCCAACTTCGGAGCGGCTCAAATCGGTTGCGCTTTCAATTTTCAGATAATCTCTGACCTTCATAATCCCCCCTCACACCAAGATCGGGTGCGAGCTCCATCCTTTTCAGCATTGGAATGCCCATGGCGATATGACAGCACATGTCTGTCAGGTTGGGTCTAGTCAGTCTTTCATTTGAAAGTTATGAGCAAGATCAAATGAAGGAATATTTGAGAAAAACAGGAGAAATACCGTATTTTTTATTGACTGTTGCAAGTAATCAATCACCAAAAGACGTACTCAGTGCTTTTTACTGAGGATTAAGGGGGAAGTGCGAAAAAATACTGGACAGCACTGAGTGCGTAAAGCTATCGAAATCGCGTTTCGATAGCTAAAATTATCAGGGAAACGGGATCAAAGTGATTCTGTATTCATTTGAACATTTATGCCGTTGGTATTATGCCAATCCTGGCCAAAGAAGCTGGCGGTGCAAATCTGTGCCAGCTCCTTTTGCAAAAACAAGATCAGCCCATCAATTGATAGCTGGCCGGGACATAGCGAAAGCCCTGATCCTTGGTCTCAACATAACCAACAGCCGGGAAGGGCATGTGATAGCCAAGCAGGGGAATGCGATCACTCGCCACCATGCCAAGAACCTTGCGCCTGCTTGCCGCAGCTCGCTCTTTGTCCATATCAAACTTGACCTCCCAATCGGGATAAGCCAGAGACCAGACATAATGATTGGCAAGATCGGCAATCAGCAGCAAATGCTGTCCTTCGCTTTCAATATGATAAGTCATATGGCCCGGCGTATGGCCAAACGCCGCCATGGACGTAATCCCAGAGACAATGTCAGCCCCATCTTTGATAAACATCATCTTCTCGGCCAAAGGCCGCACATTGCTTTCAAAGCGTTTGTTTGACGCTTTCGCCCAGTGATCAAACTCTACTTGTCCGGTGATATAGGCGGCCTTTGCAAAGGTTGGGGCGCCATCTTGCATCAAGCCACCAATATGGTCTCCATGCATATGCGTGATCACAACATGGGTGATATCGTCAGGGCGATAACCGGCTTGCGACAAAGCGGCTGTAATGCCTGCGGCATTCAGCCCGGTATCAAACAAAATAACGGCTTTGCCGGTATCCACCACAGTGGGGGTAAAGAAAAATTGTGCCCGATCACTGGGTATGAAATTGGCTTGGCTGGCGGCAACAAACTCTTCATTTGAGACATTCAGGCCAAAAATTTTATGCGGCTCAGGGCGCGGCACTGATCCGGCAAGCAAGGCCGTAACGTGAAAAGCACCTATCTTGAAACCACGTGCCTTGGCCATATGCAGCTGCGGGCGCTCGGCCATCTTGTCCATTGTCTTATCGGTGTTTTTGTTTTGAGCAAAAGCGGTGTTCCCAACAAGTAAACCGCCAGAAGCAAGAGCACCGCCCCAAAGAGCTGCGCGACGAGAAAGGCTATATGTCATGGATCTCCTCCTCCCAAAGAAGTTGTGATGAACACTCTCTCTTACGACAAAGCCTATCGATTGGATGGGAGAGAGGCAAAACAACTGCCCGTGATCGGAAAAATCAAACTTTCAAGTTTCAATTCTCATCAAGCCAGCCTTGTATCAACCATGCCGCAATAGAAAAACGATGCGGGACATGGGGCAAGTCACTATCCGTTCCACGGCTGATCATTTCGCGGACCTCATTTTTTGTGAACCAGCGGGCGTCGCTCAATTCGGCCTCATCGATATAAATATCGGAGCTAACAGCTTCTGCATAACATCCCAACATCAGCGAAGAGGGAAATGGCCATGGCTGACTGCCCGCATAGCGAACAGCTTTTATTTCGATACCTGATTCTTCATAAATCTCGCGCCGGACAGCGGCTTCCAGCGTTTCACCCTGCTCCATAAAACCGGCAAGCGTAGAATACATGGGTGTCTCAGACCGGGTGTGATGGCCAAGCAGGCAGCGCTCTATGCCATCTTCTGCTTTATGAATGGCCAGCATAATCACCACCGGATCGGTGCGTGGGAAATGCTGGGCCGAACAAGTGGGACAATCGCGACGGGCCCCAGCCAGAGCAATCGCTGTTTTTGCACCGCATTGGGCGCAAAATTGGTGTGTCTCATGCCAATGCAGTAAACTGCGGGCCTGTGCCAAGGCGCCAAGCTGGTCCGCAGGCAACAGGCCTTTTGTGCCAATAGCACGCAAGGACCAAAGTTCATATTCCTTGTCGTCTTCCAGAGCGGCTGCTGCATCATCGCTCAAAGGAATGGCAAGACGCGGCGCATTGCGCTCTGCCGGATCGGTGCCAAGCAAAATGATCCGATCCATCAGGCCGCCCACCTCTTTGGCGCGTCGCTCACACACCAAAGCGTTATAGCGTGTGCCGCGCTGGCTCAACAGTACCTTGTCGCCATGCAGCACAAAATAGCGCGAACCATTTTGCACCATCATCTCCTGAAGGCTGTCTTCTGTGCGATGTTCGGTGTCACGGTCCAGACGATTGTGAACATAGCCAACGTGATCCATAGCAATCATGGCATGTTGAGTGGCAAAAAAATCTGACATGCGGATCGTCCTTTGGTGCTTTGAAATGGCTCACTGAGCTGCGTTGTCTTTCTAGGAAAATGCCCCGGCATTGTCCGTCGAAAGGCGCCTTGCCAGTAAACCATTTCAAATCATCCTATGGGTTAATCTTTTATGCCGTTGGTATAAGGCAAAATCAGCTTTGCGCAAGGCCTGCCTGAAGAGCTGTGATCAAAGTCTCTTGATCTGCTCCATCATAGGCCTTGGCTGGCTGCACACCCCAGATTGGGCCAGGCCAGGCGCCATCTTCCTCAAAACGCGCAATCACATGAATATGAAGCTGGCGAACCATATTGCCAAGCGCTGCAACATTGAGTTTGTCGCAGTGCGTAACCGAACGCAAAAGCCCAGAGACAAGCGCGATTTCATCTGTCAGCTTATGTTGATCCTGCAAGCTCAAATCAATCAATTCCACCATGTCGGCGACTTTGGGCACCATGATCAACCATGGATAATTGGCATCCTTTGCCAAACGCACCGTGCAAAGCTCCAATTCGCATAAGGCAAGACTATCGGCTTTGAGGCGGGGATCGAGAGAAAAATCAGACATTTTTAAAAATCCTGAACGGGATCGGGATAGAGTTTGGGTAAGGTGAGTGCAAAAAAGCGCACAGAGGAATCACTTCCCCCTTGCTTTAGCATCCACAAGATGACATATGGAAGGCGGAAGGTTGGCAATGGACGTTCCCCTCGCCAACCGGGTCAGGTCCGGAAGGAAGCAGCCCTAACGAGTTCAAGAGCGGGTCATCTGTTCAGCCTTCCACTTAAAAATATCCCTGAAAATCTGTCAATCTATACACAATCATATGTGATTGCCGTTGCATGTCCGCATGTCTGCCCTTGTTTGTGCAGCAACGAAAAGTGTACATCTATGAAAGAGGCGGTTCCTCTTCAAACCAGATCAAGGCAAAGGGCGCAGCATATGGACGACACCAACGCTGGCATGGAACAGGGCGAGGCAGGCAAGACACCTGATCGGGGCTATCGTGTTCTGGCACGGAAATACCGCCCGAAAAGCTTTGAAGATATGGTCGGCCAGGAACCCTTGGTGCGCACCCTCACCAATGCCTTTGCAACGGGCCGTATCGCGCAAGCCTATATGATGACCGGCGTACGCGGTGTGGGCAAAACCACCACAGCCCGCATTCTTGCCCGCGCCCTCAATTATGAGATTGAAGGCCAGATCAATAGCCCAACGATTGAGATGAAAGAATTGGGCACCCATTGTCAGGCCATTATGGAAGGCCGCCATGTTGATATCATGGAAATGGACGCCGCCTCTCATACCTCGATCAATGATATCCGCGAAATCATCGAAGCGGCGCGCTATAAACCAGTCAGCGCACGCTATAAAGTCTATATCATCGATGAGGTGCATATGCTCTCCACAGCAGCCTTTAATGGCCTGCTAAAAACGTTGGAAGAGCCACCCGAACATGTGAAATTCATCTTCGCCACAACCGAAATTCGCAAAGTGCCCGTAACGGTCCTCTCGCGTTGTCAGCGCTTTGATTTGCGCCGCATTGATGCCCGTGTGATGGCTGATTATATGGGCAAAATTTGTGAAAAAGAACAGGTCGATATTGAAGAAGATGCCCTGCAAATGATTGCAAGGGCAGGGGAAGGTTCGGCCCGCGATTCCCTCTCCTTGCTTGATCAGGCAATTGCCCATGGCGCGGGAAAAATAACGGCAGAGACCACGCGCCAAATGCTGGGCCTTGCAGATCGCGCCCGCATCATTGATCTGTTTGAAGCTTTGATGAAGGGCGATATCGCAACCGCTTTGCAAGAGCTGAAAGATCAATATGATATTGGCGCCGAGCCTGCGATTGTGCTATCCGATTTGGCCGATTTTGTGCATCTGGTTACCCGCTTGAAATTAACCCCGGATGCCCACTCAGACGCCGCGGCAACAGAGAGCGAAAAAACCCGCGGACGCGACTTTGCCCAAAGTCTGTCTGTGCGAGTCTTGTCTCGGGCTTGGCAAATGCTGCTAAAGGGCCTGTCAGAAGTGCAGTCCTCCCCGCGCCCTTTGGCTTCGGCTGAAATGGTGCTGGTGCGCATGGCCTATGTGGCCGATTTGCCAACCCCCGATGAAGCGCTCAAAATGTTGGCCAATAAGGATTATCGCCCGCCCATGCCAACAGGGGCAGGGTCAGGTCCCTCTACGCCACCCGATGCGACAGTGCCAACAAGCGCCCAGGGGAAACCATCTGGAGCTGGGCCAATGGGGCAACCATCCGGCCCCAGTGCCTTTGCCACTCCCCAAAATGTTGGCAATCTGGCCACCATGCCCTCGGCCCCTGAACAGAGCATGGGAACGGTGGAGACGTCCGCGCCAAAAGTAGGCAATTTGCGTCTGGTCTCCAGCCAGAGCGATGATACAATGGCAAAAAGGCAGGACACAAGCGCCAAACCACAGAAAAGTCAAAGTCAGCAAAGCTCGGCAACAACGGCGATGCAGATCACCCGCTTTGAGCAAATTGTTGGTTTGGCAGGAAAAAACAGGGATATTGCGCTCAAAATTGCCTTGGAGCAAAATGTGCGGCCTGTCTCGATCCGCAATGGCTTTCTGGAAATTGCCTTTCAGGATCGCCCGGATCAATCTCTGATCGCCAAACTAAATCGCCGTTTGCAGGATTGGACCGGCGAGCGCTGGGTGATTGAGGTCTCGCGCGAGCAAGGCGAAGATACCCTCTCCCAACGCAAGGAACAGGCGGTTCAGCAAGCTCGAGAAGATGCAGACAGCCATCCAACCGTAGAGGCGGTTCGCAAACATTTTCCCGGCGTTAAAATTGTCGATGTGCGCATCAATCGCGATTTTGAAGAGGATTATCTGGCTCCAGTCGTTGAAGATGTTGCAGAATTAACGGATCAAAATGTGCTGGAAATGCGTTTGCAGGCAGATGACAGGTTTGGACTGGATGAAGATCTGTGAGCGTAGGTCAGACAGCCTTGAATTTGCGTCTAGGTAGCAGCATATAGAGCATACTTGATGGCCAGAGTGATTTGGTGAGACGCGTTTTCCTTCAAGCGCTGAGAAGAAAAGGATTTGCATCATGGATATGATGAAAATGATGAAAAAGGCCAAGGAAATGCA
The DNA here is from genome assembly GCA_025800145.1 of Cohaesibacter sp. GTDB lineage: Bacteria > Pseudomonadota > Alphaproteobacteria > Rhizobiales > Cohaesibacteraceae > Cohaesibacter. Next base: position 22,291 of record JAOXSH010000062.1, read on the forward strand.
GGCCAAAATGGCCCAGATGCAAGAAGAAGTGGCCGAAATGGAAGCCCAAGGCTCTGCCGGAGCGGGCCTTGTAACCGTTACTTTGTCCGGTAAAGGCGAAATCAAGGCCATTGCCATTGACCCCTCTTTGGTAAAGCCGCAAGAGGCTGAAATTCTGGAAGACCTGATCATGGCTGCCCATAACGATGCCAAGGTCAAGGTTGAAGCTGCCATGCAGGAAAAAATCCAGCAAATGAGTGGCGATCTGGGATTGCCCGCTGGCATGAAAATGCCGTTTTAAGCAAACCAAAGACCCAAAAGCATCAATAGGCAAAGCCCATGGCCAATAAAGTTGCAGGCCCGGAAATTGAAAAGCTAATTCAGCTTCTGGCCAAATTGCCCGGGCTTGGTCCTCGCTCGGCAAGGCGTGTTGCCCTGCATTTGATCAAGAAAAAGGATCAATTGCTGGTGCCTTTGGCCGATGCTCTGAATCAGGCCGTCAGCAAAGTGCAAGTGTGCCAGAGTTGCGGCAATATCGATAGCGCCAGCCCTTGCACCATTTGCACAGACAGAAGACGCGATCCATCTCTGTTGGTGGTGGTGGAAGATGTCTCGGATCTTTGGGCGCTGGAACGGGCAGGGGTTGTCAATGCTCCCTATCATGTCTTGGGTGGGACATTGTCACCTTTGGATGGCGTCGGGCCAGATGACTTAAATATTGCCGGGCTTTTGGCCCGCACGGCACAGGGCAGCATTCGCGAAATCATTCTGGCCGTCAATGCAACAGTTGAAGGCCAGACAACGGCCCATTACATCACTGATCAATTGCAAAATCAGGCCAAAGACAAGCAACAAGACGATCCGAGCTTTAAAAAAATCCGCATCTCCCAATTGGCCCATGGCGTGCCAATTGGTGGCGAACTGGATTATCTCGACGAAGGCACCTTGCTACAGGCCATCCGCTCACGCACCAGCTTTGACTAGGACGTGAACTCATAAATTAATAATACCAACGGCATGAGCCTAGGCTGCAATTATTGGCTAATGATGATTCTATGATAGGCGAGCATTTTTAACTTGGCACAGTGAACCAATGTCTGGTCTTTGCCGTATCGAAAACTGGGTTCATTTCAATTGAATTTTTGAATCTCGATCTCTCTTCTCTATAACCGACTGTTTTTTATGGTAAATATATCTAAGCATTTACGCTTATTTTTTTGAAAAATACCAACATATTCCAATCATATTCCTATTGAATTTCATCTTTCTACATTCTTCAACGCTTGGTTAATCTTTGATTGAGAAAATTTTTCAAAACCAGTTTTGGCCAACAATGGAGAAAATTTGTGTCCACCTCTCTTATGCCAACTGGAGTGGAACGTTTTTTTGACGAAGGAGAAATTCTTGTCAGCAAAACTGACACTCGAGGCCGCATTACCTATTGCAATGAAATGTTCCGCGACATTGCAGGCTATGACAATACTGATCTTTTGGGCGAACCGCATAGTTGCGTGCGCCATCCCGAAATGCCCCGCACCGTTTTCAAAGTTCTTTGGGATGCCTTGCAAGCCAAGCGTGAAGTCTTTGCCTATGTAAAAAATCTCTCCAGCAATGGAGATCATTATTGGGTCTTTGCCCATGTCACGCCCTCCTATGATGGCAATGGAGACGTGATTGGCTTTCATTCCGCGCGCCGCTGTCCTAATCGTTCGGTTCTCTCAGAGGTAATTGAGCCGCTCTATCGGGATCTGGTGAAAATCGAGAATGGCGAAAACAATCGCAAGAATGGCCTGGAAAAAGGCTTCAATTATCTGACAGATATCCTAAAGAACAAGGGCATGTCTTATGACCAGTTTATCCTCACTCTCTAAAAGCCGCTCTTTTGCCCTTGTCGCTTGTGCTCTCATGCTGGGAGCAATTTTCTGCCACTTTCTTGTCAGTGACAGTCTGGCTTACAGTCTGGCGGGGCTGGCGGCTGTGAGTGTTTTGGTCTCGGCTTTCTTTACGATCAAAGCCGAGAAATCCGTTGTTCATGCGAGCGAAATCCTGCACCGCTTAGGCAAGGGTGATTTGGAAGCGCGTGCGAATGAGGACATGGACAAAGGCACGCTGCGCGATTTGATGACCGCGACCAATTATGCCGCAGACCATGCAGATACCTTCATGCGCGAAGCTGTTGCCTCTACCTCTGCCATGGCACGCAACCGCTATTATCGGCGTATTTTGCTGGGTGGTATGCATGGCGGTTTTCTGGCCTATTCCAATCAGATCAATGCCGCTGTACAGACCGTGCAAAGCCGCATTCAGGATTTTGCGGAAAAGACAACCCATTTTGAACAAGCAACCAAGGTGATTGCTGGCAATCTCAGTGATGCAGGCCAGCAGATGAGCGATACAGCCACCAATATGGGTACCAGTGCCAACAGCACCAATGAGCGAGCCTCTATTGTGGCTTCTGCTTCTCATGAAACATCGGTTAATGTGCAGACTGTTTCTGCTGCAGTGGAAGAATTGTCTGCCTCTTCGTCTGAAATTGGCAATCAGGTGGGACGCTCTGCGCAAATTGCTGCGCAAGCCGTTGCGCAAACCCAAGAAGGGGAAGAGAAAATCAATTCCCTCTCCCGTGCCGCCGATACCATTGGGCATGTGGTCGAGCTGATTTCCGCAATTGCTGAACAAACCAATCTGTTGGCTCTCAATGCTACCATTGAGGCTGCCCGTGCAGGAGAGGCCGGCAAAGGCTTTGCCGTTGTGGCCGGTGAAGTGAAAGAATTGGCTGGCCAGACCGGCAAGGCGATTGGTGAAATTTCCGAACAAATTCAGGAAATTCAAGGCGCAACCAAACAAGCGGTTTCTGCTTTCTCCAATGTTTCGCAAACCATTGCCCAGATTGAAGAAATCACCTCCACAGTGGCGGCAGCTGCCGAACAGCAAAGCGCGGCTACGGCAGAGATTGCCCAGAATGTGGAAGAAGCCTATGCCGGGACCGAGCAAGTGGCCAGCAACATCAATGATGTGTCTGACAATGCCAAGGAAACCGGTCAGGCGGCTGATTTTGTGCTGAGTGCGGCGGAACGTATGAATTCCGATGCTAGAACGTTGCAAAGCGAAGTGGCTGATTTCATTCTGTCCTTGCGTCGTGGTCCGCTGGATCGCCGTGAGACCACCGGCACAGAGTATGAAGGTGAAGACCGCCGCAAAAGCGCCTGATCTTTCACTTGCCTGATCTTTCACTTGTTTACCAAGGACACAAACGGCAAATGAGCGATCATAAGACGCCCCTTTCTGAATAGTGAGGGGCGTTTTTTATGGCTTTTACAACAGAAAGTCCCACTGATACGGCATTTCAAACCAGAATTGCGACGAAGCGCGGCTTGTCATCCATTGTTTGATTGACTTCACCTGTCTGATGGTTATGGTTTTGCGCCAAAAGACAGCTTCCGTTGCTGATAGCCTTGCTTGATCAATGGATTTTCACCGAACAGAGCTAGGGAACGATCTGGCATGACACAAATTGATATTGCAGCGCTTGAAACCACCATCAATGACGCCTTTGACAATCGCGATACCATCTCAACCAGCACACAAGGCGATGTGCGCGAGGCTGTTGAAGCCGCCCTCAATCTGATGGATGCAGGCAAGGCGCGGGTTGCGGAAAAAGGCGAAGATGGCAACTGGGTTGTCAATCAATGGCTGAAAAAAGCCGTGTTGCTGTCCTTCCGTCTGAACCCGATGGAAGTGATCAAAGGCGGCCCCGGTGATGCAACCTGGTGGGACAAAGTGCCAAGCAAATTTGATGGCTGGCGCGCTGTTGATTTTGACAATGCCGGATTTCGGGCTGTTCCCAATTGTATCGTACGGCGTTCTGCTTTCATCGCGCCGGGTGTGGTGTTGATGCCGTCTTTTGTTAATCTTGGTGCTTATGTTGACCAAGGCACGATGGTTGATACTTGGGCGACCGTTGGCTCTTGCGCCCAGATCGGCAAGAATGTGCATATTTCCGGTGGGGCTGGCATTGGTGGTGTGTTGGAGCCGTTGCAGGCCGGTCCGGTTATCATTGAAGATGACTGTTTCATCGGTGCCCGTGCCGAAGTGGCCGAAGGCGTGATTGTGCGCGAAGGGGCCGTGCTGTCCATGGGCGTTTATATCGGTGCTTCCACCAAGATTGTTGATCGCGCCACCGGTGAGGTCTTTATGGGCGAGGTACCAGCTTATAGTGTGGTCGTTCCCGGTGCCATGCCCGGCAAACCGTTGCCAGATGGCACGCCGGGGCCAAGCCTTTATTGTGCGGTCATTGTCAAGCGTGTCGATGCCAAGACCCGCTCCAAAACATCAATCAACGAGCTGTTGCGCGACTAAGCCTTCCACCTGTTTTTCTTTTTCAAACCCTTGCATCGAAAGATGCGAGGGTTTTTTCTTTCTATTGTTCGACAAGACGCAAATTTCCTCTTGACCTAATACCAACGGCATAAAACGCACTCTAGCCTTTGTTTCTAAACATATTTTGTCCGAAAGCCGCACACACTTTTCGGAAATATGCTCTAGGTTGATTAATTTAGCCTAATCCGGGATATAAGAATGAACCTGTTTGAAACATTGCAACGCAAAACATGTTCGTGAATGGCGAATGCCGGGTACTTTATAGAGCCGATTGCGCAGAAATTTCTCATAGCCTGATGTTCCATCAACCGCAACTTTGAGAATATAGTCATAATCCCCAGTGGTCAGATAGACTTCAAGCACTTCAGGCAATTTTGCCAATTCAGGCCCCAATCGGTCCAGTGCACTTTGATCATGCCTGTCCAACGATATTTCAATGATGGCGATTTCCGGCGCTCCGAGTTTTTCAGCATCAAGAATTGCTGTGTAATTCTTGATGTAACCCTCTTTCTCCAAACGGCGCACTCTTTGCCAACACGGGCTTTGAGACAAGCCCACCTTATCGGCCAACTTCGTGTTTGAGATCTTTCCATCCCTGACAAGCTCTCGCAATATTGACAGATCTATACGATCAAGCAGCTTCTCGTACACGCAACAGGCCTTTCTTCTGGATAAATAAAAATTTTTAAAATTATCTTTTGAATTTATAGAATTTACCAGAAATTTCAAAAGATAATTTTCCTAAAAAGTAACTAACCTTCCCCCTTAAAGGGTGATGAATGAAAATTCAATTATAAATAGGTTCATTCATGCCCAATTTTAATTTTAAGAAAGAATAGCTTAGGGAAGCCTGTCAATAATATGTTGAATTTACTATCTATTTCAGGAAAATCTCTGCCTGAATCAAAATTTCATATTGTTGAGAGGAACTGCTTGAATGCGCAAGATATTGTCTCGGTTCTTGATGGAAACACCTTGGGTGTCATCGTCAGGGATTTTGTATCTGAGCAAGATTGCAAGACCATACTCAAAAATTTTGACCAGTTTGAAAGCACTTATGTGCGTGGCTCTGATGCTCCTGCAGTTTATGCCGGCATTTATCATTATGGAAAAGATCTGGAAGATTATTTCCATCAGTCCCAATCAGCCAATGCTCATCTTGGGCAGTTATTCGAAAATGCTACCAATCCGATAGAAACATTTTCCAATCAATTGGCACAGAGTTTGGGGCAAACAGGGCGGTCTTACAGGCCTGCCCAATGGAAGGATCAACAAGCCTGTCATTTTGTTATGCGTAGCTGGAAGGATTGTGGAGAATTTTCACTACGCCCTCATGATGATGAAGCCCAATGCAAGGATCCCAAACAGCAAGGCTTCGAAATTCAGGACGCAGCACAGAATAATGCTCTTGGCGCGGTCAATATCTGTCTGGCAAATGGCCAAGGTGGTGCATTGCGCATTTGGAATGTCCTGCCAGATGATAAAGCCCGACATGATTTGGGGCTTGAAGTAACAGGCTCGCCTTATCCCGAAACCTTACTGAACGCCTATTCCTATCTTGATATAGAGATACGCCCAGGTGACCTCTATGTGTTTGATGGTCGTTATGTCCATGCTGTAACGCAACTGCATGACGGCGCCAAGCAAATCAGAGCCACTCTCGCTTTTTTGCTCTGCCATAAGGGAGAGCATGAAACAATCCAGTGGTGCTGATTTCTTATTTTAAACAAATCCTTTATTTTCTTGCAGATTTAGTTTTGACTCATGCGAATTTTTTCAATGAAACCGGGCCATGATGGCCATATATGCTCGCTTGTTGATGGACATCTTGAATTCTCAATTGAAGCTGAGAAAGATTCTTGGCCACGCTATGAAACCATTACACCACACACCTTGTTGCGTGCCATGGAATTGTCTTCAGACTTGCCAGACGTGATCGCTATCTCTGGCTGGGTAAAAGGGTTCCATTCGATATCCCAACCCACAGATGGTGCCTATTTTGATTGCTCTACGAGTAGCCGCATCATTGAACAGCGACGCATCTTTGGTAAAGAGGTCACTTATTTTGCCTCATCCCATGAGCGCTCTCACATTTTCTGCTCTTTTGCCCTATCACCATTCCCTCAGAATTTACCATTCTATGCCTTGATCTGGGAAGGAAATATTGGCGCATTCTATCGTGTCAACGAGCATATGGAGATAACGCGTATAGGGCAAGTCATGGAAGATCCGGGCAATAAATATGCCTACCTTTATGCTCTTGCTGATCCCAAATTCCCAAACGGTACAGGCTTCTTTCGTTTTGAAGATGCGGGCAAGCTCATGGCGCTGACTTCATATGGTGAGCCGGGCGAACCAGACGATGAGGAAGCCTATATCATTGATAAAATTCTGGATCAAAAATCCATTTTGCTCAATTTGGATAAGGCCAGTTTCCGTCATACAAAATTCTATAATATTGGCGTTGAACATCCTGACTTTAAAACACTTGCTCGCAAACATTCAGATGCGATCTTTCAACGCTTCCACGCATTTGCCAAGGAACATCTGAGTGAAGGTCTTCCGTTGGTAATTGGTGGAGGCTGCGGGTTGAATTGTGACTGGAATAGCGCATGGAAAGACACAGAGCTGTTTTCTGACATCTTTGTCCCACCATGCACCAACGATTCCGGCTCTGCAATTGGCACCGCAGCTGAGGCCCAATTTGTTTTGACCGGCTCTGCCAAAGTGGATTGGTCTGTCTATGCCGGAGAAGATTTCGTCATGGATATGCAGGATCCTGAAGAGGCGGATATCTCGATGCTGGACTATGACGCTTTGGCCCAGTCCCTTAGCGAGGGTCATATAATAGCCTGGGCTCAAGGACGATATGAAATCGGCCCTCGCGCTCTTGGCAATCGCTCTTTGCTTGCGCATCCTTTCACATCTGACATTCATCAGCGGCTGAATATGATCAAAAAGCGAGAGAGCTATCGCCCGATTGCGCCAATCTGTCTGGAAGAAGAAGTTTTCCGATTATTTGACAGCCAAGAATCAAGCCCGCATATGCTCTATTTTCAGCGAGTTAAATCAGATCAGCTCAAAGCCATCACCCATGTTGACGGCTCTGCAAGGTTACAGTCTGTCACTGAGCATCAAAATCCTGAAATTTACAAGTTACTCAATATTTTCAAGAAGAAAACTGATTTTGGTGTTTTATGCAATACCTCTCTCAATTTTAACGGAACCGGTTTTATCAATCGCCTGAGCGATCTACACCGCTATGCGCTTGAAACGGGCATTGATGGCTATGTAGCAGGTAATCGTTTTTATTGCCTGAAGAAGCACCATCAGAAACAGAGGTTGAAACATGCCTCTTGATCCACGCGACAGCTTCAGACATTTTCCAGAATGGGTGCAGCCCATTCTGACGGTAATCTCTGGCAAACCATTGGCTCATTCCAAACCAAAATTGGAAATTACACCAATTGGTGCAATCGCCATTGATTATACCAAATATGTGGTTGGTGTCGGTTTAGCCGCTCTGCTGTTTCATCTGCAAGGCTGGGCAATGCTCGCATTGCCAATCGCCTGGGTCCTGACTGTCAATGCCGCCCGCTCGCTGACAAGTGACGCCCATTATGCTGGACATGGCTCAGTAACCTCAAACAAGGCCATTGACAAGATTATTGGCGATCTACTCAGTCTTTCGGTATTGGCACCCAATATGGATGATTATGCCCTACCCCATAATAGAGGGCATCATGGCAGATTCGGAATTGGATCTCTGGAAGACCCTGATATCGCCCTTATGCGCATCATGGGGTTCGAAATGGGGCGGGAACTCTCTTATTACCCGCTTCGGCATATGCTTGCGATCATTTCACCGCGCTTCCATATTCATTATACCATCCTGCGGCTCCGTTCGACATTTATTACTGCTCCCTATTGGCGCATGGCTTTAGCTGCATTTGCGTTCGGCGGACTGGCTATCGCCTCTTATATGGGTGGATGGTGGGAAATGCTTTTGGTCGCATGGCTCATTCCCATTCTTCCTCTCTATGCCCTAAGCGCACTGCTTCAGTTTCCATCGGAACATATGTGGATGGCCGCTCGGCAGGACAACGAACGAAACAGGGATTATCTCCTTCGAGTGTCTCATGGCCGTTTCTTCCTGCTGCCTGCAGCTCACAGTTTCAAAGGCTGGATGAGTTGGTCAATCGCTATGCTACCACTTTTGTTTCAACGTTTTTTCGTCTGCGTTTCGGTTTTGCCAACCCATGATTACCATCATCGCCACGCAGGCAGTATGCGTTGGCCAATGGAAGCTTGGTTGCGGCAACAAGAGATTGATGAAGGCAAATGTTACACCGATTTCTATGGTTTGAAGGATCCAACACAGGCACAATTCAGAATCTGGTCGGACTGCCCAAGCGACATCATGCCTCGTCCCAATACTTTCATGTCTTTTCTCAGTGACTTTTTTCGAATGCCATCCTCAAAGGATAAGATTAATGCAGAACAATAATATTGCATCGTTGGAAATTCCGACAGATGACCCGTGGATCTCGGCTTTGTTGGAAGCCATAGACTGTAACTGCTGGGATGCTCTTGAACAGATTTTGGCACCGGATGTTGTTTATGAGCGACCTGGCTATGCGCCATTGGTCGGTCGCGACGCTGTTATGAATTTCTATCGTCACATCCGAATTATCAAATCGGGCATTCACAAGGTCCAAGGCTTTGCCAGACAAGGCAAGATTTTAAGCTATTACGGTAATTTCAAAGGAATATCGCAATCCGACGAGCCTTTGAATGTCGACTTTTGCGATATCTGCAAACTTGATGGCGATCACCTTTACTACCGAAAGACTTTTTTCCATATAGCCGCCGTTTAAGTCGCGCAGGCCAAGGAGGCTCTTATGAGGACCACCCTTAAAAATTCTATACGTCTGGAAGATAACCAACAATTGGCACATCTATCAGCAAATTCGGTGCCAAAGGGTGAAAAAAATCACATCCCATTTTCATTTTCGCAACAGAGTAACAATTTAGGACCAAATGCAATTCGAGATCTTCTCAGATTGCTAGAGAGGCCTGATGTCATTTCATTCGCAGGGGGCATTCCCGATCCTACGCTCTTTCCAAGAAATGCTGTCAGGGCTGCGAGTGAATGCGCCCTGACGCAGGACTCGATTGATGCTTTGCAATATGGTGCGACCATAGGAACACCAATGCTCAGAGAGCGTCTGGCTCATCTCATGCGCTCTAAAGGTATTGACTGCAACGAAGACAATATTCTTGTAACCTGCGGATCACAGCAGGCACTCGATCTTGCCGTTCGGGTTTTTGTTAATTCTGGTGATTCAATTCTGGTCGATAACCCAACTTATCTGGGTGCCCTGCAAACCTTCAAATCCCAGAATGCACATGTGACGCCATTTTCCAATCTTGCGCAAAAGAATGCTTCCCCCCCGAGCAAGATCGCAATGGGATATTGTATTCCTGATTTTGCAAATCCGACAGGATTATGCCTGCCACAGGAGCAGAGGTTAGATCTCATCACACAAGCCAAAGCAAATGGTTATGTCTTGCTGGAAGATGCAGCTTATGCCAATTTAAGATATGAGGGCGATGACATTCCCTCACTTCTGGCTCTGGATTGTCATCACTCAGGCTCCATCGAAAAAGCCAACACACTTTATTGCGGAACTTTCTCAAAAACCCTTGTACCGGGTTTGCGTATCGGATGGGCCTGTGGTCCCAGTTCTATCATAGCTAAAATGGCAAGAATGAAAGAATGTTCCGACATTTTATCCTCACCCCTGAACCAGCAAATTGTCAGCTATTTGCTGGATAATATTTACGAATCTCATCTGGAAAAATTACGCACGGTCTATTCATTGCGACGGTTGGCGATGCTTGATGCTCTGGACCAATTCATGCCGTCTGGTGTGCAATGGAACAGTGTACAAGGCGGTATGTTTGTCTGGCTGTCTTTTCCCGATGGTCTGAATACTGATAAAATTCTTACTCGCGCTGTGGATGATGCCAAGGTCGCCTATGTACCCGGTAGTCATTTTATACCCGATCAAAGTGCACATCATCATTTGCGGTTGAGTTTTTGCATGAATGCAGAAAACACAATTAAAGAAGGTGTGCAGCGTTTGTCCAACTTCATCACATCAGAATTTGGACGGCAGACATGATCAAACCTTTAGCATCTGATAAACCCACTCAAACTCTGCAAAAGCCGACATTGCTCTGGGTGTTCGGCATGATCGCAGCCATCATTGTTCTCTATGCAATATCATGGGTCTGGTCTGCTGAACTGCTGCAAGATGTTGCGCCTCTGTGGTCATCAGCCATACGGCTTGGCGCGTCCTTCATCGGGATTGTCTTTTTCAATCTTATCCGAGGACATTCCGGTTTTAAAAAACTGTTTGGTGATGCGAATCCTCGTCATCTTTCCCTACTTGCCATCACAGGATTTTCCGGTTTCTTTGCATTAAGTTATGTTGCTTTGACCTCTATCTCAGCCACCTTGCTGGTGCTGATCCTGTCCAGCATTCCTGTCCTGACGTTCCTGCAAAGTGTCTTGTATTTTCGTCAAGCTGCAACATTATTTTCAATATGTGGTACGATCTGCACGCTTTTGGCGATCATCCTATTTGCCCATTCCAGCGGTGTTGAAGCGGATCTGAGCTCTGGCAAGGATCACATATTGTTGCCTTGGGGCATTCTATTTGCCTTGTTTGCCGCAGTCTCCTATGCTTTTTACGGATTAAGCTACAAGCGATTGCTCTCCCATTATTCAGTAACAGACATATTGCCTGGTTTGTTGGGCATCGGCACTGTCTTTTCTGCCATAACCGCTCTGCTTATTGAGGGTGTTCCTTCCGGTTTTAGTGTATCGCTCATAGGACAGCTCCTTGTGATAGGTGCCATCATAGCAGCCCCTGTCTATGTTATGTACAATCTGCTGATTGTCCGAACAGACCCTCTTATTGCAAGCACAATAAGCATATTGGCCCCCGTCAGTACCTTTATCATCGAACAAGCCGTGCGAGGACATTCGTTAATCGGCCATAGCATAGACCCGGGTCACTTTGCAGCATTGGCGATCAGTGCCATCGGACTGCTGCTGTTATTCTTAAGCAACAAATATCAAGGAAAAAGCCATGAGACCTAGATTGGGACTGGTATGCCAGCGCAATAACAATATCCCTTTCGTATTTGACGTCGCTGAAAAGTTAGGCTTCGAATTGATCGATATCCATGATGAAGGCGAGGATCCTCAACCTGCCAAGGCCGCATTGAAAGCACATTTGTGCCTTCCGGTTTTTGAAGATCCTGAAAAAGCATTTGAGCTTCTTGAAGTCTGGTGTCGCGAAAACCGTCTTGATGGGATTTTCACTTCCCGCGAGGAAGCTGTTCTTTGGACAGCCCTGGCTGCGGAACGTATGGGATGGCCCAACATTCCACCCAAAGCTGCCGCGGCGACGCGCGATAAATTTATCATGAGGGAAGAGTTACAAAAAGGTGGCTGTAACGTGCCTGCCTTTCTGAATTACCGAGGTAATCAGGATAGAGCTGCTCTTGAAAAATTAGACTATCCTTATGTTTTGAAGCCAAAATCCGCATTTGGCAGCGCTGGTGTCACTCTTGTCAGAACTGATGCAGAAAGAGACGCCGCTCTTCAATCCATATCAGATATGAACCGGGAAATGTTTGATCGCTTTTCTCCAACCCATCATGCAAATGGACTGCTCGTCGAAGGCTATCTGGAAGGTGTGGAATATGTTGCCGAATGCTTTGCAATCAATGGCAACTGTCACGTTGTCTCTATTGGTTATAAAGGAAATCCCACCGGACCCTATTTTGAGGAAACCGTTTATCTGGCCCCTGCAAAGCTTGACGATGAGCTACGAGGCGCCATCACAAAGGAGGCTTGCAAGGGCATGAAAGCGCTTGGTCTGATCAATGGACCGGGACATTGTGAATTGCGGGTAACCTCTAATGGCACAGCGTATATATTGGAGATTGGAGCTCGGGTTGGTGGTTCTGGTTCTTGTCATTATGTTGTTGAGAAAAGTACCGGATTCGATTTATTTGGCAATCAAATGAGGTTCGCAGCTGGCCAAGAAACCGATATTAAGGAAAAAATTCCGAGAGTAAACCGTTATGCGAGTAATTATATAATCCCCATTGGTGGATACGGCATTCTTGCCAATGTTAACGGAATTGATGCCGCAAGAGCACATCCGCAATGTGACATTATTATGCGGTTTCTTGATAATGGCAGCGAGGTAGCTCCCTATCCTGAATTCAGCGGCTTTATTGGCTTCATTTTCGGGACGCATGACAGCTATGAACAAGGCCTTGAGCAATTTGCTTGGCTGGATCAGACCATAACCCCTGTGTGGGAGACTAATCCTTCCCACTCACGCGCTATCAGGGAAGATGTCTGATGGATGTGACAGCTGCGACTACATTTGGGATTTCTGCGCTGGCTTTGTGTGCTGCGCCGGGGCCGGCCATTGCTTCTTTGTTGCTTGTTGCCCGCAATCATTCCTTTCAGCGAACACTGGTCTATAATGGCGGGATTATTCTTGGGCTGAGCCTGTCTGCCATTGCCAGTGCTATTGGCTTGTTTTCTCTTATTCAGGCTATTCCTTCCGCCGAGAAAGGATTGACCTTTCTCGCTTTTGGCTATTTCCTATATCTGTCCTATCGGATCATCACCGCTCCCGTTGGGCAGACAATTGAAAGACCAAACCAACTGGCACATTTTGCTTCCGCCGTTTTTCTTGGACTGGCCAATCCGAAAGGCTATGTCGTCTTTCTTTCGCTTTTTGCTTCCCATACCATTATGCAAGACCAGATCCATGCCGATATTTTGGTTAAACTCAGTCTGACCTTTTTATCTCTTATATTGGTCTGTAGTCTTTGGATGTATGTGGGCATCGTGATCGGCAAAATGAGCCTTTCTCACCGTATCGAACATTATACCAACTGGATTTTGGGTGGTTTGGTCTTTGCCACAGCCGTTATGACCCTGCTGGGATAACAGGCTCACATGCAAGCGTTGTCAGATGAAAGCGCGTAATGAGGCATACAGAAATCAGCGCCTTTTTATTGAGGCGCTGGTTTTTTATTGCTGCGTATCAAGGTATATAGCCCGGAGAAGACAATGATGGCACTGCCTGCAAGGGTCCATTCATCTGGTGCTTCTCCAAAAATCCATATGCCGATGATCATGGCAAAGACAAGACGGGTATAGCGAAAGGGGGCGACCACGCCAATTTCGCCCGTGCGCATGGCTTTGGTCAGCGCATTATAGGCAAAGACGCCAATCACAATTGCAACGAGGAGATAGAGCGTTTCTGTCAGCGTTGGCATGAGCCATATCTGGCTATAGAGGGTGGCTATGCCCCCGGCTATCACCAGCATCAAAAAGCCCAAAATGCCCAATTGCAGATTTCCCAAAGAGGCCGGCGCTGCGCGGGTTGCCAAATCCCGACCGGCAAAGCCGATCATGCCCAAAAGCGCGAAAACAGAGACAAGCTGAAAATCTCCACTCCCGGGCCGCAAGATCATCAGCACACCGCAAAAGCCAATGGCAATCGCGATCCAGCGGCGAAAGCCGACCTGCTCATGAAAGAATAACACAGCACCAGCAGCAACGACCAAAGGGGTGGCCTGCAAAATGGCCGATGCGCTGGAAAGAGGCGACAGGGCAATGGCCAAGGCATAGAATAAACGACCGAAAATTTCAAAGAAGCTACGGATCAACATCGTCCTGGACATCATCGCTCTGGAAACTGGACTTTGCTTTTGCAGCCCTGCCAAACAGGCAAAGATGAAAGCGCCGCCAGCCCCGAACAGGATCAGAATTTCTCCAACAGGCAGGCGCACCGCAATGGCCTTGATCAGGGCATCTTCCAGCGTGAAGGCCGCCATTGAGAGCGCCATATAGGCGGCGCCTTTCCAGTTATCCATTGCTGTCGGCCCAGACTGCCAAATTATGAAGATGTGATGTCAGGCGAGGGGAGCTTTAGAGGCATCCACTCGACCAAGGGTAAGCGTGAAAAAGAGTAGCAAGCATCGCCAATATGTCAATTCTTTTGAGCCTGATCATGGACAGCTTTTACAAAGCGTGATCAAGTGGCCCCACGCACAATCAAGACGCATAAGGACACGCGCTCATGACCTTTGAACATATGCTGTTTGACAGCTCCGGCACTCTGTCTCGCAAGGAGTTCTGGCTGGCTCATGTGATTTTGTTTCCGATGGAAATGACCTGTGCTGCTTTGTTTCGTGTTCAGGATAATTATCTCTGCACGCTCAATCCCACAACCGCCATGGGCCAGCTTTATTATGCCAGCCTTGGTTTGTTGACGCTGGTTTTTTGTTTCATGTGGTATTGTGTGGTCATAAAACGGTTGCGCGCCAAAGGACGTGGGCATCTAAGCTTTTTTGCCTATGCTGTGCCAATCTTGGCGACATTAAGCGTTCTGGCTCCGCATTTTCCTTTTGAGTGCAGTGTTTCTCTTGCCGATCGCGCCCTTTATTTGAGCGCCCTTGTGCCATTCTGGCTGATCTATTTCATTGATCTTGGCATTTGGACAAAAAGCAAAGCTCAACCCGCCTGATCGCTATTCTCGCCTCTGCATTTTTGCGCGGTGATCGCTTGCATGGCTCTTTGCAAGCTTTTATACCCACATGAATGCTTATGCTGCCTATTGTGCTGATAGCCCTTTGTTGATTCTTCAAAATCACTTTCAGGCCACTCACCTTCAGACCCCGACTCAGAGCATTTTGAATAAACATGTAGTTATTGAAAATGCTCTAGTTTTTGCTTTAAGCATATTTTTGTCCGAAAACCGCACACACTTTTCGACAAATATGCTCTAGATCATGAAAGCCGCTTCCATGTCACACAGTCTCTGTCCTGTTGAAATCACCCAAAAGCTCATTCAATGCCCCAGCGTGACACCTTTGGAAGGTGGAGCGCTTGATTATCTGAACAGTCTTCTCGCCCCTTCAGGCTTTGAGGTTTCGCGGCCTGTTTTTTCTGACACGGACACCCCTGATATTGAGAATTTCTTTGCCAAGATACAGGGGGGGGAAGGCCCGCATCTCAGCTTTGCCGGTCATACCGATGTGGTGCCAACAGGGGAGGAGAGCCTTTGGACGTTGCCGCCTTTTGCCGGCGAGGTCAGAGATGGCATGATTTATGGGCGTGGCACAGCTGATATGAAAGGCGGGGTTGCCGCTTTTGCAGCGGCAAGTCTGCGCTATCTTGGTGAACATGGCGCCCCCAAGGGCACCTTGTCTTTTTTGATCACCGGCGATGAAGAAGGCCCGGCTATCAATGGCACCATCAAATTGCTGAAATGGGCGGCAGAGCGCGGAGAGGCCTTTGATGCCTGTATTGTGGGGGAGCCGACCAATCCAAATGCATTGGGCGATGCCATCAAGGTTGGCCGTCGTGGCAGCCAAAGTGGCTGGCTGACCATACGGGGCAAACAGGGCCATGTAGCCTATCCGCATCTGGCGCTTAATCCCGTACCGCTTCTGGCCAAGATTGTGGCGCATATCAATTATAAGGTGATGGATCAAGGCACCGACTTTTTCCAGCCAACCAATCTGGAATTTGTCACTTTTGATGTTGGCAATCCTGCGTCCAATGTCATCCCGGAGAGTGCAAAAGCGCGTTTTAATTGCCGCTATAATGATCTTTGGAACAAAGACAAAATCGAGACTTTCCTGCATGACTGCATCGCGGAATGTGGTTTGCCAGACGGTTTTGAAGTGGTTCTGGATTTGGAGCCGGATCTCAGTCAGGTCTTTTTGACCAAATCAGAGGATTTGATTTCTTCTTTCTCTGATGCCGTTACCAAAGTCACCGGCAAGGTGCCAGAGCTCTCGACAGGTGGCGGCACGTCCGATGCCCGTTTCATCAAGGATTATTGCCCCGTGATTGAATTTGGCCTTGTCGGACAAACCATGCACCAGATTGACGAGCGGGTAGATGTTGAGGATCTGCACAATTTGGCAGAGATCTATTATCAGTTCCTTTTAAGCTATTTTCCGCCCAAGTAATACCAGCGGCATGAAAGATTGACTCAGGGCTTTTTAAATCAGGCTCTAAACAAGACTATGGGACAATGAGCATGACAAAAGATCACCCAGCCAGTTTTGGAGGCTTTGTTGCATCGTTGTTGCCTTTGGCTGGGCTGGTTTTTGTTGCTCTTGTCTATTTGCATATCACCCGATCGGATATGCCTTTGATTGGGGTGCTCTTGCTGTCTTTTCTGTCGCTGCTGCCCCTTTCCATTGGCCCCATTTTTTTGATGCTGGTCTGCTATGGCCTTGGGCAGAGCGGTCAAATGCTTGCGCTGGCCATTGCTTTTAATCGCTTGCGCCTCAAGCTGGTTTTGCCGGTTTTCCTGTTTATGACTGGCTGGATGCTCGGCTGGTTGCCTTTTTTGCCGCTTATGGTCACGATCCTCTTGGCAGGTGCCTATTTTCTTGCCTGTCTGTTTTTTACAGCCCGGTTGATACAAAGATATTTAGAGTTGCCCATGCATTGGCTCTGTCTCAGTGCCTTGGGAGCGCTCTGTCTTGCTATCATTTAAGGATGAAAAATTTTCTCTTTTGACGATTTTGCTTTTGCGCTGTCCCTGCCTCTGCATTGTCTATAAGCTGGCGCAAAATTAGCGAGCGGAGCGCTTTGTCTTGATCGGTTATATCCTTTTTCATCTGGAAAGCCTGTGGGCTTTTGTGCGCGGCAATCGCGAGGCGCTGTATGGCATCGATGTCTCACGCCAAGGCCTGATCCGCTCTTTTCTTGCCATGGTGATCGTCGAGAGCGTTAGCCTTGTTTATGCCTTTGGCTTTGGCACCATTGAAAACAGCCTGATCATGCGTCAGGGTGGCCTTGCTTATCTCCCTTTGCAGCTGTTTCTGGACTGGGGCACCGTTCCTCTGGCTTTCTTGTTGCTGTCCGGTCCTATGGGATTTCGTGATCGTTTGATCCCGCTCATTGTCAGCTATAACTGGATGAGTGTGATTGTGTTGCTGTTGATCCTTCTGCCCAGCGCCATGGTGACGGGCGGGGTGATCAGCGGGGAAATGGTGCTGATTGTCATGATCGGCGTCTATGGTACGGCCTTGTGGCTGACCTATCGTCTGCTGGATTTCATTCTCGATCAGGGCATGAGTGTTGCCTTGGGCTTGACCGTGCTGACCATGATTTTGGGCATTGCCAGCGCCTCAATCCTCAGCGAAATTGCCCAAGGGCTGCCTCTTATTGACAGTCCCGATATTGGTGGATCGCGCCAATCATAAGGTTTCATGCCGTTGGTATAAATCAGGCACCAAGAGCTTATTGCGCCTTTTTATGCCCTATCCATGGCTCTTCGCTGATGATGAAATTCACATCATCGGGATAATCCACCTGTGTGAGATAAAGCCCATCTGGCGGTGCAACCGGGCCGCAAGCACGTCGGTCCCGCGCAGATAGAATCTCGCTGATCCATTCGACCGGTTTGCGCGCCGATCCTACTTCGGCCAATGAGCCGACGAATGAGCGGATCTGATTATGCAGGAATGAACGGGACATGGCGTCAAGATAGATCCATTCCCTTTCGCGGATGACTTTTAGAGCTTCCATGGTCCGCCATGGGCTTTTGGCCTGACAGGCGGTGGCGCGAAAGGTTGTGAAATCATGATGGCCAAGCAACAGATTGGCCCCTTGTTGCATGAGATGCACATCAATGGGATAGCTATATTGCCAAGCGCGGCCCAGCTCAAAGGTGAGGGGCGCACGACGATTGCAGATGCGATAGCGATAATAGCGACGCACAGCTAAAAAGCGGCTATCAAAGTCTTGCGTGACCTTGGCGGCGCCAAGAACGGCCACACCGGTTTCTTTTAGAAAATGATTGAGGGCTTCCTTGATTTTTTGTGAATGCCAGTCGCGCGCCAGATCAAAATGCGCCACCTGCCCGGTTGCATGAACGCCGGAATCGGTGCGCCCTGCGCCAAATAAAGTCACACGCTCACGGGTGAATTTGAACAGACTGTCTTCAATCCGCCCCATAACGGTTGGGGCATTGTCCTGACGTTGCCATCCAGAAAAGGGGCGTCCGTCATATTCGATCACAAGCTTATAGCGAGGCATTAGACGATTGTCTCTCCCACGCTCAAAGCTGCACCGCGTTGAAAGTCTTGCGCCTTCATGACTCCCTTGCCAGAGCGCTGCAACTCAAGCAGCCGAATGGCCCCTGTGCCACAGGCGATGGTCATGTCATCGGCGAGCAAACTGCCTGCTTCACCCGTTCCCTGCACCAATTCGCAGCGCAGGATTTTGACACGCTGCTTTTTGCCTTTGATCTCCATCTCACACCAGGCACCGGGGAAAGGAGACAAGCCACGGATCTGATTGTGAATGTCTGTGGCAGAGTTTGAAAAATCGATGCGGCTTTCCGCTTTTTCGATTTTTTGCGCATATGTCACGCCCTCTGTTTCCTGTTCTTGATCGGCCAGTGCCCCACGCGAGAGCGCTGCCAAGGCACGCACCATCAAATCTGCGCCCAGCACCATCATTTGATCATGCAAATCACCCGCGGTCATTGTCTCAGAAATTGCGATGCGCTCAATCATGCAAACGGGGCCACTATCCAGACCTTCTTCCATGCGCATCACTTCTACGCCGGTTTCCTGATCCCCTGCCATGATGGCCCGTTGGATGGGGGCAGCCCCGCGCCAACGCGGCAAGAGCGAGCCATGCAGGTTCAAACAACCATGGTCTGGGGCTTGCAAAATCGGCTTTGGCAAAAGCAGGCCATAGGCTACAACCACCGCGACATCAGCATTAAGAGCGGCAAATTTCTCCTGCTCTTCGCTGGATTTCAAAGATGTGGGAGTAAAGACCGGTAGGCCCAGCAATTCCGCCTTGGCGTGAACCGGGCTTTTGCGCTCTTCCATGCCACGACCGGCCGGACGGGGGGGCTGGCTGTAAACGGCGACCACTTCATGCCCCTGCCCAACAATTTCCATCAGGGTTGGCACTGAAAAGTCCGGTGTCCCCATAAAGATGACGCGCAGCATGGCAAGGGTCCTTAAGCTTGGCCTGATCGGGGCCGTTTATCCGCTGTTACAGAATGGTGTGTTTTTCTTTTTGTCTGGCCAGTTTGGTGAATTTCTTGATCACCCGGTCGCGACGCAATTTTGAAAGATAATCGATGAAGAGCGCACCATTGAGATGGTCAAATTCATGCTGCACACAGGTTGCCAACAAGCCATCACACTGCAATTGCTGCTCTTTGCCGAACTGGTCCATATACTGGATGTTAATCTCGGCGGGGCGCTCGACTTCTGCATAGAAATCAGGAATGGACAGACAACCCTCATCATAGACGGACAGCTCGTCAGATTGCCAGACAATTTGCGGATTGATCATGCAAATGGGGGCTTTGTCTTCGCCTTCTCTTGCGCAATCGACAGTAAAAATTCGCCGGGTCACACCCACTTGTATACCGGCCAGACCAATGCCCGGGGCGTGATACATGGTTTCGAACATATTTTCGACGAGGCGGCGCAGATCATCATCTATCCGCTCAACCGGCGCTGACTGCTCTCGCAGGATCGGGTCCGGCAATGTAACAATTTCCATAAGTGCCATGCAGGTGAAATAGTGCGAATTTGCAGCCCGGTCAATCGCGAAGTCTGCCTGTATGGGTGATTTGTCATACTTTGCCCGTGCTTTTGTCTCTTTTGCTCTTTTCAATGTTCTCTTTTTGTTTTTCTATTCGCCGAATCATTCTATAATGGCTTGTTATGGATGAGATTGTTTTGAGCCTTGGCCAGCAGAGTGTGAGCGGATTTCAGCTCTTGCTGGGGGTCCTTGGCGTGATTGCCCTCTTGCTGGTCTGGTTGCTTTTGACAATCCGGCGCGCCAACCGCCAGCGCGCCTTTGAGCTATCTATGAGTGAGGCACAAAACAGGGCCCGGCATGTGCAGGTGGAGGAAATGCAACGCCTGCAAGCGGAAATGACCGGGCGTATGAAGAATATGGCGGAGATTTTCTCAACCCGTCAGAACGAGCTGGCTCAGACCCTGACCACCCGTATGGATGGCATGGGGCACAGACTTGGCCAATCCTTGAACAAAAATCTCGGCGTTCAGCAAAAAGCCACACATGACAATTTGCGTGCCTTGCATGAACGCCTTGCCGTGATTGACAAGGCGCAGAACAATCTGACCGATCTGTCCAGCCGTGTGGTGGAATTGCAGCATATTCTGGCCAATAAGCAAACACGGGGCGCGTTTGGGCAAGGACGGATGGAGGCTATTGTCAGTGATGGTATGCCGTCCAATTCCTATGATTTTCAATATACCCTTTCAAATGGCAAACGGCCGGATTGCGTCATTCATTTGCCCGATAATGAGGCAGTTCTGGTGATTGACGCCAAATTTCCGCTCGAAGGCTGGACGCAAATTGACAATGCGCAAAATGCGGAAGAAGACAAGGCGGCTCGTGCCCGTTTTCGTCAGGACTTGAAAAGGCATATCAAGGATATTGCTGATCGCTATTTCATCATTGGCGAGACGCAGGAGACGGCCTTTTTGTTTGTGCCCTCTGAGAGTTTATTCGCGGATTTGCATGAATATTTTGACGATCTTGTGCAACTGGCCCATCGGGCGCGCATTGTCATTGTGTCACCCTCTTTGTTGATGCTCTCAATTCAGGTGGTACAATCGATTTTAAAAGATGTCCAAATGCGTGAACAGGCCCATATTATTCAGCATGAAGTCAAGCTTTTGATGGATGATATTGGCCGCCTTGATGAGCGGGTCGACAAATTGCAGACCCATTTTCAAAGTAGCATCAAGAGCATCGAGCAAATCCAGATTTCTACTGCCAAAATTGTCAAACGGGGGCGTAAAATTGAGGAGGTGGATGTCCAGGATTATGAGACTGAGGCTCTACAGACTAGCGAGACAGCCCTTTCCAAACGGGGGCGGAGCCTCTCTTCAAATTCCGCGCATCCTCACCTGCCATTAATGCCGGGCGATGAATATCTTCGATAGAGCTGTTGTTGTGCGCATTTGGTTTAGTGCTTATTTTCAAGCATCCTTTATCCGAAAACCGCACACACTCTGCTTTGCGCCTTGCTGCCAACCAACCCAAGGTGATGGCAAGGCGAGCGCGTCGCCATTTATGAAGCTATGCCCTAATCAACCCGTGACAGAGTGATCAGATCCCGTCCCTTTTCATCCTGAAATGAGACTTTATTGGCCGCCTTTTGGTCAAGCTGGCTGACGCGATCGAGAATGTCCAGAATATGCTCTTCCAGTTGCTTTTGTGATGCATTGCATTGATTGTCTTCGCTCAAGACCATCCCTAAAGACAGCCGCCCCTCATCCCAGCGCAATGTACCAAGATTTTGCGTGCAGCCAGCGGTCATAGTGAACTGCCCATCTTGGCGCAGGGTCAGCACTGCCGGATTGGGCAAGAGCTGGCTCATTTTGCGTAAAACATTCTTTGGCGTTCTGACATGGCGCACGGTCCAGCGCCCCACCAGATTGTTCGGCACGGCAACAGGTGGTTTCACCCTGTTTAGCGGAAATGGCGGTATGGCAGCCGTTTCGCCATCTAAGGCTTCTGTCTGAGAGTTTACCCCAGATTTGGCTTGAGGCTTTGTTTGATAGCGCCTCAAATCGTCGGCATCATGGCCCATAAAAATGGCCGATGTCGTCTCATAATCAATATTTTCGTCCTGATATCTGACTTGCGCATAGGCAGATGATATCAAACCTAAAGATATATTGAGAACCAATAGACCGGCCAATGAATATGGCCAGCGCACCACGCGAATAATCCCCATCACAATGTCATGCCCCACACATCACAGTTGTAAACTATAAAATAATCAACTTTTTCAGGTTTTAGACTAGATGGCCTTAAAAGTCTACTTAAATCGGGCATGTTTTTATGATTGTACTCTCCAATCAATAGGCCTTGCCCTGCGACAAAATTTCATTTGATTAGATGGTTGTTAGGGATCTTGGGGTTATAAAGAACCTGACAAACTCCGAAATGTGTATTGAGTGATTGGGGTGTTAGATGTTTAAACCAACCGTGCGAGACGGATCCTTGTCTTTGAGCACAACGCAAGATCGCGTTGGCCATGCGGACAGCTTTCGCCGTCTTTATGTTGTTCTGGATGGCACCTTCACCCTTAAGGATGGCCAACCGGCCTCCTATAATATGGATTATGATTTCTTCAAACGCTATTGCAATGCTTTTGATGAGGTGGTCGTTGTTGCCCGCTTGTTTGAAAAAGAGGATCAGGCCGCACGGGTGGTAGAAGGTCCTAAGGTTCGCTTTGAAGCACTGCCCGCCTATCAGGGACCAAAACGCTTTTTGAAAGTCTTGCCAAAGGTGCTGGCACAGATGATCCGCATGGCGCGGGATAAGAATGGCACCGTTTTGGTGCGCGCGCCCAGCAGTGCTGGCAATTTAATGGGCCATGTGATGATGGCCGTTGGCAGACCCTATGGCATTGAGCTGGTTGGCGATCCTGCTCATGCCTATTCCAAAGACAGTTTGAAACATCCGCTGTCACCGCTTTTTCAATGGCTGTTCACCAAAAGCTGTCAATTTTTATGCCGCCGCGCCGAGACCGCTTCTTATGTGACCCGTGAAACCTTGCAACGAGACTATAAACCCGGCCCCAAGACCCGCGCCTTTCATTATACATCGCTGGATTTGCCCAGTGAGGGCTATAAAGAGCAAGCCCGCAAGGCTGAGGATTTTACCAAACAATCCCATCATCTGATACAAGTGGCGATGATGCAAAATTGGTATAAAGGCCATGATATTTCCCTTGGCATGATGGCAGAATTCAAAAAACAGGGACGGGATATCCATTTGCATCTGATCGGGGATGGCCCGATGCGAGAGACATTTGAAGCACGGGCGAAAGAGTTGGACGTTACCGATCATGTCCATTTCGTCGGCCAGCTCAAAGCCGGTGAAGCCGTATGGGAGGCGATGGATGCAGCTGACATGCTGATTTTGCCATCGCGTCAGGAAGGCCTTCCGCGCGTGGTGATTGAAGCCATGGCACGGGCTTTGCCGGTTGTCTCCAACAATATTGGCGGTGCCTCAGAATTGCTCGATCACCGCCAAATGATCGAGAGCTTCGATGTCACCACATTCACCAAACGTGTGTCAGACAATTTGGACAATGCGGATTTGCTTGCCGAACAATCTGCACGCAATTTGCGCCATGCAAAGCGCTATATGTACCCCATTGTTCAAAAACGGCGGGAAGCCTGTTATCGGGTTTTGAAATATCAACTGACCGCCCAAGCGCAATATATCTAAGACAGTCTGCCCAGCCTATGACCTTGAAGAAAAATTTCGTCTGGATGCTGATCAGTCAGGGCATATTTTCCGGGCTGCAATGGCTGTTGGTCATTTTGCTGGCACGGAGCGGCGGGGCTGAGCATGTCGGGCATTATGGTTTGGCTCTGACACTGACGACCCCGGTGCAAATTTTCTTCAATCTATCCTTGCGCACCGTTTATGTCACCTATCAGGGCAAAGATTATTCCTTTGGCTCTTTTTGGCGGTTGCGCCTGATCAGCCTTTGGCCTGCTGCCCTTATCATTCTGTTTATGGCTTTTCTATTTGGCAATGATGGACAGGCGCGGTTGGTTATTCTCTTGATCGCTATTGCGAAATTGTCTGAATCCGCTTCTGATATGCTGTATGCTCTGCCTCAACGGGTCAATCAGATGGACCAGGTGGGCAAAAGCATGGTGGTGCGTGCTGTGGTCAGCACAAGTCTCTTTGCTCTGCTCTATGCCTATAGTCAAGATCTGCTTCTCTCACTTTTCTGCTATGCTGGGGGATGGCTTGGTGTTTTGATCTTTTATGATCGCCTTGTTATGGCCGCGCCCTATCGCGATCAGACATGTGAGAGTAAAGGTCGGGATAGAGAGGCTTTATTGGCTCTTATCAAACATGCCCTTCCCATTGGGCTAGCAAGTTTTGTTACCGCCATTGCTATCAATGTGCCGCGCCTGTTGCTGGAAGAGCAAAGCGGCACCAGTGACTTGGGTATTTTTGCCGCTCTCACCTATTTTATCTTGCTTGGCAGCATGGTGGTCAATGTTTTGGGACAAGCGGTGCGCTCACCTTTGGCAACGGCTTATGATCAGGGCAATGGAAAACGCTTTTGGACCATTATTGGCAGCGGATCTTTGCTTGCTATTGGCATGGGATTGGTCTTCTGGGCGGGTAGCGTACTGATTGGTGAATGGTTGCTCGATTTTGTTTATGGGGCGGATTTTGCCGCTCACTATTCGCTATTTTGCACCATTGGTTTCATTTCCATGCCGGTTTTTTGGGGCACTTTTTTGGGCTTTTGCCTTCCCTCTGCGGGATCTTACAGGCTTTGCCTTTATGCCGCTTTCTTTTCGCTGTTGGTCTCACTTGGTGCGTCTTTATTGTTGATCCCAGATTATGGCTCAACAGGGGCAGCATGGGCCTATGGCAGCTTTGGTCTTGCCGCCAGTTTGCAAATTCTGTTGCTTGGCAAGCAATGGATTCAAAGGCAAATCTAGCAATAGTGAAAATTTCATGCCGTTGGTATAATACCAACGGCATGAAAGGTCATATAGACAAACAAAAGCGACTGATATTAACGGCTTCACCATAGTTTACTGATAAATTGATCAAAAAATTTTTTATATTGAACCAAAAGAAGAATTGTCCGGGCGAATAGTTGGGATGATCGGGAAATGAAATGAAGAAATCAATTGCCTTAATGGCTCCTATTCTATTGGGAGCCTTCTCTTACAGCGCCAATGCCAGCGAAACAGGACTCGGGGCAAAGCTCGTCAACAAAGAGGATCTGCGACCAATTCAGGTGATTGTCTCACGCGCAGATCAAAGCTTGCAGGTTTTCAAAGGCGCAGAACGCATTGCCACATCACCAGTGTCAACGGGCAAACGTGGACACACCACACCCACGGGTGTCTTTTCCATTTTGGAAAAACGGCGCAGGCATTTCTCCAATCTCTATGACAATGCCCCCATGCCTTTCATGCAACGCCTGACATGGTCTGGCATTGCCCTTCATGCCTCTAACCATGTACCGCGCTATCCCGCATCCCATGGCTGTGTGCGATTACCCAATTCTTTTGCCAAAACGCTATTTTCCCTGACCGAGCGGGGCGCCCATGTTGTGATTGCCGAGCGTGAAGTGGCCCCAAAGCCCATCCAGCACCAAGCCCTGTTTCAGCCGGGGCCAGATCCACGCGATATCAAGCCAACAGGCGAGACAGATGATCAGGGGCTGGAAATGCGTCTGATTAATCGTCATGCCCTGAGCCTTTGGCAAAGCAGACAGGCCCAGCTTGCAAAGGGCAAAAAGTCACCAAAGCCGATCCGTATCCTCATCACCCGGCGCTCCAATATGACATTGGTGCGCGATATCCAAAGTGAATTGAACCAACTGGGCTATGACGCAGGCAAAGTCGATGGTCTTGCAGGGCGCAATACCATTGCAGCGGTTCGCCATTTCATGAAGGAACAGGATAAGACAGACTGGAATGGCAAATTTGATCGACCCTTGCTGCAAGCGCTCTATAGCAAGGCAGGCAAAGGACAAGTACCGGATGGCCATATTTATGTGCGCCAGAAATTCAAGCCTGTCTTCAATGCACCCTTGCGTTTCAAACAGCCACAAAAGCCACTTGGAGCGCATCTTTTCACGGTCAGCAAGACCAATGAAGATAACAGAAAGGCCCATTGGCTGGCCTTGAGCCTTGGCGACAGCATTCATCCAACCATGCAAAAACGGGTGGGGATTGAGGCGATTGACCAAGACAATGGCTTGATTGCCGCAGAAAGTGTGCTGGATCGATTGATCATTCCCCAAGAGATCCGTGATCGCATCGCCCCGATGCTGGTTGCCGGTTCGTCCTTGGCGATTTCCGATAAGGGAAAAAGCCGCGAAACCACCTATCAGGGGACAGACTTCATTGTGCTGACCAAACCCAAAGGCCCGGATCAGAAAAAGAAGGGCTTGCGCGAAATTGCCAAACGCAATTGATGCATTTGAGTTTGTATAACGATCATCTCGAACAAAAGACCTGTGCTCGGATTGCATTTGACGATTGTATAATCTTTGGCTTCAATTGATTTACCGGATCTTTTTATAGAGTCAGAAAGATGGTTCGTCGTGTCATTGGTCAGAAGAGATGTTCGGAGCAGATCGCCGGGTTCCAACAGATCTGGACGAACTGACCCGCCTGATAGAGTGGGATGCTGGATGCCCTTATGGGGAGTATCTCCTCGTCACCCAAGGGCGAGCAGGGCTGGCCTCCTCTTTGTCTTTTCAAGGCTCTGCTTTTGAGGCGCTGGTATAATATCCCCATAAACAAAGTGAGAGGCCGGATCGAAAAGATCTTGGGCACCTGTAAACGCGCTCCTACGGTCTGGACCGGATCCCATCCTGTGGCCTCGACAAGGCAACGCTCTTTGTTCAACTCACGGCAATTGCTTATAATCTCAAACGGGGTCTGTCCTTGCAGAGACAATGGCAGGGATAGAGAAGAAATTGATCCCGAGCAGGCATTCGAGTTGCCGGTATCGCAACGGTGATCAAGCTTGACGATGAAAATTCGAAGAATTCTGATTAAGTACAGTAAATCATATAGATAACTCCATCCGCGCACAGGTCTCCTAGGGGTAATACCCATACAAGGATTGCATGACCCGCAAGCCAGCTATGCAATATTGTGCGATGCAAAAGTTTTCAAAGCATAGTATATCTATTTTTAACAAAGCGAGGCTGATTGCTTCGCAAGAGATCTGAAGATTGTGCCACGTTGCATGACTTATGAGGGAAAAAAGCAATGTTTGAAAATGTCGTAAAAAACTATCGGCAGTGGCGTAATTACCGCAACACTGTTACTGAACTGAGCCGTCTGAGCACCCGTGATCTGAACGATCTGGGCATTGGCCGCGGTGATATCGAGTTTGTTGCTCGCCGCGCTGCTGGCAAATAAGAAATTCGGGCTTCTCCTCCTCCCAAAAGCCCGATAGGTTTCAAAACACCTCCTCCCAGTTTTGAAACATGAAACGAAGCCTGCCGGATCCTCCCCCGGTGGGCTTTCGTTTTTAGAGCCTTTCGCTCTTTCAATTTTAAGCATGTCTGAGCGTTAATACCAACGGCACGAAAGATTAACCCATA
>JAOXSH010000082.1 GCA_025800145.1 Cohaesibacter sp.
AACACTAAAACAAAAATAAGCAAACTTTATTCAAAGAAATATCACACACCACAACAAAACCCCAGAAATCCAACAGTTCAAGCAGGGGAAAACATAAAACAAACAACCCACAAGCCAACAGACAAAGAAACAGCAAAAAAAACAAAACCCCTCGCAAAACCTTGCGAGGGGGAAAAAGCTTACATCATAACCCAAAGCCTGACGCTCAATGAACAGAGCGCGTTGCAGCAAAAGTCAGACCATCTGCATCACAGCCAATGCTGACAACTGAATGATCGGAAATTTCACCCCCCAACAATTGCTCAGCCAACGGATCTTGCAGATATTTCTGGATAACCCGCTTTAAAGGCCGCGCACCATAGGCCGGATCATACCCTTTATCCGCAAGCCACTCAATCGCAGCAACAGACAAATCAAGACCGATAGAGCGATCAGACAAGAGCTGTGACAAAGAAGACAGCTGAATTTGAACAATCAAAGACATATCAACCCGCGCCAAACGATGGAAAATCAAAATCTCATCAATCCGGTTCAAAAATTCCGGACGAAAACCACCACGAACGACATCCATTACTCTGGCAGCTTCTTCCTCACTCACGTCACCACCTTCATTGGTTGCCAAAAATTCCGCCCCCAAATTAGATGTCATAATGATCAGGCTATTGCGGAAATCAACGGTGCGCCCCTGCCCATCTGTCAGGCGGCCATCATCGAGCACCTGCAACAAAATATTGAACACATCAGGATGCGCCTTCTCAACCTCATCAAACAAAATAACCTGATAAGGACGACGACGCACCGCTTCGGTTAACACCCCGCCTTCTTCATAGCCAACATAACCGGGAGGCGCCCCGATCAGGCGAGCAACGGAATGCTTCTCCATAAATTCCGACATATCCAGTCGCACCATGGCTTGCTCATCATCAAACAAAAAATCAGCCAAAGCTTTGGTCAATTCTGTTTTACCAACACCCGTTGGCCCCAAAAACATGAAAGAGCCAATCGGGCGGTTAGGATCTTGCAATCCGGCACGCGCCCGGCGCACAGCCTTGGACACTGCGCTGACAGCATCTGCCTGCCCAATCACACGGCTACCAAGCTCTTCTTCCATGCGCAACAGCTTGTCCCGCTCGCCTTCCAGCATCTTGTCGACCGGAATACCAGTCCAGCGTGACACAACATGAGCCACATGGTCAGGAGTGACCACCCGCTCTACCATGCTGGGTGGAACTTCAGAAGAAGACTGCGCAGCATTTTGCGCTTGCAAATCCTCTACCAATGTCAACTGCGATTCCAGCAAAGGAATTTGACCATAAGCCAGCTCTCCGGCACGGGCCAAATCGCCCTGCCGTTGGGCCTGATCCAGAGCAAGCCGCGCTTCATCCAGCTGTTCCTTGATTTTGGTGGCATCAGACAAAGTTTCTTTCTCGGCCTGCCAACGCTGGGTCAGGATGGCTGATTCCTCTTCCAGCCGCACCAATTCCTGCTGCAATTTGGCAAGGCGATCCATAGAGGCGCTATCCTCTTCCTTGCGCAAAGCCTCGCGCTCGATTTTGAGCTGAATAATCTTACGGTCCAGCTCATCCAGCTCTTCAGGCTTGGAATCCACCTGCATACGCAAACGCGATGCCGCTTCATCGACCAGATCAATGGCTTTGTCGGGCAAAAAGCGATCCGTAATATAGCGATCGGACAACATGGCAGCAGAGACAAGCGCTGCATCTCCAACACGAATGCCATGATGCAATTCATATTTCTCTTTCAACCCACGCAGAATGGAAATGGTATCTTCCACATTTGGCTCCGGCACCACAACAGGCTGGAACCGCCGCGCAAGGGCTGCATCTTTCTCGACATATTTACGATATTCATCCAGCGTGGTTGCACCAACACAATGCAACTCGCCCCGCGCCAAAGCAGGTTTGAGCAAATTGGAGGCATCCATCGCACCATCGGATTTGCCAGCACCAACCAGCGTATGCATTTCATCAATGAAGAGGACAATCTCTCCTGCTGCCCCTTCCACCTCGCTTAAGACAGCTTTCAAACGCTCTTCAAATTCTCCGCGATATTTGGCACCAGCAATCAAAGCCCCCATATCAAGGGCCAACAATTTTTTGTCTTTTAACGATTCAGGCACATCACCATTGATAATGCGCAACGCTAACCCTTCAGCAATGGCTGTTTTGCCAACGCCCGGCTCGCCGATTAGAACAGGATTATTTTTGGTACGGCGCGATAGAACCTGAATGGTACGGCGAATTTCATCATCACGCCCAATCACAGGATCCAGCTTGCCATCGCGGGCATCTTGCGTCAGATCACGGGCATATTTTTTCAAAGCATCATAGCCATCTTCCGCGCTGGCACTATCTGCAGTGCGGCCACCGCGCAAGGCTTCAATGGCAGCATTGAGATTTTGCGCATTCACACCAGCCTTGGATAAAAGCTTGGCAACATCGCTGCCGTTCAACAAGGCCATAGCCAGCAACATGCGCTCAACTGTGACATAAGAATCACCAGCTTTTTTGGCAACCTCGCCAGCCTTCTCCATCCATTTAGCCATGTCTGGGGCAAGATAAAGCTGCCCGGCACCAGAGCCAGAAATAGAAGGCATGGCTTGCAAATGGGTTTCCAGCAAAGTCCGCGCGGCTTTGCTATCGCCGCCAGAGCGATCAATCAGGCCAGAAACCAGTCCTTCGCGATCATCCAGCAACACTTTCAACAAATGCGCAGGGGTAAAAGCCTGATGCCCCTGCCCAATGGCATATGTCTGGGCAGATTGCATAAACCCGCGCGAACGCTCGGTAAATTGATCCAAATTCATTCTTCATCTCCTCGTGCGCAATCCACATCACCCAACCGGCATGATGTCGGACACCACTTTTTTGTCTCAGCCCTCTTTGCTCCCATCCTTGGCAAGCAAGAAAAACTGTGGCAGTCCTTTAGGAGCTTACGCCCTAGCTCAGTGTAATGGCTCCTGCCTTTAAATATAGTGTTGCACTTTCATCACAAAAGAGGGCATGATCCATTTTTTCGCTACCCCTTTTTGGAACCCGCAACCATGCCCAATAAATTGACGGCCATTTACCGCTATCCGGTCAAAGGCTTTTCTGCCCAAGCTCTTGAAGTGGCCGAGATTGAAGCAGGCAAACCCTTGCATTGGGACCGCGCCTTTGCCATAGAAAATGGCCCAAGCGGCTTTGATGCCACAAAGCCAGAACATATCAGAAAAAATGCTTTTCTGGTTTTGATGCGACAACCAGAATTGGCACGCCTGAAAACCGACTTTGACCCCCAAAGCGGTCTCATGACCATCAAACTTGATGATGAGATCAAGGCAAAAGGCAATTTGCTCGATCATAAAGATCAAAGTGAGTTGATCAGTTTTTTGGAAAATTTCTGCGAAAAGCCGTTGCGGGGCAAAGCGAGCATCATTCATAGCCAAGACCATGCTTTCACCGATTCTCGCACCCAGGACATGACCCTGATCAATCTGGCCAGCCTGCGCGCCTTGGAAGAAAAAATCGGCGGCACGCTGGACCCCTTACGCTTTCGCGCCAATTTTTATTTTGACAGCACCACCCCATGGATCGAACATGATTGGGTCGGACAAAAACTGCAAATTGGTGATGTGACCTTCCATGTGCGCAAACGAACCCAACGCTGCGCTGCCACCAATGCCAATCTTGTAACTGGCAAACGGGATCAGATGATCCCCAAAGTCCTCATGCAACATTTTGATCATGCCGATATGGGCATTCACATTGTCGCAGAACAGGCAGGACAAATACAAATCGGCAACAGCGTCAAAGCGACAGAACCAACCAACCGACCCATAAAACAAAAAGCCACTCTCTGATAGTCAGAAGCGGCTTTTTTGAAAATTATTTTAAAGACTTTAATACCAGCGGCATGAAAGATTACCCCATAGGATGCTCTAGTCCTCAGCAATCACCGGCTGAGGTGCATCCGCCAAGGCCGCAGCAGGAACGGCCGGGGCATCGCCAGCCTCCTCACTGGCATTTTTAGCAGGAGCACGACGTCTGGTCCGTGGTGTGCGCGGCGTGCGCGGAGCCGGCGCACGGCGACGACGCTTTGGCGCTGGCGCTTCCTCTTCGCCCTCACCATTGGCATCATCCGCTGCCTCTACCTCTTGCGCAACAGGCGCTGCCTCTGACGCATCATTAGCAGGATCATCCTGAACGCTGGCGGGTTTGACATCAGCAATCTCGACCACTTCGATATCTGGCTGTTCTTCACCAGCCAAATCAACAGGGGCAGAACGCGGACGACGCGCGGGGCGTGCACTTCCTTGCGGCTGTTCGCCAGATCCATTCACAGCAGGCTGATTGCGCTGATCACTCTGCTGCTCGCGGCTATTGGCCTGAGCAGAAGCAATAATACGCAGATAATGTTCCGCATGCTGATAATAATTTTCAGCCATCACAATATCGCCAGACGCCAGAGCATCGCGCGCCAGAGACTGATATTTCTCGGCAATGTGATTGGCAGTGCCGCGAATTTTCACATCCGGGCCATTGCTGTCATAAGAGCGGGTCAACGGATTGGAAGGCTTACGGCCACGGCCACGCATCCGATTATTTTTCTGTCCTTGTCGCATTGCACTTTCTCACGCACTGATAAGGGCTTGAGGCTATGAAGGAATAAACCATCAATCAAACCACGTCATGTGCCAACAGACAGCGGCTTGCCATCCGGTCACATATCACACAAAAACAGTCAGCGTCTGCCATACCATTTCTGTTCGAAAAATTTGAAATCTGCCAAAGGGCTCTCTTTCCCATCTCGAAAAAGGCTTGCCCAATATGCACTATATGGAGCTCTAAAATCTGTCAAAAATCAACAGCTTCACAAAAGAGCGTCTCATTTGCTAATAGACTCAACTTATCTGGTTCATAAACAATTTCAAGGGAAATTTTATCCAAAAAGGCAAAAATTGAAAAGCTTTCCCAAAACAAATCAGCATTTGTAACCCAAATCTCTGCCATATCCCCTAAAAGCCAACCACAACCACCCGATCCCGTCCACCAAGATCTTGCCTGAGCGCTCTGACATACCCCTCATACTGCCAAGCGAGCTGTTGCAAATCACCAGCCTGCTGATGACCAATTTCAAAATACACACCCGGCTTTGGCGCAGGCCAAAGCACAACAGAGGACAAAATGCTATCATAGGCTTCCAACCCTGAAGCCCCGGAGACAAGCGCCAAATAGGGATCATAATTGGCAACATCCGCATCCAGCCCGGCAAATTCTACTTCTGCCAGATAAGGCGGGTTAGAAATCACATAATCAATCTTGCCCGCAATAACAGGCAAAAAAGCCGTTGCATAATCCCCGCAAACAAACAAGACCCGATCCCAAAGCCCAAGAGCTTTTGCATTTTGTTGCGCCATCTCTAACGCTGCCGGGCTTTTATCCACTGCAATGCCATGAGCATTGGGCAATTCGCTCAACAGAGACAGCAACAAACAGCCAGATCCCGTACCAATATCCAATAAAGTCAAGTCTGCCCTGGGATCAGAGATATCATCTAGCACCGCATGCACCAAAGTCTCGCTATCAGGACGAGGCACCAGAACATCGCCATTGACTGCAAAATCCAATCCCCAAAATTCCCGCTTACCAACAAGATGGGCAACGGGTTCGCGCTTCAACCGTCGCTCGCCCAAGCAAGCAATATTGTCTTGCTCGCTCTCAGATAAAATCCGGTCAAACTGCACCAACATATCCACATCAGACAAGCCAAGGGCATATTGCACAATCAGCCTGGCATCGAGCTGGGCAGTCTCAATGCCACTTTGACGAAATGTTCCGGCCCAATGGCCAATCATCTGATCAAGCCGCATCACATTGTTCCGTCAATGACAAAAAGAGAAGGGCCAAAATCAAATTTCATCCGCTTCAACAGCCGCCAACAATTGCGCCTGATGCTCTGCAATCAGGGCATCCACCAATTCCGGCAGGCCTTCCCCGGCCAACACCCGATCCAGCTTGTAAAGCGTAAGGTTGATACGATGATCTGTCACCCGCCCTTGCGGAAAATTATAGGTACGAATGCGCTCAGAGCGATCCCCAGATCCAACCTGACCACGCCGGGCATCCGCCCGCTCACTATCCGCCCGATCCCGTTCCGCTTCATAAAGCCGTGCTTGCAACACCTTCATGGCATTGGCGCGGTTCTGATGCTGGGATTTTTCTGAAGACGTCACCACAATACCTGTCGGCAAATGGGTAATGCGCACCGCCGAATCGGTGGTGTTCACATGCTGGCCACCAGCGCCAGAAGCTCGCATCGTATCAATGCGAATATCCTCGGAGCGAATTTCAATATCCACCTCTTCTGCCTCTGGCAAAACCGCAACCGTCGCCGCAGAAGTATGAATACGACCACCCGATTCGGTTTCCGGTACCCGCTGAACCCGATGCACCCCGGATTCAAACTTCATTTTGGCAAATACACCAACACCGGAAATAGAGGCAACAATCTCTTTAAATCCGCCAACATCGCCCTCTGATACCGACATGACAGAGACTTTCCAGCCATTATCTTCGGCATATTTCTGATACATGCGAAACAAATCACCTGCAAATAGAGCAGCCTCATCGCCCCCCGTTCCGGCCCGCACTTCCAAAATGGCACTTTTATTGTCTGCGGCATCTTTTGGCAGCAGCAAAATTTGCATCTCTGCCGCCAATTCCTCTATTTTCTCTTCCGCTGGCTTATATTCCATCTGCGCCAACTCGGCCATGTCCGCATCCGTCTCGGAATCCGCCAAAATCTCCTTGATATCGTCAAATTCCGACAAAGCCGCCAGATAAGCACGCGCTTTTTCCGCCACTGGCTCCAGTTCAGCATAATCACGGCTCAATTTGACATATAAGTCCGGCTCTGGTCCGGCGGCCATTTCAGCAGAAATTGCCTCAAAACGATCAATCAGGGCTTCAACCCGCGAAAGAGGAATAGAAACAGCGGCCATAAAGTCCATCCAGTTCGGTTACATATCACACAGCCAACCCCATGCTCCAAAGGCTGACCAACAAAGAAGAGAAAAAGATCCTGACCTGGCTAAAGGGGGACAGAATGCGCCTCGGCAAAGTCTTTCAGAAAAGCCTGAACCTCATCACCGCCAACGCTGGTTGCAAGCATTTTTGCAAAGGCTGCGCTCAAATCATCAAGATCTAACGCCAGCACCATAGCCTTGACCGGCCCAATAGCAGACGGTGACATAGACAAATTGCGATAGCCCATCGCCAAAAGGGCCATCGCTGCCAAAGGCCGACCAGCAATCTCGCCACACACAGTCACCGGCACATTTTTTTCTTTCGCTTTTTGCTGAATGCGCTGCAAAGCCCGCAAAAAGGCCGGAGACAGATTGCTATAACGACCAGACAGGCGCGTATTGCCACGATCACTGGCCATCATGAACTGATGCAAATCATTGGTACCAACCGAGATAAAGTCCACCCGATCCAACAATTCTTCCAGCTGGAACAGCAGGCTGGGCACTTCCAACATGGCACCCAAATCTATCTTGGCAGGCTTTTCATAGCCATGGCGCTCCAGATGGGCAATTTCGCGCTCAAACAAGGCTTTGGCTGCATCAAATTCGCCCACTTCCGAAATCATCGGGAACATCAAACGCAAATGACGACCAGCCGCGGCATGTAAAAGAGCACGCATCTGCGTGCGCAACAATCCCGGTCGATCCAGCCCAAGGCGAATGGCCCGCCAACCCATAGCCGGATTTTCTTCCGGTGCCAGACGCAAAAAGGCCAGAACCTTATCGCCCCCAACATCCAGCGAGCGAAACGTCACGGGCAAATCTTGCGTTGCATCCAGAACCGAGCGATAAACCTTTTCCTGCTCGCGCATCCGCGGAAAGCTCTCCGCTACCATGAATTGCAGCTCGGTGCGGAACAGGCCAATACCTTGCGCCCCCGCGCCTTCCAGATTGGGCAAATCCACCAACAATCCGGCATTCATCATCAAATTGATGTCAATTCCATCACGCGAACGGGCTTTTTTATCGCGCAATTTGCAATATTGTTCCAACCGATGAGCGCGGAAGCGCACCTGATCCACATAGGAGGCTTCCACATCAGGCAGCGGGCGCAAATGCACATGGGCCATATCCCCATCTACAATAATGGCATCGCCATCTTCGCAAAGGGTCACCGCCCCTTCCACCTGCCCAACAGTGGGAATACCCAAAGCTCGTGCCACAATCACCACATGACTGGTCGGCGCGCCCTCTTCCAGCACCAGCCCGCGCAAACGATCCTTGCCATAATCCAACAGCTCTGCCGCGCCCATATTGCGCGCCACAATAATGGCGTCAGATGGCATATGATCATCATCAATACGGTTCTTCTCCCCCATCAATTTGCGCAAGAGGCGATTGGCCAAATCATCAAAATCATGCAACCGCTCGCGCAAATAGGGATCAGTGGAGCGCAACATCCGCGCCCGCGTATCAGATTGCACCCGCTCAACAGCCGCCTCTGCGGTCAAGCCGGAATGGATGGCCTCTTTCATCCGCCGCAGCCAGCCCCGATCATAAGCAAACATGCGGTAAGCTTCGAGAATATCGCGATGCTCCCCCCCATGGGAAATATCATCACGATTGAGCAAATCATCGACCGAGAGGCGCAGACGTTCCACCGCGCTCTCCAACCGCCGCTCTTCTGCGCCAGCATCCTCGGCAATCAGATTGGTTACCACCACGCGCGGCTCATGCAACACCACATGGCCAAGACCAATGCCTTCAGCCATGGACAAACCGGAAATTTGCATCGGCCGGTTCAGATCCAGATCACTGTCCGGCCCGGTCAGGCTTTCCAGCTCACCCGAGGCAATCAGCTCGGCCAGCACCATAGCTGTGGTCTGCATCGCCTCAACTTCTTCGTCGCTATACAGCCTTTGGGCTTTGTTCTGCACCACAAGCACACCCAACATGCGCCCGGCGCGCAAAATCGGCACCCCCAAAAAGGCATGATAGGCCTCTTCTCCCGTTTCTGGACGATAGGCAAAAGCCGGGTGATTTTGTGGCTCGGATAAATTCAGATGCCGCGCTTCAGACGCAATATAGCCCACCAGACCCTCACCCACTTTCAGGCTGGTATGATGAACGGCGGACGGGTTCAAGCCCTGTGTAGCATACAATTCCAGCAGGTTATCGGCGCGCAAAACATAGACAGAGCAGACCTCGGCCACCATATTGGCCGCGATCAGTGCAACAATCTCGTTCAAACGTTCCTGCGCATCTGTCGGCTTTGCCATCGTCTCGCGAAGACGTCGCAACAACAGGCGCGGACCTGCCATGTTACCCCACATATGGGCTTCTCCAATTATCAGCTCATGACAGAGCCAAGCCAAAGCAGGGAAAGATCAAAGCCCTCCCAACTATGACAAAGAAGCAAGCAAGCCAAAATGGCAAGCTGCCTCTGGATGGATATCTCGATTGCTGCACTATGGCATTGATCCAGCAAGCAGATCAATCGCAGCTGCCACGCATTGGGCATGACAGCCATTTTTTCATGGGAAAATAACGAACTAATGATTATCATCCAGCCCATAAAGCGAGTGCAAGGCACGCACAGCCAGCTCGGTAAAGTCCGAATCAATCAAAATCGAGATTTTGATTTCAGACGTAGTGATCGCGCGAATATTAATGCCTTTGTCCGCCAGAGCCTGAAATGCCTGTGAGGCAACCCCGGCATGGCTGCGCATACCAATGCCAATCACCGAGACCTTAACCACATCTGTGGAGCCTTGCAGCACTTCATAGCCAATCTCGCCTTTGGACTGTTCCAGCACACTCTGGGCGCGATCAAAATCGCCTTCAGGCACGGTGAAAGTCATATCGGTAATGGTGCCATCTTCGGAGATATTCTGCACAATCATATCAACATTGATATTGGCTTCAGCCAACGGACCAAAGACATGAGCCGCAATGCCCGGCTTGTCAGCCACCCGGCGCAGAGAAATCTGTGCTTCATCTCTGGAAAAGGCGATGCCTGTTACAACCTGTTTTTCCACAATCTCATCCTCATCACAGATCAATGTTCCAGACGGAATATCCGTATTCAAAAGTTCCGGCGCATCCGGCTCGATAAAGCTGGAGCGCACAAAGGTGCGAACATTATGCACCATGGCCATTTCAACAGAGCGCACCTGCAAGACCTTGGCACCCAATGAGGCCATTTCCAGCATTTCTTCATAAGAGACCTGATCAAGCCTGCGCGCTTCGGGCACAATGCGCGGATCTGTCGTATAAACCCCGTCCACATCGGTATAAATATCGCAGCGATCCGCTTCAATCGCCGCAGCAATGGCAACTGCAGAGGTATCAGAGCCACCCCGACCAAGCGTAGAAATGCGATGATCCGGGCCAATGCCCTGAAAACCGGCCACCACCGCCACCTGATTCATCTCAAGGCGCTCAATCAAGGTGGAACCGTCAATCTCTTCAATTCGCGCAGCCCCATGCACCCCATTGGTTTTAATGGGAATTTGCCATCCCAACCAGGAACGGGCATCCACACCCATATTCTGCAAGGTCAGCGCCAGCAACCCGGATGTCACCTGTTCACCAGAGGCAACAACCGTATCATATTCACGGGCATCATAAAGGGGCGAGCTTTCCTCTACCCAGCCAACCAGCTCATTGGTTTTGCCAGACATGGCCGACACCACAACCGCAACCTGATTGCCTGCATCCACTTCGCGTTTCACATGCCGCGCAACACGCTGAATGCGCTCCAGATCACCAACAGAGGTGCCCCCAAATTTCATTACAAGACGGGCCATTCACGTTTCTCTTTCTGCCAAGGCTTTGCCGTCAAAAAGAAAGATGCCAAATGATCTGAAACCAGATCCTTGCCATCTGTTGCGACATACATAAACGGGACGCACCATAATCGCAATGGATTTATGGTTATATATCTCTTGCGGCTATTCCGAGCAAAGCTCGGGCCTGCGAGGGCACGGACCATACGGTCCGGTCACCTATCGGTTCCCGGTAAAATCTATATTTTCACCATATTCTTTTGTCCTTGCACCATCGAATAGAACGTGAGAAAAACCAGTTCTCTAGGGGAAAAGACCCCACAAAAGAAAATCCTTTCTTTTGTGACGGCCGATAGGCAAGCGCGAAGCGTGCACTCGCAGGCCGACGCGCAAGCGGCGAATAGCCGGTAAGAGGTAAAAATGACCAAACAGGAAAATTTTGCTGGCAGCACAGTGGATGATGCGGAAATTGCCCATTTTTCTGCCATGGCAGCTGAATGGTGGAGCCCAACCGGTAAATTTCGTCCTTTGCATAAGCAAAATCCCACACGCCTTGCTTTCATCCGCGAAAATATTGTCAGCCATTTTGGCTTGGATGCCAAAGCCCAAAGTCCCTTAAAGGGCCTCACCATGCTAGACATTGGCTGTGGTGGCGGCTTGATTTGCGAGCCTCTCACCCGCATGGGCGCAAATATGACTGGCGCTGATGCATCAGAGGTCAATATCGGCATTGCCAGCACCCATGCCAGCGAGAGCGGACTTGATATCAACTATTGTGCCACAACCGCCGAAAGTCTGGCCGAAGCAGGCGAACAATTTGACGTGGTTCTGGCTATGGAAGTGGTGGAACATGTCAGCGATGTGCCGCTTTTCATCAAGGCTTGCACCTCTATGGTCAAACCCGGTGGTCTGATGTTCATGTCTACTCTCAATCGCACGCTCAAAAGC
The DNA here is from genome assembly GCA_025800145.1 of Cohaesibacter sp. Classification (GTDB taxonomy): domain Bacteria; phylum Pseudomonadota; class Alphaproteobacteria; order Rhizobiales; family Cohaesibacteraceae; genus Cohaesibacter. The sequence continues at coordinate 11,764 of JAOXSH010000082.1, forward strand.
TGGGCTGGTGCCATTGTTGGTGCGGAATATGTCTTGCGCTGGCTCCCCATTGGCACTCACCAATGGGATAAGTTTATCACCCCAGATGAGTTGGAAGCCGCCTTTCAAAGCACCAATCTGACCATGACCAAAAAAGAAGGCATGATCTATAACCCGCTCTTTGATCGCTGGTCACGCGGCCCCGATATGTCCATCAATTATATGGTCATGTGCGAACGGCCCCTAACATAACAATCTCTTCATTCAACATGTCTCTCAGTCTTTGCTATGATGCTCTATAGATTGCTTGAGGAGAGAGATGGAATGAAGAGAAAAATATGTGTTGCAATTCGTTCAACCCTGATTCTGCTCATCACCATTATGGGCCTGAGCGCAAAGAGCCATGCCGCGCAATGTTGCGTGGCAAATGAGGGCACCACGCCGTTAAAAACACAGATCATGGCAAGCGGACTGGATAGTCCTTGGTCTATGGCCTTTTTGCCCGATGGCTCGCTGTTGATCGCAGAACGTCCGGGCGCTTTACGCCGCCTTCATAAGAGCAAACTGTCACAGCCTTTGAAAGGCCTGCCAGAGATTGAGGAAATTGGCCAAGGGGGCTTGCTGGATTTAGCGCTTGATCCCGATTTTGACAAAACGAGCCATTTGTTCTTTTCCTATGCGCAACGATCAAAAGATGGCGGCCAGTATGGCACAAATATTGGCCGTGCCACGCTCAACCTTGCTCAAAACAGGCTGGACAATCTGCGCATCATTTTCTCCTCCAATATCAAAAGTTCCGGTGGCCGCCATTTTGGCTCGCGCCTGCGCTTTGGAGCTGACAAAAGCCTCTATGCCACATTAGGCGATCGTGGCACCCAAATGCGCGCCCAAGATCCCTTCGACCATGCAGGCTCTATCATTCGCATCAACCGTGATGGCTCTATCCCGCCTGACAATCCCTTTGCTGACGGCAAAAAAGCCCTGCCGGAAATCTGGTCCATTGGCCACAGAAACCCGCAAGGTGCGGCCATTCATCCCAAAACAGGCGCACTTTGGACCCTCTCTCATGGCGCAGCTGGAGGCGATGAAATCAACCAACCCAAAGCAGGGCGCAATTATGGTTGGCCGCTTATTTCCTATGGCAGCAATTATTCGGGACGTGGCTTTGCAAAGGGAAGCAAGGCAAGCGGGTTAGAGCAACCAATTTTCTATTGGGATCCTTCGATCGCCCCATCAGGTTTTAGTTTTTACAGCCATAAAAAGCCCCTCATTCCTGCATGGAATGGCTCGCTGTTGGCCGGGGCCTTGCGCGAGCAATATCTCTCGCGGCTTATCCTCAAAGGCGATGACATCATCAAGGAAGAGCGGTATCTGGTCTCGCAATTTGGCAGGATTCGCGATGTCAGAACCGGCCCGGACGGCGCGGTCTGGCTGCTAACGGACAGTTCAAACGGACAAGTGATCAGGCTTACACAGGAATAAAGGTGGTCAATTGCGCTCTTCTGGCAAAATGGGCAAAGGCAGGCAATCAATGCCGTCTTCGCTCAATTCCTTGACCTCTTGCAATGTCGCATGACCATAAATGCCGCGCGTCTCAGTCTCATTAAAATGCATTTTGCGGGCTTCATCTGCAAATTTATCACCCACATAATCAGAATTGGCGACCACTTTGTCGCGCAATTCACGCAGCTTTTGAACGATCTCTGTTTGTTGAGACAAATCGGGCTGTACTGCAAGTGATTGCTCCCCACTCCCTTGAGCTATAGTGGCAGGGACAGGCGCCTGCGATGGGGGCGTAGTCTCTTTGGCACCGTCATCTGTGACAGCCTCACGAGGGACAGATGACTGAGGACTATTGTGATTTTTATCTTGGGTGCGCGTGCCAGAAATTGCAGGGGCCATCAGCGCTTTGCTGACATGCTCTGACCCACAAGCGGGACATTGCAAAAACCCTCGCGCTTTTTGGCTATCAAAATCATCAGAATTACGAAACCAGCCTTCAAAGCCATGACCAGCCTCGCATTGAAGCGAAAATTTAATCACGCCAACGCCCTCGCATATTCAGCATGCCTCATTCGTTTCAAAAGCAGCTTGCGCCACAAAACGAAAACAGCAGCTTTTTATAGAATAAAGCAAAAGAGTTAAAGAGCAAAGTCTGCGTCATGCATAAGCGAGGGAACGGATCGACGGCAAGCCTGTACCTGAGCCATATCAAGATCAGCGGCAATGAAACAAGGCTCCTCGCCCGCCTCTGCCAAAATTGTTCCCCACGGATCAATGATTAAGGAATGCCCGTAAGTGCGGCGGCCATTTTCATGGACGCCCCCTTGGGCTGCGGCCAGCACAAAGGCCCCATTTTCAATGGCCCGCGCCCGCAACAAAATATGCCAATGGGCTGCCCCTGTTTTGGCCGTAAAAGCAGCAGGCACCGCCAAAAGCGAAGCACCTTTCTGGCTCAAAGCCCGATAAAGATGGGGGAAGCGCACATCATAGCAAATGGAAAACCCCAATTTGCCCCAAGGCAAGGAAGCCAGCACCAGCTCACGCCCGGCCTGAAAACTCGCCGATTCGCGATAACTCTCACCATTGGCAAGATCCACGTCAAACATATGGATCTTGTCATACTGCGCTTTGATAGACCCATCTGAGCGAATCAAAAAAGAGCGGTTGGCCACTTTTGGTCGTCCCACATCATCCAGCCCATCAGCCAGAACCGCCATGGAGCCGATATGGAGCCAAATCCCCAACGATTTGGCAAGAGAGCACAAGCGCTTCAGCCCCTCATCCTGTTCTTGAGAGGAGATCTTTTCCAGCAATTTGGCGCGGTTCAGCTCCATTGTAGCCGTTTGTTCCGGGGTCTGGATATAGACGCACCCATGCTTTGCCGCCTGCTGGATCAAATCTTGTGCCTGATCCAGATTGGCCACAATGTCACGCCCGGCACGCAATTGCACACAGGCCGCCCTTATTTGCGTCATATATCCCTCTCCCCCGATCAATCAGCCCGATCAATCAGCTTGCCAATTTAACATCCAGCTGACCGGCTTTTTCCAGATCAAACAAATCATCACACCCACCCACATGTTCATCATTGATGAAAATTTGCGGGAATGTCTTGCGACCTGATTTTTTGATCATTTCCTGTTTCACATCAAAATCAAAGGTTGCGTCATGCTCAACAAAGCTGACACCCTTATCAGACAAAAGCTTTTTCGCTGCTGTACAAAAACCGCACATCTTACGGGTATAAATGACAATCTCAGCCATTTTTCTCTCCAATTCTGCTTTCAAAACCAGAGTCATGTGATCATAAGGACATCTGGTATAAACTATAATTTCCGGCCTTATATGGGCATTCGCCCTGACTCTACAACCCGTGCAAAGACGATAACAAAAATTTGAGCAGCCCCGGCTCTTCGCAAGGCCCGTGCGCAAGCCTCAATCGTTGCCCCTGTTGTCATCACATCATCAATCAAAACAACGCTTCTACCCGATATGCTATGTCTGTAAGTCTCGTTTAATCGAAACGCCCCGCGCACATTGACTTCTCGTTCCTCATCACTCAAGCCAACCTGTTGGCGCGTGGCACGCCGCCGCACCAGACAATCAGGCCAATAAGCAAGCTCTTTTTGATCAGCAATTGCCTTTGCCAGCAGAGCCGCCTGATTATAACGACGGCCAATCAAACGCCGCCAATATAGCGGAACCGGCACAACAACCAAAGGCACCGAAGAATCGGCCAAAAAATCAGCACCAGCCCGAACCATCCAGTCTCCCATAGAGACAGCAAGGTCTGTCCGGTCATAATATTTCAATTTGTGGACAAGCGCCCGCGCCGTTGCATCATAAAGCGCAACACAACGCGCTTTATCATAAGCAGGAGGATCAGCAAGAACAGCAGGGCTAACAATATCTTCTCCAGCATCATAAGGGTAAGGCACCCCTGAAATTGGACAAAAAGGGCGATCCACCCAATGCATCTCTTGCCAGCATCCGCCGCATAAATGATTGCTATCACAGATTCCCCGACCACAATTGGCACAAACCGGAGGCCAAAGAAAAGTCGTTATAAGAGACAAAATGCCCCTTGTTTTTTGCGACATATCTAACAAAAGCCCACAATCCGTATCTTTCGCTGCCATATTGACAGATCCCTGCAATAGACATAAGCCACATTTGATATGCTAGTAGCCTAGTGCCAAGAAAGGCAGCAAACAAGAAGCATACAAGTAAACGGAACATTCATGACAAATTTCCCGCGTATTTTTGACCGTTCTCTCGTACAAAAACGCCGCCAAAAAGCGTGGAAAGAGTATGGCAGTGAGGCCGATTTTCTGCTCGCCCACGTCAGCTGCGATATGGCCGAGCGACTATCAATCGTCTTGCGAGAGTTTCCCAAAGTGCTGGAATTGGGCGGTCATAGCGGACTATTGGCCCAAAAAATCATCAAACGCCAAGGAACGGAGCTGATCATTCGTCAGGAACACCAGACGGATTATCTGGCACATGTCACACATGCAGACACAAGAACCAAAATCATCCCCCTGATTGGCGATGAAGAAGCCCTTCCCATTGCCCCGCAAAGCCTTGATCTGATTCTTTCCCCTTTGAGCTTGCACTGGGTCAATGATCTGCCCGGAAGTCTTTTACAAATCCGCAACAGTTTAAAGCCAGACGGCCTGTTTCTTGCAGCAGTATTGGGCAATGAAAGCCTGAAGGAATTACGCACCGCTTTTCTAAAAGCGGAAACAGAAGTCAGCCAAGGCGCAAGCCCCCATGTGGCGCCTTTTCCTGAATTAAAAGATATGGGCAGCTTGTTGCAACGCGCCGGTTTTGCCTTGCCTGTGGCCGATCAAGATATGGTAACCGTGCGCTATGATACGATGTTCGATCTCATGGCTGATTTACGGAAAATGGGTGCCGCCAACGCCCTGCAAGATCGCGCAAAAAAGCCTTTGCGCCGCGATATATTGATGCGAGCAGCAGAAATTTACCAATCAGATTTTTCAGATGAAGATGGTAGAATCCGTGCCAGCTTTCAAATCTTGTCCATTTCAGGATGGGCACCCCATAAAAGCCAGCAAAAACCACTGCAACCCGGATCGGCCAAAACGCATTTTTCTAATGTACTGGTGGATAAATCGAAATAAAAACAGAGCCTCCATGTGCGGTCTTCTGCTTTTAAAATCCCATTGACTTGATACCGTAAATCAAACCATCCTATGGGTTAATCTTTTATACCGTTTGTATTATTGGCTGGTATCTTTAAAGACACTATCCAATTTAACACCAATTTGATCAAGCAAAGCTATCAATTTGCCGGTTAAATCCTGCGTGGCACCAACAATAAGAACACCAATAAGCCCAACGATAATGCCATATTCCAAAGCCGTCGCGCCGCTCTCGTCCTGCCAAAATATTTTCAATCTCAATTTACACATATAGTATTGCAGATAAACCGCAACCTTTCCCCATAAGCCCAACCATAAAGCATTGGATACAAAGACTAGGATAAATTCTTAAACAAAGATCTAAGTGCCCCATTTAAAAGTCTCCGAGCGAGACTTTTAGGCGGCATATCCAGCTCTTTCCCCCTTTTCAGACCGCCCATAAGGGTACCATGACGGGTGGTCTGCAAGGGGGAGAGGGCTGGCTCAGAACTTTTAAATCAGTCTCTAAACACCCAGCAAATCAATCAAAGGTGGAATAAGGGGAAGGTCGGCAGGCGGCATCGGATAATCGCGCAATTGTCCGGCCCGCACCCATTTCAGCGCTTGCCCTTCGCGTGATTGCGGCACCCCTTCCCAACGCCGACAAATATAAAGCGGCATCATCAAATGAAAATCCTCATAGCCATAGCTGGCAAAGGTGAGCGGCGCGAGGCAACTGTCCCACGTCTTAATGCCCAATTCCTCTTCCAATTCTCGAATGAGAGCTGTTTCGGGTCGCTCGCCAGCATCAATCTTGCCACCAGGAAATTCCCATAATCCGGCCAGATTTTTGCCTTCCGGTCGCTGGGCAATCAGAATCCGGTTGTCAACATCCACCAAGGCCACAGCCACCACCAGCAACAATCTCACCGGCGCAACACTGCTTTGTTCATTCTTTTGCTCAACCATCTTTTTAATCTTCTAAACAGAATACAAACTTATAATTTAAGCGCCTAACTCCGGTAATCGCCATTGATGGTGATATATCCATGGGTCAAATCGCAGGTCCAGACCGTCGCCGAACCATCGCCAACACCAAGATCAGTGCGAATGTCAATCTCCGCATTCTTCATATACTCACTGGCCGCGGCCTCGCTATAATCAGGATCACGCTGGCCTTCATGCGCCAGCCGCATAGGGCCAAACCAGATTGACAATTTATCACGATCGGCCATCTCGCCTGCTTTACCAACCGCCATCACCACACGGCCCCAATTGGCATCTTCCCCGGCAGCAGCGGTTTTGACCAACGGACTATTGGCAATGGACAGCGCCACCCGCTTGGCCGCTTCATCGCTTTGCGCCCCTTCCACGGTAATAGAAAGGAATTTGGAAACTCCTTCTCCGTCTTTTACCACCAGTTTAGCAAGGTCTTTGAGCAAGGCTGATAAGGCCTCTGAAAAGGTCTCAAGCCGCCCATCGTCAAGCTCGGAAATCTGTGCACAGCCACGCGCCTTGGCAGCACCTGAGGCAAAAGCCATAAGCGTATCAGAGGTGGAAGTATCACTATCCACCGTAATAGCATTGAAAGAGGTCTCCACATGGCGCGAGAGCAAAGCCTGCAAAACAGGCGCATCAATCGGCGCATCCGTGAAAACAAAACTCAACATGGTTGCCATATCCGGCGCAATCATGCCGGAGCCTTTGGCAATGCCATGCAAGGTTACCCCCACACCGTCAATATCAGCACTGGCCGTTGCCACTTTCAAAAAGGTATCCGTGGTCATAGTGGCGGCGGCAGCCTTATGCCAATCGACAAGGGAGCCTGCACCCCCTTCCATCAAACGGGCCATATGCATGGTGATAAAATCAGGATCCATTGGCTCACCAATCACGCCTGTTGAGGCCATAAACACCTCGAACGGGCTACAATCCGCCAATTTGGCAGCAGCATCAGCCACCGCCTTGACAGAACTTGCCCCATAACTGCCCGTAAACGCATTGGCATTGCCAGCATTGACCACCAACATGCGCGCAGCCCCTTGCTCCTGATGGGCCTTGCACCAATCAACGGGAGCCGAACAACATTTGGACTTGGTATAAACCCCGGCAACGCTGGTGCCTTCATCCATGGCAACCACCAGCAAATCATCCCGTCCCTGATATTTCATACCCATGGCAGCGCTCATGGGGCGAAAACCGTCCAAAGCATCCATTTGCGGAAAGTCTTCTGGGGCAAAGGGAGAGGGGTGCAGGTCCATCACACAGATCCTTGAAAGCAAGCACTGGTAGCAAAAGCACCAGCCAAACAAAAAGAGAGGCTGAAAAATCAACCTCTCTCTCTTAACTTTTCTTATCGATCAGGAAAAGCCCACTTTCAAAAAAGCCAGCTTTTTTACCGCCCAATAACAGGCGAAAGACCAATTGAGCCTATTTTTTGACATCAATCTTGGCTTTGGCTTTCAAACCATTGAGAATTTCAGAGAATTTCTGCTCTGCCAACACACGGCGAATATTGGCTTTAACCGCATCAAATTGCGGCTTTGGTGCTTCACGTGTTTCTTCAGTCAACACAACATGATAGCCAAACTGGGTTTTAACCGGCACCTTGGTATAGGCGCCTTTTTCCAGCGCAAACGCCGCTGCTTCAAAGGCTGGCACCATTTGGCCCTTACCAAAGAAGCCAAGATCCCCACCGCGCGGACCAGAAGGACCAGTGGATTTTTTCTTGGCCAATTCAGCAAAATCCGCTCCACCATCCAGCTCTTTAATCACCTCAAGGGCCTGCTTTTCTTCTTTGAGTAGAATGTGGCGTGCTTTGACTTCCTTCTCAGCTGGCTTGGACCCAATTTCCTTGTCATACAGGGCTTTCACATCTCCATCGCTGATTTTTTCATCCACATTGACGCGGAAAAATTCATTGCGCAGCGCCCGGTTTTTCAAAAAGACCATTTGCTTTTTGAACAAATCACCTTCTTGCAGCTTTTGTTTCTCTGCCGCTTCTGCGACCAATTGCAGATCAATCAAAATCGCCATCAGCGCTTCTTTGCGTTGCTCGGCTGTCATTTGACCCAAACGGCCACCAAGCTCTTGCCCAATGAAACCAAGTTCGGTTGTGGTGATGGCACGCCCATTCACCGTTGCAACCACGCTTTCCTTACCGCTATCCTGTGCGATAGCGGACGCTGCGCCGCCAAGCAAAACCAAACCGGTTGCAGCAGCCATTAAAGAGCGGGAGAAAAAGGTACGAACCATCTCTATTTTCCTATGATTGTTCACTTTCACGCGAAAAAGTCTAAAAACTGACACTATAGCTGACCTAGTTGCTTTTCTGGACGTTGACAAGGCCGGACCCCAATCTTATCTCTCAGCGCAATAGTTTCTTGCATGATCTGTTGAAAGACACAGAACAGACAGGGACGAAGCGCCAACAAGCGGCTAGTCTTGTGTCACTTGCATAAGGTCACATATCTGTTGCGCCAAAATGCGGCAACATCTTGAAGGAAGGACCCTCTCAATGGTCGGTCTTGGAGCCATCGCTCGTAAATTGTTTGGCACGGCAAATGATCGCCGCATCAAAGGCTATCGCCCTATCGTTGCTGCCATCAACGCACTTGAAGACGAATATTCAAAGCTCTCCGACGAAGAGCTGAAAAACAAAACTGCCGAATTTCGCCAGCAATTGGCCGATGGAACCAAATTGGACAGCCTTCTGGTTCCCGCCTTTGCCACCGTGCGCGAAGCCGCCAAACGCACCCTTGGTCAACGCCATTATGATGTGCAGCTAATGGGCGGCATGGTTCTCAATGATGGCTCCATCTCTGAAATGCGCACAGGCGAGGGCAAAACCCTTGTCGCAACATTGGCCGCCTATCTCAATGCGCTCCCCGGCAAAGGCGTGCATGTGGTCACCGTCAACGACTATCTGGCCAAACGCGATGGCGAATGGATGAGCCAGGTCTATGGCTTTTTGGGCATGAGCACCGGCATCATCATTCACGGCATTGAAGATGACGAGCGCAAGGCCGCCTATGAAGCCGACATCACCTATGGCACCAACAATGAATATGGCTTTGATTATCTGCGCGATAATATGAAATATGATCTGGACCAAATGGTTCAGCGCGGCCATCATTTCGCGATTGTCGATGAGGTCGATTCCATTCTGGTCGATGAAGCCCGAACCCCGCTGATCATTTCCGGCCCGCTGGATGACAGATCAGACATGTATAACAGCATCGATACCTTCATTCCAAAGCTGGAAGACAGCCATTTCGAAATTGATGAAAAATCCAAATCTGCCACCTTCACCGAAGAGGGCACGGAATTTTTGGAAAATCTGCTCAAAGAAGCCGGAATGCTTCAGGGCAATTCCCTTTATGACATCGAAAATGTCACCATTGTTCACCATCTCAATCAGGGCCTGCGCGCCCATAAATTATTTGTGCGTGACAAGGATTATATCGTTAAAAATGGTCAGGTTGTCATCATTGACGAATTTACCGGCCGCATGATGGAAGGCCGTCGCTATTCCGAAGGCCTGCATCAGGCTTTGGAAGCCAAGGAAGGACAGCCAATCCAGCCTGAAAACCAGACCCTTGCCTCTGTCACATTCCAGAATTATTTCCGCCTTTATAACAAGCTCTCAGGCATGACTGGCACCGCCCAGACAGAAGCCGAAGAATTGATGGACATTTACAGCCTCGAAGTTGTGGAAGTGCCAACCAATCTAAACGTTCAGCGTCTGGATGATGATGATGAAGTCTATCGCACCACCCGCGAAAAAGATCTCGCATTGGTGGACCTGATCAAGGATTGTAAAGAGCGTGGCCAGCCTGCCTTGGTCGGCACCACCTCTATTGAGCGCTCGGAAGAGCTGTCCAACCTGCTCAAACAGTCCAAAATTGACCATCAGGTGCTCAATGCCCGCTTCCACGAGCAAGAAGCAAGCATTGTGGCACAAGCAGGCGCTCCAGGTGCGGTGACCATTGCCACTAATATGGCAGGTCGCGGCACCGACATTCAGCTGGGTGGCAATCTGGATATGCGCATCGCAGCCGAAGTGCCCGATAGCATTGAGGGCGAAGCCCGCCAGAAAAAGATTGATGACATCAAGTCTGATATCGAAACCAAGAAACAACAGGCACTGGCCGCCGGTGGCCTCTATGTGATTGGTACCGAACGCCACGAAAGCCGCCGCATCGACAATCAGCTGCGTGGCCGCTCCGGCCGTCAGGGCGACCCCGGCCATTCAAAATTCTTCCTGTCTCTGGAAGATGATTTGATGCGCATTTTCGGCTCCGAAAAAATGGACGGCATGTTGCAAAAGCTTGGTCTGAAAGAAGGCGAGGCTATCATCCATCCATGGATCAACAAGGCGCTGGAAAAAGCCCAGAAAAAGGTCGAGGCCCGCAACTTCGATATCCGTAAAAATCTGCTCAAATTCGATGACGTGATGAATGATCAACGGAAAGTGATTTTCGATCAGCGCATTGATTTGATGAAAGATGAGGGTATTGCCGAAGTCGTCTCCGACATGCGCCATGAAATCATCGAAGATATCGTGGCCCATCACATTCCTGAAAAAGCTTATGCCGAACAATGGGACGTGGATGGCCTGCATGATGAGGTCAAAGACATTCTCAATCTTGATGTTCCGGTCAAGGACTGGGCCAAGGAAGAAGGCATTGCCGATGAGGAAATCATTGATCGCCTGAAAAAAGCCGCCGACGAGCTGACCGCCTCCAAAGCCGCCAATTTCACCCCGGACATTATGCGTCAGGTGGAAAAATCGGTTCTGCTGCAAACCCTTGACCATCTCTGGCGCGAACATCTGGTGGCGCTTGATCACTTGCGTAATGTGATTGGCTTCCGCGGCTATGGACAGCGCGATCCGTTACAGGAATATAAGACCGAGAGCTTTGAGCTGTTTCAGGCACTTCTCAGCAATTTGCGCAAAATGGTCACCCAGCAATTGGCCCATGTGGTGCTGCGCACCGAGGAAGAGGCACTGGCCGAGCAACAATTGCCCGAAATGCCAGAGTTTCAGGAACAACACCTCAATCCGTTAACCGGTGAAAATGAAGTCGCCGAAGAGGATGAGGCAGCTGTCGCCGAGATGATGGGCAAAGTTCCGCGCAATGCACCATGCCCATGTGGCTCTGGCAAAAAATTCAAACATTGCCACGGCCAATTGCGTTAAAAGCGCTGCAATAAGCAAAATAAAACAAACGAAAACCCGGTCCCGAGCAGTTCGAGGCCGGGTTTTCTTTTTCAAAACACAAAAACCGATTCAGGAAAACGAAAACTATCAGGCATTGATCACCGTATAAATTATGAATTTAAAAAAGGTGCCACAATGCCAGATATGTCCTACAGCGCGTTTGATACAGATTTAAAGCTCGAAGTGGCCAAAGCCCTTAGTGTTTTTAATCGCATTATCAAACAGGGCGAGCGGCAAAAAAACGGCCATCACCTTTTCGAAGGCATGCATGCCGAAATGGGCTATGACGGCTACACAGTCTCACTTTATGATGCAGGGGCACGACTGGATATTTTCTTTCATAACAAGTTCAAAATGAGCTTTGAGACCAACAAGCAAAAGCAATCTTTCCTACGCAAACTTGATGCCATTTATGAGATGGCAGAGTGAGTTTGTCATATCCGCAACAAAGATAGCGGTTGGCCATGCTTTGCACTCAGTCTAGACTGGCGAATATTCTGATAATTTTGAGTCTGTTTTTCCATGTCCAGTCTGACCACCGATCAAATCGCCCTTTTTTCGCTCTTTGGCATTGTCTTTGCGATGCTGCTTTGGGGGCGGGTGCGCTATGATCTGGTGGCCTTTGGCGCGCTGGTGATCGCCATAATGGCTGGCCTTGTGCCAAAAGAGCAGGCTTTTTCCGGTTTTGCCCATCCCGCCACGATGATTGTGGCGCTGGTGCTGATCATTTCGCGCGGACTGGTGCTCTCTGGTGCGGTCGATAAAATCACCGCCCTTGTGGTGGATAAGGACCGCTCGGTGCAAAGTCATGTCTCGATCATTGGCGCAGCAGGCGGGGCCATGTCCGCCATCATGAACAATGTTGCCGCCCTTGCCCTTCTCATGCCCGTCGATATTCAAGCGGCCAAAAAATCCAAACGCAGTCCCGCTCTCACCCTGATGCCGCTGGCCTTTGCCACCATTTTGGGGGGCATGATCACATTGATCGGCACCCCACCCAACATTATCATCGCCGCCTTTCGCGAAAAAGCGCTGGGTGAACCCTTCGCCATGTTTGATTTTGCCCCCGTTGGGCTAGTGGCTTCCCTTGTCGGGATTGCCTTCATTGCGCTGATTGGCTGGCGGCTGATCCCCAACAGCGCCAATCGCAAAGAGGGAGAAGACAGTCTGTTTGATATCGGCAAATATATTGCCGAAGTGGTGGTGTTGGAAGACAGCCTCACCAAAGACAAACGGGTGGAAGAGCTGGACCCGCTGGCAGAAGAGCATGACATTGCCATTTTAGGCATCATCCGCAATGGTCGCCGCTTGGCTGGGAATGGCCGCCTGACCGAATTGCGGCACAAGGATATTCTGGTGCTGGAAGCAACCCCAGAGTCCATCGATAAATTTGTCGGCGCAGCAAAATTGGGATATGAGCGCAAAACAACCGAAGCCCCGGCAGCTGGCAAAGGGATGCAGCTAGTGGAATGTGTGGTGCCCGATGATGCCCGCATTGCTGGACGCTCGGCCATGGAGCTGCGCTTACTTGGCCGCAAAAATGTCACCCTGCTTGGCATTGCAAGACAAGGAAAGCGCGTCTATCAACGTGTGCGCAAGGAAAAAATCCAGCCCGGCGATGTTTTGTTGCTGCTAGGGCGCTCCAGCCAGATTGGCGATGTGGTGAAATGGCTTGGCTGTTTGCCACTGGCAAGCCGTGGCCTGACCCTGACCCAGCATGGCCGAGCAGGCCTTGCCGCAGGTCTCTTTGCCTTGGCCATTCTTGCCGCCAGCCTCAATCTTATTTACCTGCCCATTGCACTGGCCGGGGTGGTTGCGCTTTATGCATTGTTATCCATTGTGCCAGCCCGCGATATTTACGGCGCTGTCGAATGGCCCGTTGTGGTGTTGCTTGGCTCCATGCTGCCTCTGGGCGCCGCGCTGGAGCAATCAGGCGGTACAGCGCTGATTGCCCAATCCATTGTCACGCTCACAGAAGGTTTCTCACCGCTCATGGTCCTGACCATCCTGATGGTGGTCACTATGAGCCTGTCAGACATTCTTAACAACACCGCCACAGCGGTTGTTGCCGCTCCCATTGCGCTAGACATTGCCAACAAGCTCAATGTCAATCCAGACGCTTTTTTAATGGCCGTGGCTGTCGCAGCTTCTTGCGCCTTTCTCACCCCCATCGGGCACAAAAACAACACCCTGATCATGGGGCCCGGCGGCTATAAATTTGGCGATTACTGGCGCATGGGCTTGCCACTGGAATTGCTTATCATCGCCATTTCTGTGCCAGCTTTGGCCTTTTTCTGGCCGCTCTGAACGCGCAAAACCCGAAAATTATCCACGCAACTGATCGGCAAGGGAAAACAGTCCCGGATCATCAATATCAATCTCCTTGAGATGATCCACAGTATTGAGCACATACTCAACATTTGGTCCGGCCTTGCCATGGCCCTGACGCACATAGCGCATCTGTTGATCCAGCGCCAAATGCCCCGCATATTGCTTATGCTGGCTGTCAGCAATATAGGTCACCGCCTCAACTTGTTCGCCCGTTTCCCTGCCAGAACCATCCAACAAGAACAAAGGACCATAATGTTCCAGATAGACCGAGGTCACCTGCTCGCGCTCACGTAAATAATCAATCACTTTATCACGCTGATCTGCGGCCACCTCAAAGGCAATTCCCATAGCCGAGCCGCCACTGGAAAGGCCCAAGACCAGACCGGGCTGCTCAGGCGTGCCACGATAGACATGGGAATAAATACAAAGCGAGCGATGATAGCCTTCAAGTCGTGCAGGCATGGACCGTAAAAACTCAAAGCCCGGATTCCACATCAAAGACCCATAGCCAAAAACCCAAAGATTGCTCATAAAATCACCTTGATCATTATCTGGGATGTAAACTCATAAATGTGTTGCATTTGGTAGAGGCTTATTTTTTCTCACACTAGGAGTAAGGATGCAGACAATGTATTGCATTTTCAAATCCTTACGACGACATGGGAGAAAAAATAAGCCCTATCCTGCGGACGTTTAAATGGCTTCGCTCTCGCTTTGTCAAAGTGTTTTAATGGGCAACCAGCCCATCCTACACACTTTTCCGCGCGATAGCGGGCCATTTAAGCGCCAAATGCACCAGATTTATGAATTTACGTCCCTGCATCCTGTGCTATCAAGAGCCTTATCAATTTGCAACCGATCAAGAGCCGCACCTTCATGTCTGAGCAACAAATGACACCAAAGTCTTCCTCACCACAAACGGATAAATCTTCTGCCACACGCTATATCATTTTGCTCGGCCTTGTTCTGCTTGTGCTGGCTGGCTGGTCCGGCTTTTGGCTGGTTAGCAAAAACAAAACCCAAGACCTGATTGATAAAGTGCTGGCCAAACAAATCAACGGCCAGCCTGTTGCTATCTGTCACGATCAGACATTGGGTGGCTTTCCCTTTCGCCTGACCCTTAACTGCTCCTCTTATGAAGTGAACGAGCCAAAATCAGGCTGGCAAATCAAGGGCGATGCTTTGCGCGCTCTGTGGCAAATTTATGCGCCCAATCTGGCATTGATCGAAAGCGACAATCAGCTCACAGCTCGCCATGTCAGCTCTGGTCTGGAAATGGATATGAAGGCGGATCTGATTCGCGCCTCTGTCCGGCTGGATGGCAGCTTGAAAATTGGCCGCCTATCGGTCGAAAGCCAAAATGCCACCTTACAAAGCAACCTGCCGCAATTTGCCCAAAGTTTGGGCAAGCTACAGGCCAAACGGCTGGAAGTGCATGGCCGACCAGTGCCGGGGGAGCGGGACAATCTGGACATCGCCCTTGTCACTCAAGATCTGGACAGTATGAGCTTGCCGCGCTTTTCCGGCTCCCTCTCCTTCATCATCGAAAAAGGCCTTGTGTCAGCCATTGTCACGGCCTCCAACCCAACCAAAGCATGGCTGGCGCAGGGCGGCAAAGTACAAAATCTCTATGGCATAATGGAAATCGGCCAAAAAACCCTCAAACTCTCTGGCGATCTCTCTTTCACCCAGCAAGGAGAGGCCAATGGCGATCTTGCACTTAAAATCCTCAATCCAAAACCGGAAGCTGGCAGGGCAAAACAGGCCTTGAATGCCAAACAGGACGGCCTCAACGGACCCCTCACAGCTTTGCAATTGATGGGCAAACCGATAAGCGAAGGCGATCTGGTCGGCTCCAACATCGATTTGACCATCCGCAACGGCCAAATCAGCGCAGGCTTCCTGCCTCTCGGTCAATTGCCAAGACTGCGTTAAAATCAACAAATTATCTACCAGCTTTAATTTGCGATAGTGCAGCGGTATTTAGCCAATGGATATTTCAAAACATAAAGATTGGACATATCTTCGCACGTCTCATAATCGCCTACATATCCAAAAAAGAGAGCAACTCTCGTCCAGCTACCGTCCCAAACACGCTTTTCTAGCCACACGTCTTCAGTAAAGCCGATTTGGTTGCCCTTCATTAAGTTGCCAAGCTTCTCTTCTGGAGTTTGATCCATACAAGAAGATAATATAAGCGTTATCGATAGAATTATTACCGATATTTTCAAGCGAATAATGAGGAATGGCAGTGTCATAAGATATTATCCATAATTGCAATAAGACAAATCAATCAAACAATGCCAAATGTTGCAACCGAAAAGATATTATCAAACCATCCCTCACAACCGTGTCTGGGATTTTTGCGCTTCACCTTCTGCCTCATTGATATGACGGCCAAAGTCTGGGGCTTCTATTTCCTGACCGGCATCAATGATAGAGCGGCGAATGGAGCGGGTGCGTGAGAAAAGCTCAAACAAAGCATCGCCATCGCCCCAGCGAATGGCCCGTTGCAGGGCAGTTAAATCCTCTGTGAAACGTCCCAGCATTTCCAGAGCTGCTTCCTTGTTATGTAAAAAAACATCGCGCCACATGGTGGGGTCAGAAGCGGCAAGGCGAGTAAAATCTCGAAAACCACCAGCGGAATATTTAATGACTTCAGAATTGCGCACCATTTCCAGATCAGAAGCTGTGCCAACAATGTTATAGGCAATCAAATGCGGCAAATGCGATGTGATGGCCAACACCTGATCATGGTGGTTGGCATCCATCAATTCCACATTAGAGCCTAAAATCTCCCAAAAGGCTTGAAGACGGGAAACGGCATCCCGATCAACGCTATCCGCTGGTGTTAAAATACACCAACGGCCAATGAACAATTCTGCAAAGCCAGCATCGGGACCGGAATTTTCAGTCCCGGCAATAGGATGGCCGGGAATGAAATGCACATGCTCTGGCAAATATGGAGCCATTTGTTTGACAATCGAGCCTTTGACCGACCCAACATCGGTAACAATTGCCCCATCTTTCAAATGATCCGCAATGGATTTGGCAATCGCCTCACACACACCAACCGGGGTACAGACAATCACCAGATCAGCCTCGCGCACACAGGCGATGATATCCTGATGATAGCTGTCGCCAAGGCCCAAATCTTGCGCTCGTGCCAGCGTGTCAGCCGAGCGGGTATGAATAGCAATATGCTCCACCACCCCATGCTGACGCGCCGCCAAGGCAATAGACGAGCCAAGCAGACCAATGCCAATCAGGGCCATGCGCGGAAACAAACAGTCAGCCATGGCTAGCCTCTTTCCTTGATAAATCTATCGAGCAGATCAATGAC
The DNA here is from genome assembly GCA_025800145.1 of Cohaesibacter sp. Lineage (GTDB taxonomy): Bacteria > Pseudomonadota > Alphaproteobacteria > Rhizobiales > Cohaesibacteraceae > Cohaesibacter. Next base: position 28,790 of record JAOXSH010000082.1, read on the forward strand.
ACTCTCACAAGCCTCAGCCGAGCCAATGGTCATGCGCAAACAATTGGGCAAGCCATAACTGCCCACCTGCCGCAACACACAGCCATGTTCCAGCAAATAAGTGTCAGCATCTTGCGCCCGTTTGCCATCCTCGTCAGGGAAATGGATCAAGATGAAATTGGTCACGCTTGGGGTCACCCGCAAGCCCATCTCTTCAAGGGCTTTGGTGACTTTGGGCAACCATTCGCTGTTATGGGCGACGGCCATTTTGACAAAATCCTGATCGCGCACAGCCGCAGCCCCTGCCGCCAAGGCAGGCCCGTTCATATTGAACGGCCCTCGAATGCGGTTCATGGCATCAATGATCGCCTCTGGCCCATAGCCCCAGCCAACGCGCAAACTGGCCAAGCCATAAAGCTTGGAATAGGTGCGCGTCATCACCACATTGTCAGCCGAGCCTGCCAGCTCAATCCCTGCCTGATAATCCTGTGCGGTGACATATTCCGCATAAGCGGCATCCAGCACCAGCAAGACATCAGAGGGCAAGCCATCATGCAGGCGGCGCACCTCGGAAAAAGGCAAATAAGTGCCTGTAGGATTGTTGGGATTGGCAATGAAAACCATTTTGGTGCGCGCGCTCACCCGCTCAAGGATCGCATCCACATCGGTGGTTAAATTCTTCTCCGGTGCCACAATGCATGTCGCCCCTGCCGCCTTGATGGCAATGGGATAGACCAAAAAGCCATGCTGGCTATAAATAGCCTCATCGCCTTCTGACAAAAATGTATAGGCGAGCAGGCTCAAAATCTCGTCCGAACCGGCGCCACAAATAATCCGCGATAGATGGATGCCATGAACATCACCAATCGCCTCACGCAAAGCCATTGCCGAGCCATCGGGATAAAGCTCCAGATGGCCAGCTGCTTGCCGATAGGCGTCAATCGCTTTTGGGCTGGCTCCAAACGGCGTTTCATTGGAGGACAATTTGAAGCTTCGCTCACCACCATGCGCAGCGGATTTCCCCGGCACATAGGCGGCAATCTGCATGACACCGGCACGAGGTTGCGGGCGGGGCGCACGAACAGATTGCGACATGACATAGTCTCCTGACGGATTTCGAAAAATTACAGCATTTTTCGGATGAAAAACGCAAAAACACAGATGTCCAGCATCTGAAGGGAGTCAAAAATCGCTCCAGATGCTGCAAACAACAGGCTTACATAAAGAAAAGATCAGGCAGAAGGCAAGGAAATTGGCGGCCAATAACCACCAACTTCACCATGAATGGTAAAATCAGCCTCCTTTTGCTGGCTCAAGGCTTCGATCTCCACATCCGCCACAGAAAAAGGCAAGGCAACAAGAAAGTCAGCTGCCTCTCCATCCTGCTCTTTTGCAACAATAAAGCCACCAATTTTCTCAATCTCTGGAACCGCCAGCGCCGCATTGCCAGCCCCAAGGGCCACAAGACGCATATCCGGCACGGTGGTATCCATCAAGGGCATGGACAGCACAAAGGCATCCACATCGACCGGGCGACCTGTTTGCGCAATCACCGGCAAGCGGGCAATCACCTGAACGCCATCCTTGCACAAATCCCGCCACCAGACGCCTTGCCCTTCTTCATTGGCAACAACACCCAAAACACGACCTTTGCCAGCACGCACTTTTTCCTTCACCGCCTCAATATCAGTGCGTTCGCTGAAATCCACCGTAAAGCCAAAATAAAAGCGCGCCACATCACGCAAGGCAGATCCGGGGGCGACCACCACTTCATAGGGGGCCTGCATATGGGTGAAAGTGGCAATAATTTCGCGCCACAAATGCTCCACCGTGGTGATGGGCAAAATACCGCGATGACGCCCAACAAGGCGGCGCATCATATCCACCTCACGCCCGGGTCGAAATGCAGCACCGGGCTTGTCGGTCCGCTTGACCGCAATCAGCGCTTCAACAATCTCACTGCGTTCAATCAATTGCCGGTGAATGGTCTCGTCAATCTTATCGATACGCTGGCGCAATTCATCCAGCGTTGGCGCATCATCCTGCTTTGAAGCAGGGGCAAACTCGCCTTGGGGTGCATTTCCCGTCATCCTTAACCATCCATTTTCACGCAAACATCAATCTTGTTGCATCCTTCTTAAAAAAGCCCAAGCCCAAAAGCAAAGAAAACATTTGACAGAAAGCGCTTTGCCCCCCTAGCTATGGCTTTCATCAAAATGCCACCGAGACAAAATCAGGTCAAAAGCAGGGAAGGCTCTATGACAGACGGCCCATTCAACCCCAATGCGCCAGAACAGCAAAACCCATCCCAGACCGATATCGATCAGGATATCGCCCTGCAACAGGCGCGGATGCCAGCATCAAACACGATCACCTTTGGCAAGGACAATCCTTTGCAACTGGATGCAGGTCTGGATCTGTCTCCCTTCACTCTGGCTTATGAGAGTTATGGCACCCTTAATGACGACAAAAGCAATGCCATTTTGATTTGCCATGCACTGACCGGCGATCAATATGCCAATTCCCCCTCACCAGTCACCCAAAAACCCGGCTGGTGGAAGCGTCTGATTGGCCCCGGCAAACCGGTGGATACCGACAAATATTTTGTCATTTGCTCCAATGTACTGGGCGGCTGCAATGGCTCCACAGGGCCTGCCTCAATCAACCCGCAAACCAATAAGGCCTATGGGCTTGAATTGCCCATCATCACCATTCGCGACATGGTGCGCGCCCAAGCCATGCTTATAGAGCATCTGGGCATTGAGCAACTTTTTTGCGTTATGGGCGGCTCTATGGGCGGTATGCAAGTCATTCAATGGGCCGCAGCCTATCCAGAGCGCTGCTTTGCGGCCATTCCTATTGCTACAGGTGCCCGCCATACCTCGCAAAATATCGCTTTTCATGAAGTGGGACGACAAGCCATTATGGCTGATCCCAACTGGCATGGCGGGCGCTATCTGGATTATGACACCACCCCGCGAAAAGGGCTAGGTGTGGCACGCATGGCTGCCCATGTCACCTATATGTCCGAGCAAAGCCTGCAAAATAAATTTGGCCGTAATCTACAAAATCGCCAATCAAAAACCTTCACCTTTGATGCCGATTTCCAGATTGAGAGTTATTTGCGCCATCAGGGCATGACCTTTGTTGACCGCTTTGATGCCAATTCCTATCTTTATGTCACACGCGCCATGGATTATTACGATCTGGCCGCCGATCATGACGGACAATTGGCCAAGGCCTTTATGGGCACGCAAACCCGCTTTTGCATTGTTGCTTTCAGCACCGACTGGCTTTTCCCCCCAGCAGAAGGCCGCCTTGTGGTCCATGCTCTCAATGCAGCAGGGGCGAGCGTCTCCTTTGTCGAAATTGATAGCGACAAGGGCCATGATGCCTTTTTGCTGGATGAGCCGGAAATGTTGGATGCCATTGACGGCTTTTTGAAATCAGCCCACAAAGCCAGAGGCCTGCCAGAGCACAAAAGCCGAGAAGAACAAGAGGCGCACTCATGAGCCAGCGTTATGACAATACCCGCATTGATCATTTGCTGGTGGCCAAAATGGTTGAGCCCGGCTCCAAAGTGCTGGATGTTGGCAGTGATGACGGCGCCTTGCTCGATATTCTGTGCCATCAACGCAACATCAAAGGGCGCGGCATCGAATTGTCGCAAAAAGGCGTCAACAAATGCGTTGCCCGCGGCCTATCTGTCATTCAGGGCGATGCCGACAAGGATTTGATCTATTATCCCGATGATAGCTTTGATTATGTGATTCTGAGCCAAACCATTCAGGCCACCCATAATCCAAAAGCTGTACTGGAACATCTCTTGCGCATTGGCCGCAAGGCCATTGTGTCTTTCCCCAATTTCGGCCATTGGCGTGTGCGCGCGGATCTGTTGTTGCATGGTCGCATGCCGGTCAATGACTATTTGCCCTATAGCTGGTATGACACGCCCAACATTCACTTTTGCACGGTGCGCGATTTCGTCAATCTCTGCTCCGAGACCAATGCCATAATCGAAAAAGCCCATGGTCTAAAAGCCAATGGTGAAGGCATCAGCTTTTCTGCGCCTTGGTGGTTCTGGAATCTCTTTGCCGAACAAGCCATTTTCCTGCTGTCTCGCAAGCAAGATTAATCTTCCTTTGAGTCCAGCTCAAAAGGCAAATTGGGCACCGGCAAAAAGATGGGGCGAAAGCCGCTTTGCATCCTCGAACCTTCCTTTGCAAGCAGGCCCTGACGCATTAATTTGGTCGCCTCAACAATCAAAACACCAGAAAAAGCAGGCCAGAATCTGGCCCCCATCCGCTCCCATGCGCGGGCAGAGCCAAAGGGCGAGCGCCCTTTAAAGGGGCCAAAATACAAAGCCTCGCTCCAGCGCACAGGGGTGAAAAGCGTATCGCGCAACAAATGCGTCAATTGCCCCCGCGAAAAGGGCCGCCCATAAGCAAAAGGCGACTGCTCAAGTCGCGCCCACACTCCCCGTCTGTTCGGCACCACAATCAGCAAACGCCCCCCCGGTGTCAAAACCCGCCAGATTTCACGCAAATGATCCGCCGGATTGTCCACCAGCTCCAGCAAATGGGTCAGCACAATGCGGTCCATGCAGGCATCAGGCAAAGGCAGGCAATCATCCTCGACCAAAGCCGTCAAACCACGCTGATTGGAAGGCCAGTAAACCGCCCCTTGCCGCGCGGGCATAAAAGCAAGGGTGCGTTGCGCCCGCTCACGCATCTCGCGAATATAAGGCAAAGTATAGCCAAGCCCTAAAACCGACAATCCGTTCACATTGGGCCAATGATCACCAATGCGCTGATTGATAAATTGCGCGGTCACTCTTCCCAGAGGCTGGGCGTAGAAATCCCGAAGATCGACAACATCAAGATACATGCCAGCTCACGCTCCCTATAGCGAACCAAAAGATAACCCCACTTGGTTCACGCCCATTAACTACGTATTTTTACGAATAAACTCATACTTATCCATCGGCAATGTGGCATCTCACAGCCTATTTTCCAAGCCTTTGTCAAAATAGAAGTCGCAGCCCTTCCAATTCTGTCATTGTTAAATATGCTGAGACAAAGACCGCAGAATCGCTCAAAATATCACCCAAGGCCACAGGATCCGCCCATGATGCAGGAACTCGACCTTCAGACCTATCTCATTCCATGCCTTGAAGACAATTATTCCGTCTTGGTTCATGATGCCTTGAGCGGACAAACTCTGCTGGTCGATGTGCCTGATCAAGCCCCCATTCTTGCAGCATTAGAAGAAAAAAGCTGGCCGCTCACTCATATCCTGATCACCCACCATCATTGGGACCATACGCAAGGCCTTGAAGCCCTCAAGCGCGAGACCGGAGCCAAAGTCTATGGCCCAAAGGCGAGCCTTGATAAGGTGCCACTCATCGATCATGCTCTGGAAGATGGCGACGAAATTTCCTTTTCTGACAGCCTGCTCTATGCCCTTAGCACGCCGGGCCATACATTGGATCATCTCTGCTATTGGCTGCCAGATGGTGAAATTGCCTTCACGGGCGATACGCTTTTCTCGCTTGGCTGTGGCCGGGTCTTTGAAGGCACCCTCAAGGATATGTGGTTCTCGGTCGACAAACTGGCCAAACTGCCTCCAGAGACCACCATTTTCTGTGGCCATGAATATACCAAGGCCAATGCCGACTTCTGCCTCTCTATCGAACCAGACAATGAATTGCTCAAACGCCGCATAAAGGAGGTAGAAGACCTACGCGCCCAAGGCAAACCAACCATTCCCACCACAATTCTGGAAGAAAGAGCCACCAACACCTTCATCCGCGCCAACGACCCAGCCCTCAAACAGGCTCTTGGCATGGCAGACAAGGAAGATTGGGAAGTCTTTACCGAACTCCGCACCCGCAAAGATAATTTCTAAAGAAGTTTTTTCTTATCTCTCTTACGGCTATTCTGCGCTTTAATATCTCTCACGTGCTATTCGATGCTACGCATCGGCACTACGAGGTGCGCTTCGCGCTTGCCTATCGGCCGCCAGAAAAAGAAAGATTTCTTTTTCTGGATCCTTTTCCCTTACTAATCTCTCAAGAGACAAGAAGATGGTGAAAATATAGATTTTCACCGGGAACCGATAGGTGACCGCAGCTTGTCTGCGCACCTCGTAGGCCGATGCGTAGCATCGAATAGCCGTGAGAGACAAGATACGATGAAAACATCACGTTTTTATCGGGAGCCGATAGGCGACCGGACCGCAAGGTCAGTGCTCTCGCAGGCCTGCGCGCAAGCGCAGAATAGCCGCAAGAGAGTTAAAGAGGCACCGAGCCAAATAATTTCTTGGCCGTTTCATTGATAAGGGTATGGCGACGGTCGAACTTTTTCGCCAGCACAATATTGGTCATGGTCTTGTTCACACCTTCAATCTCGCCAATTTCATCAAGCAAAGCGTCCAGATCCTCCAATTGGGGCATTTCCACAATCAGCGATAAATCAAACGCACCATTAACGGTGAAGCAGGAAGAAATTTCAGGAAAATCCTCCAGTCGGGTGACAATGGCATGTTGCAATTTGGGATCAATCTCAACAAACACAATCGCCCGGTTCAAGGTCTCCAAGGGATCACGATTGAGCAAAACCGTAAAGCCGTCAATCACCCCTTCGCGTTTCAATCGCTCAATCCGCTCATGAACAGTTGAACGAGCAACATCCAGCCGCCGCCCAATCTCGGACGTAGACATCCGTGCATCACCTTGCAAAAGGCGGATCAATTTCCGGTCCAATTCATCCAGATTACGGCGCATCTATCATCTCCCAGTCTGTTAGAGCATATTTCCGAAAAGTATGTGCGGCTTTCGGAAATATGTTTAAAAACAAAAACTAGAACATTTTGAATAACGACGTATTTATTCAAAATGTTCTAGGCAGGCAAGAAGGCCTGCAACCACACCATTCACCGATATCATTTACTCATGGGCAAATGAGACAACAGAATGGCAATACAAAGCTTGATCACAATTCACAAAGCCTGCTTTTGATGGCTGCATAAAAGCAGCCCCCAAATTGTCAATTTATAGCATTTCATCCAGCAATATACCGGTTTTTGTCGTCAATCTATAGCGAAGGCTTGATAAAGGTCTTTTTCCAGAGGCAAGTTTAGATAGAATGAAATTGGATACAATGACAATTAGTCATTACAGATCAATCAGATAATAAAAATCAGATGCAAATAGGCGATACAGAGCCCAAATATGGAGTGCCGTTTCCATGAGCAATCTCTTCAATGAGACAAAATCCCTGCTGTCTGCTCTTGGCGTCAGCGCCGACAAACTGACCACCTCTGGCATTGCAGTGACTAGCCCGATTGATGGCAGCCTCATTGGCCATGTAGCCGAGCAAGGTGCACAAGACACCAATGAGGCTGTGGCAAAAGCCCATGAGGCCTTTAAAACATGGCGCAGCCTACCCGCCCCCACCCGTGGGGAATTGGTGCGTCTGCTGGGCGAAGAATTACGCGCCCATAAAGACATGCTGGGCAAATTGGTCACCATCGAATGCGGCAAGATCTATTCCGAAGGTCTGGGCGAAGTGCAGGAAATGATCGACATTTGCGACTTTGCCGTCGGTCTGTCCCGCCAGCTTTACGGCAAGACCATTGCCTCAGAGCGTCCCGGCCATCGCATGATGGAAACATGGCATCCAATGGGCGTGTGCGGTGTGATTTCCGCTTTCAATTTCCCAGTTGCGGTTTGGTCATGGAATACCTGTCTTGCTCTGGTCTGCGGCGATAGTGTGGTCTGGAAACCATCAGAGAAAACACCGCTCACCGCTCTGGCCTGTGAAGCCATTTTGAACAAAGCCCTGAAGCGTTTCGAACATGCCCCAGAAGGCCTGCATCAATTGGTCATTGGCGGGCCGGATGCAGGGCAAGCGCTGGTTGATCATCCGCTGGCTCCCATCATCTCAGCCACCGGCTCCACCCGCATGGGCGCCATTGTTGGCCCACGAGTTGCCAGCCGCTTTGGCCGCTCTATTCTGGAGCTAGGCGGCAACAATGCCATGGTCGTGGCCCCAAGTGCCGATCTGGATATGGCAGTGCGCGCCATTTGCTTCTCGGCCGTTGGTACGGCTGGCCAGCGTTGCACCACCCTGCGCCGCGTCATTGCCCATGAAAGCATCGCAGACGAATTAATTGCTCGCTTGAAAAAAGCCTACGCTTCTCTGCCCGTCGGCTCACCACTCGATGAAGGCACTCTGATTGGCCCGCTCATTGACGAGCCATCTTTTGAGGCCATGCAAGCCTCGATCAAGCAGGCGCAAGCCGAGGGTGGCACCATCTTTGGCGGTGGCCGCGCAGACATCAAGGGCAAGAATGGCGGCTTCTATCCCGTGCCTGCCATTGTTGAAATGCCCGCTCAAAGCGATGTGGTCAAAACAGAAACTTTCGCCCCGATCCTCTATATCCTGCGCTATAGCGATATGGATCAGGCGCTGGAATTGCATAACGAAGTGCCGCAAGGCCTGTCTTCCTGTATCTTCACCCTCAATATGCGCGAGGCAGAAACCTTCATGTCTGCGGCAGGCTCTGACTGTGGCATTTGCAACGTCAATATCGGCCCATCTGGCGCAGAAATTGGCGGCGCCTTTGGTGGCGAAAAAGAAACCGGCGGCGGTCGTGAATCCGGTTCAGACGCCTGGAAAGGCTATATGCGCCGCGCCACCAACACGGTCAATTATTCTGCAGAGTTGCCATTGGCCCAAGGCGTAAAATTCGATATCTGATATCAAGCCTCATCAAACCACAAAGAGCCAGCCCCGCTGGCTCTTTTCATATCAGCCATAGCCGGAGCTTTCCCATGACCGCTCACCTAGCCCTGTCGAAACGCGTACAATCCATCGGCCTGTCCAAAATTGCCCAACTTGTCGCCCGTGCCGCACATTTACGCGAACAGGGCAAAGATGTCATATCCCTTGGCTTTGGCGAGCCGGATTTCGACACCCCGCTCAATATCCAAGAAGCCGCAACAAAGGCCATGGAAGCGGGCCAAACCCGCTATACAGCAACCGGTGGCACCAACGAGCTAAAAAAGGCCATTCAGCACAAATTCAAAAAAGACAATGGCCTCACCGTCGATATGGACCAGATCATGGTCAGCGTTGGCGCAAAGCATGTCATTTTCAATGCTTTTCTTGCCACACTTGATGAAGGCGATGAAGTCATCATCCCCGCCCCCTATTGGACCAGCTATCCCGACATTGTCAAAGTGGCGCAAGGAACCCCGGTCTTTGTCTCTTGTGGGGCTGATGTGGGCTTCAAACTAACGCCACAAGCGCTGGAAGCCGCCATCACACCCAAAACCAAATGGGTGATGATCAATTCCCCCTCTAACCCGACAGGAGCCGTTTATAACGCCAGCGAGCTGGAAAAGTTGGCCGCAATTTTGCGCAAATATCCTCATGTGTGGATTTTGTCAGACGATATTTACGAGCATATCCGCTTCAATGATGCACCTTATGCCACCATAGCCGCTCTTGCCCCAGATCTGGCAGAGCGAACGCTCACCATGAATGGTGTCTCTAAAGCATATGCCATGACCGGCTGGCGCATTGGCTATTGCGCAGGCCCCAAAGACCTGATCAAGGCCATGATCGCCATTCAGGGTCAGGCAACCTCTGGCCCCAATTCCATTGCCCAGGCCGCAGCTTTGGAAGCCTTACAAGGCCCACAGGATTTTATCCATCAATCACGCGCAATTTTTCAAGAACGTCGCGACAAAGTCGTTCAATGGCTCAATGAGTGCGAAGGCATAAGCTGCCAGACACCCGAAGGTGCCTTTTATGCCTTTCCCACCTGCTCGAACTGTTTTGGCAAAAAAACACCCAATGGAAAAATGATAAACAATATTGATGATCTGGCCACCTTCCTGCTTGAACAGCATCAGGTGACCATCATCCCCGGTACCGCCTTTGGCGCGCCCAATGAATTTCGCATCTCTTATGCCGCTTCTCTCGATATGTTACAAAAAGCCTGCCTGCGCATCAAAACAGGCTGCGCACAGCTCAGTTAGGACGAAGAGACACAAGACAAGCTTTTCTGTGCGCAGCAAGTCAGCACACTATCGCAGTTTAAAGAAATGTTATAATATAACATTTCTTTAAACAAAAATCAGATCAACTCGTGGCCGAAAATCCTTCTTCTCTTATCAATGCCAAGGCAATCAGTGTGTTGGCGGACGGCAAAAGCCTTCTTGATAATGTCACCATCAATGTCAAACGCGGCGAAATTGTCACCATCATCGGCCCCAATGGCGGCGGCAAGACAACCCTGATAAAATCCCTTTTGGGCTTAAGACCCATTTCCGATGGTTCCATTCACCGCTGCCCGGATTTGAAAATTGGCTATGTGCCGCAAAAATTGGCCATTGACCGCACCCTGCCCCTCACCGTCAAGCGCTTAATGTCCCTGACACAAAAAAGCACAAAGACGGAGATCTTGAAGGCCATGAATGAGACCGGCATTGCCCACAAACTCCATGACAGCGTGCATACCCTGTCTGGCGGTGAAATGCAGCGCGTACTCTTGGCCCGCGCCTTGGTGAGAAAACCCACACTTTTGGTACTGGACGAACCGGTCCAAGGAGTGGATTATGTCGGAGAGCTGGCCCTTTATCGCCTGATCGAAGAAATACGGGACCGCCATCAATGTGGCATTTTGTTGGTCTCTCACGATCTGCACATGGTCATGCGTGCCTCTAACCATGTTATTTGCCTCAACACCCATATTTGCTGCGAGGGAAAACCAGCCCAAGTGGAACAATCCCACAGCTATAGACAACTCTTTGGACAAAAAAGTCTGCAAACCATGGTGCCCTATTCCCACCATCACAGCCACAGTCATGACCCGCTGGATGCCGACATCCTGCAAGAGGGGGATTGCTCCTGTGGTCATAACCATGATCATGAGAATGACCATGGCACGGATCCACAATCCGATGAAAAAGAGACAAGACCATGAGTTGGGATATGAATTGGCTACTGGATGATTTTTTCATGCGCGCCATCCTTGGCGGCCTTGGCATTGCACTGATTGCAGGCCCCCTTGGCTGTTTCATCGTCTGGCGCCGCATGGCCTATTTTGGCGAAACCATGGCCCATGCTGCCCTGCTTGGCATTGCGTTGAGCCTTTTGATGGATATTTTCCCGGTTTCGGGCGTCTTCCTGATTTCACTTTGTATCGCCACCCTTCTGTATTGGCTGGAGCATCTCGACCGTCTCTCAACTGATACGCTTTTGGGCATTCTCTCCCATGCTTCCCTCTCCATTGGCCTGATCACCCTTGGCTTCATGACATGGTTGCGCATTGATATAATGAGCTTGCTATTTGGGGACATCTTGTCAATCGGGCGGCAAGATCTGCTCATCATCTGGGGCGGAGGAGCGCTTGTGTTGCTGCTGTTGCTCTCTCATTGGCAAAGCCTGCTGGCCAGCACCATCAGCCCAGACATTGCCAGCGCCGAAGGCCTGCCGGTCAAGCGTGCCAATCTGCTGTTCATTTTTCTGATTGCTCTGGTCATTGCCGTGGCCATGAAGCTGATTGGCGTCTTGCTCATCACTTCTCTTTTGATCATTCCAGCCGCAACGGCGCGTCAATTCTCGCTCTCACCAGAAGCAATGGCGATCATGGCAGCGATCATGGCGGCCTTGGCTGTTTATCTGGGCCTGCAAAGCTCTCTGCAATGGGACAGCCAACCCGGCCCCTCCATTGTCTTGTCAGCTTTTATGCTGTTCTTAATATCTTTAGCCCTTGGCCCCAGTGTGCAAAAATTGCTCAAGAAAAATCGAAATTAATCCTTTGATTTCACAATCAAATCTTTGGAGGCCAGTACCGCGCCAAAGGTGATCAGGAGCGCCGCACCCCCAATGGCCCAGCTAAAATCGGCAAATCCGGCCAACACCAAAATGGCGGTAGAGAGTAAGGGCGCGGCATAAGAGGCCGCCCCCAAAACCTGAATATCCCCATGCTTAACCCCATAATCCCACACATAAAAGGCCGCCCCAACCGGCATCAAACCCAGCCCCAAAATGGCCAACCATTGCGAAGCGGCATCCGGCCACACAGTCTCTTCAAACAAAAGATGGGCAACCCCACTTAAAACAGCTGTCACCAGACAAAAGCCAATCACAATATCGGTCGGCACACTGGCAAAACGACGTGAGAGAATGGAATAGCCTGACCAGGTAAAGGCACAAACAAAAGCGGCCAGATAGCCCGGCCCATAGCGCCAGTCAATCACAATGCCCTGACCTTTGGTGACAATCAAAATGGTGCCAACCAGCCCAAACACACTGCCTGCCACATGATACCAACGCAACGTCTCCCCCGGCAAAAGCGCGGAAAGCACCACAATCAGCAACGGCCAGAGATAGGCAATCAACCCCGCCTCAACCGGAGGTGCAAGCCGCAACGCCGTATAATAGAGAAAATGATAGCCAAACAGACCCAAAATCCCCAACGCCCAGACAGGCCAAGGTTGTTTGAGGGCCTTGACAGAGCCGGGCCGAAACAACCAGCTCACCACTCCCAAAGAGCCACCGATGGCAAAGGTAAGGGCTGTTAGCTGAAAAGGCGGCATGGTGCCACTGGCCGCCGTAAACAAGGCAAGCAAGGCCCACATCAAAATAGCCGTAAAGCCAATCGCTGTTGCAATCACTTGTCTGGACATAACATCTCTCCCAATTGGAAGATTATCCTAACCATGTTCCCTATACCGGCAATAAAAAAAGCCGCACAAGGATAGTGTGCGGCTTCTTATCAAAGGCTTTTAGGAGTCTATGTCCTAAATGAACACTTATGTCATATATTGACCGCCATTGGCTGTCATGGTTGCACCGGTGATAAAACCTGCCTCATCAGAAGCAAGGAAGGTCACCAAAGCCGCAATTTCAGAGGCTTTGCCAAGACGCCCAACCGGAATACCGGCAATGATGCTTTCCAGAACTTTCTCCGGCACAGCCGCCACCATATCGGTGTCAATATAACCCGGACAAATGGTATTGACCGTAATACCCTTGCGAGCCGTCTCCTGCGCCAATGCCTTGGAGAAACCGGCAACACCAGCCTTGGCAGCAGAATAATTGGTCTGGCCCATCTGACCCTTTTGACCATTGATAGAAGAGATATTGATGATACGGCCAAAGCCGCGCGAGCGCATCCCCTCAATCAGGGGTTTGGTCATATAGAACATGGAATTGAGGTCCACATTGATCACCTCTTCCCACTGCTCCACAGTCATTTTATGCAACATACCATCGCGGGTGATACCAGCATTATTGACCACAATCTCAACCGGCCCCAGATCAGCCTCAACCTGCGCCAAGCCTGCGGCACAGGCATCAGCATTGCCAACATTCCATTTATAAACAGCAATGCCATTGGCATCGGAAAAAGCCTGTGCCTTCTCATCATTGCCCGCATAATTGGCCGCAACCGTATAGCCTGCCGCTTTCAAGGCAATGGAAATAGCTTCCCCGATACCGCGTGTTCCACCGGTAACAACAGCAACTTTTGACATGAAAATCCTCCCCTAACTCAAACAAACCGGACTGTTCCTCTCAACCCGGATAAGGGAAGCGGCAAAGACACCGCTCCCACTGATATAATCTCTCGCCTGTCTTGAAAGCATCCCGGCCTTCCTCATATTCAGGTGACCAAAACAGGCGAGATAAACAGACAGACTTAGCGCTCAACCGTCAGCGCAACGCCCATGCCGCCGCCGATACACAAGGTCGCCAGACCCTTTTTGGCATCGCGGCGCTTCATTTCATGCAACAAGGTGACCAGCACACGGCAGCCAGACGCACCGATTGGGTGACCAATGGCAATCGCACCACCATTGACATTGACCTTCTCAACATCCCAGCCCATATCCTTGTTCACGGCGCAGGCTTGCGCAGCAAAGGCCTCATTGGCTTCAATCAAATCCAGATCAGAAGCAGACCAGCCGGCTTTTTCCAAAGCTTTGGTGGAAGCAGGGATCGGACCAGAGCCCATAATGGCCGGGTCCAGACCAACGGACGCCCAGGAACGAATGGTTGCCAAAGGCGTCAGGCCACGCTTTTGCGCTTCCTCTGCACTCATCAACACAACAACAGCAGCTCCATCATTGATACCGGATGCGTTACCGGCAGTGACCGACCCATCCTTTTTGAAAGCCGCCCGCAATTTCTGCATCCCTTCAACGCTGGCACCATGACGAATATATTCGTCATCTTCCACCACACGCTCTTTGCGACGCTCAACCACAGTAACAGGGACAATCTCATCTTTGAATTTGCCATCCTTTTGCGCAGCTTCCGCCTTATTCTGGGACTGGGCAGCAAATTCGTCCTGCACATCACGGCTAATGCCCCATTGATCGGCCACATTCTCGGCAGTGATGCCCATATGATAATCATTAAACGCACACCAAAGACCATCCTTGATCATGGTGTCAGTCATTTTCACATCGCCCATTTTGGTGCCGGACCGCATCTCGGATGCATGCATCGACAGGCTCATATTTTCCTGACCACCGGCAACCACGATACTGGCATCACCCATGGCAATTTGCTGCATGCCCAAAGCAACCGTGCGCAAACCCGATCCGCAGACCTGATTGATCAACCATGCAGGTGCCCGCTCACCAACACCTGCTTTCAATGCCGCCTGACGGGCCGGATTCTGGCCCTGTCCTGCGGTCAGAACCTGACCGAGAATCACTTCATCCACGTCTTGCGCATCAATCCCGGCCTGCTCCAGCGCTCCCTTGATTGCCACAGCGCCCAAATCATGGGCAGGCATGTTGGCAAAAGAGCCCAAAAAAGAGCCAACAGGTGTGCGGGCAGCTGCCACGATGACAATATCATTGCCTTGAGTCATGTTCATGTTCCTCTTGTCTTCCGGGAAACAACAAAAGAACCCGGTTACAGACAGTACACCCAGAAAGTCGCCGCAATGCAACACAGAAGTCAATGCGACCATGGATCTACAACAGACCTCGACCATGACCGGCCAATATGAAAGGCTCATTACGCAAAAGAAAAAATTGACCTTTGGGCAACAAACTTCTCAAGCCATGTTGGCAATGCAGCATGAACCAACTAAGCTGGAACAAAAGACAGCCTTCCCTCATTGTTAGAACAATGTCGGAAAGCGCCATCAAAAGGCCAGAAATCATGAGCGATACATCAGAGCAGACAATTATCAAAAAATATGCCAACCGGCGCCTCTATAATACAGGCACAAGCACCTATGTGACGCTGGAAGATCTCTCTGAAATGGTCAAGGCAGGCGAGGATTTTGTCGTCTTCGATGCCAAAAGCGGCGAGGATATCACCCGCTCGGTCCTCACCCAGATCATCTTTGAACATGAAAATAAGGGCCAGAACCTGCTCCCGATCGCGTTTTTGCGTCAATTGATCCGCTTTTACGGCGATTCCATGCAAACGCTGGTGCCCAGCTATCTGGAATTTTCCATGGACAATCTCACCAAGGATCAAGACAATTTACGCAAGCAATTGAGCGATTCTTTTGGAAATAGTGCCTTTGACGCCATGGAAGAGCAGGTGCGCCGCAATACTGAAATGTTTGAAAATGCCATGAAAATGTTCATGCCTTTCAGCACTGGTGCCGCGCAAGAACCACCAACTGCAAAGACACCCCCCAGCCAACAAGACAAAAACGAACTGGATGCTTTGAAAGAGCAAATGGCTGACATGCAAAAAATGCTCTCAACCCTGACAGAAAAGAAAAAGTAGAAAGAACCGCCAGATCCTACCACCAACTGTCATTGCTTCAATCACAGCAAGCACAGAAAGATCAAATCGTGCCCAAACTCGAGACAATCAATCTGCGCGTTCAAAATATTGACGCACAAAAGCGTTTTTATTGCAATCATTTGGGCATGAAAGATATGGGCAACAATGTCGTCGGCTATAGCAGGACAGAAGCCCATATCCGCTTTTTACAAACCGATGAAGCGTATCAGCCACAGCCAAATGATCTTTACTGGAAAATCGCCATCTCGGTGCCAGATATCCTGCTCGCCTGCAAACAATTGACGAAAAAAGGCATAAAAGTCACCCAACCCATGCAATTTCAGGATGTTGGATATCTAGCCCATTTCACAGACCCCGAAGGGTTGGCAATCGAATTGATTGACCATCATTTCCTTGATCCAACCAAGTCCCCTGAACCGACAAAAACACCGGCAACAATCATAGAGCAAGAACAATTGGGCGGCGGCGCGCATCTCAGCCTGATCACCTTGCGCGCCCATGATATGGAACCGATCCATAGCCTTTGCCAAACACTGGGCATGAAACCATTATCTGTTCAACCAGTGCAAAGCCATGGCTTCATTCTCTATTTCTTTGGACTGACCGATGAAACACCACCAAACGCAGATTTGACCGCCATCGAAAACCGGCCATGGCTCTATCAACGCACCTTTACCAGTCTGGAAATCCAACATATCCATCATCTGGACAGAGTGAACCAACCCCATGCCAAAGGCGCAGGATATGCAGGCATAAGCCTATCAGACATGGGGCAAAACCCTGCTTCAAAGGCAGAAATCGAGAATGACTTGCTGATCTCTATAAAAAGTGATGAATAGAAAGATCATCCATCAGGCAACCACAACCTGATCTGATCCGCTTTGGCCAGAGCATTCATCAAGCGATAGCCATGGTTTGGTCAGGCTGGCTTTGCCAAAATGATAGCCTTGTAAATAATCAACCCCCATTTGCTCTAAAAGATCAGCCACCTCTTCGCTCTCGACCCATTCCGCAACCACATCCAGATCCAGCTCTTTGGCAAGCTCGGTAAACATCCGCACAAAAGCCCTGTTATGGGCATTTTCATGCACATCCTGCACAAATGAGCCGTCAATCTTGACCAGATCCACTTTCAAGGCCTGCAAATTGCGAAAAGACGTATAGCCCGCCCCAAAATCATCAATCGCCACACGACAGCCCAGTTTTTGTAAGAATTTCACAAAATCGACCGCTTCCTGCATATGGCGAATGGCCGCTGTTTCGGTAATTTCAACAATCAACCGCTCAGCCACATCGGGACAATTGCCAATCCGCGCTTTCAGATAAGAGCGCCATTGTTCATCCATCCCCACATCAGGCGATACATTGATCGAGAGATGCGCATCAGGATAAGAGAAGAGAACATCCAGCGTCATTTCCAGAATGCGATGATCCAGCATACCGGCAAGCCCAAGCTTCTCGGCAAAATCAACAAATTGACCGGCAGGAATGGCTTGCCCATCGCTATCATCAACACGCAACAAAACTTCATAAAAAGCGGTCTGTTCACTATCCGAGCGCACAATCGGCTGAAAAGCCAAAGCAATCCGCCTCTCATTCAAAGAGCCAATCACCTCATGGGCCATTTTGATGGTATGCTCACGCTCGTCCATAGCAAAGGGTGCTGCATTGAAAGAGCGAAAAGAGCCGCGATGATGATGCTTTGCACGATCCAATGCATCCAACGCGCAAACTTGCGCCGTACGCAAATCTTTGGCCACATCCCCAAGCGCCACCCCGCCCATTGTCAGTGTCACATGAATGGGACCAGCTTGTGTCATGATCAGTTCCTCGCGAATCGCTTCCAAAAAGCGCTCAGCCGTGGCAGGCATTTCCTGCTCGGAACAATGATTGATCAATAAGCCAAATTTGGTGCCCGAAACCCGGCCCACCAAATCCCCATCTCGCAAACGACGCGAAATACGGCTGGCCACTTCTCGGATCACCTGATCGGCAATATCAAAGCCATAAGCTTCATTGACCACACGAAAATTATCAATATGGGCAATCAGGAAACAGGCCTTTAAGTCCTTCTCCTTCACCTTGCGCAAACTTTGGCTCAATTGGTCACAAAAGAAAGAGCGATTATAAAGACCGGTCAATTCATCAAATTGCGAGAGAAATAACAAACGCTGCTGACGTTGATATTGCTCATCCACCACACGCAGCACGCCATGCACATGTTTGGCCCGACCATCCGCACCAGCAAACCAACGCCCACACTCTTCCACCCAAATCCGGCGTTCTTGCTCCAAACCGTCCGGTGCCAGACAATAAAGACAGGCGAAGGGCACGCCATTGCCATCATCTGTAGTGCCAGACCCAAAGATCGAACGATAACGACCAGCAATGGTGTCAGGGGTGATCAGCGCAGAGAATTGTTTGCCAGTGGCAAAAATCTCAGCCGCCTCAAAACCCAGAACCTCATTGGAATTGCTACTCCAGCGCAAGCGATCACCAGAGGCAGCCCAGTCATAAACCACCTCTCCAATTGATGTCAGAATATCGCGCGCCTTAGCCGCAAGCTTTTGATTTGCTACAGCTTGTTCCAAATTGGTCTTCCTCCAGTGTGCATCTTGCCCAACCTTTGGCAAAATGAACCCACCTGAAACCAAAATAAGACCGACTAGGTTAAGACTTTACGAAAATCTACGGATTGCCTTTAACCTTAAGACAAACCTCGTCTATGAGCGGGGCAAATCTTAACAAATGCCTAAAGAACTGGCCCATCCCTTGCTGATCTCTGTGCAAAGACAGTCACAAAACACCAAACTGTCTCATAATGAAACAGGCAGCAGGCATAACAATGGTTTCAATCGCACAATCCAATCGTCTTGCAATTCCCTATATGGGAAAAGACCATCCCCAAAAGGATAGGCAGACCCTGCAACAAGATGCAGAGGATGCAAAGGCGCAAGCTAAGAATCACAATAACAGCAAAGATCAGTCAGACCATACAAACCAAGGGGATATGGGTAGCTATGCGCGCTATCAGGCCCACATCATTGGTGTACAATTAGCCGCAAGTCACGAACGTCACAAAGCCAAAACCTCACCACGCGAAGCAGCACGCGCCTATGGTCAGGCCCGCCGCCGCCCCATACAAGTCAGCGAACGCCCACGCCTTAAAACCATCATGTAAAAACAAGCGCCAAATACATCACATTTATGAGTCTATGTCCTAATACCCAACGGCCTGACCGTCTTTGCGAAAATCTGACGCTGCCCGATAAATCCCGTGCGCCCGATCAAATTCCACAATCTGACCGCCTCCATGGGGGCTTTTCGCCCAATCCATGACATGGCCTTTGCCTGCCAAACCCTCAAAAACGCTCTTTGCAAGACCGCGCTCAGCCATAATGTCTCCATTCTCATTCCAAAACAGACGTGGCATATCCAGTGCGTCTTGCACATCCATGCCATAATCAACCAGATTGGCAATGACCTGTGCATGGCCCTGTGCCTGATAGGCTCCACCCATCACGCCAAAAGATAGCCACGGCAAACCATCACGAAACGCCATAGCCGGAATAATGGTATGCAAAGGCCGCTTGCCGCCATCAATACAATTGGCATGGCCCGGTTCCAGCACAAAACAGGAGCCGCGATTTTGCATCATCACACCAGAGCGCACGGTACAGCGCCTTGCCCCAAAGCCACGATAAACGGAATTGATGAAAGACACCATCCGCCCATCGCGATCCGCCACCGACAAATAAATTGTATCAGATTGAGACGGCACCAAAGACGGCAAAGCCCCATTGCGCCCAGATTGCGAGATAGAAGCCGCCAATTGACGGGCAAAATCATCGCCAATCAAACGCTCAACCGCCTGCTGCATATGATCGGGATCAGCAATATGGGCATCTCGCATAGCATAGGCCAAACGCCCAGCCTCCAATTGCAAATGATGGCGCTCCACGCCATGAGGATCCAGCACAGCCATATCAAATTGTTCTAAAATCTTCAGCAAAGTCAAAGCCGCAATGCCCTGACCATTGGGTGGCAATTCGGCCACTTCAACCTCACGATAATTGGCAAAGACTGGCGCAATGGCATCGCAAGACACATTGGCCAAATCCTCTTCGCTCAAAAGCCCGCCATAAGAGCGCACCAAAGCGACGATTTCCTCACCAATCGCACCGCGATAAAACACATCACTGCCATACTCCGCAATCTGGCGCAACGTGCTGGCCAAAGCGGGCGCATGATGCACTTCACCCCACAAAGGCGCCCGCCCATCTGGCAGATAATGCTGTGCTGCCCCTCTATCCTTGGCCAGATCATCAGCCAAAAGCGCCCAATCTTTGGCCACACGCGGGGCCACGCCATAGCCCTGCTCGGCATAATCAATGGCAAAAGACAAAACACGATCCAGCCCCCAAGACCCGTGAGACGCCGAAATGCACTCCCATGCTTTCACCGCACCGGGCACTGTCACCGCATGAATACTGTCTTCAGAAATGGCTGAGATGCCCTGCTGCTGAAAGTAATCAAGCATTGCCCCCTTGGCCGCACGGCCTGACCCATTATAGCCATGCAAAGCCCCATCGGGCTCGGCAATGATCGCAAAACAATCACCACCAAGGCCGGTCATATGCGGCTCGACCACACACAAAACCGCACTCGCCGCCAGCGCTGCATCCACAGCATTGCCTCCTTGCTGCAAAACGCGCAGGGCTGTGCTGCTGGCCAGAGGATGAGAGGTGGCCGCCACCCCGGATCGTGCAAGAATGGGCGAGCGCCCCGGCAATTGAAAATCGCGCATAGAGAGAGCCCTCACGCAACAAAGAACTGGAAACAGGAAGAAAGGTTCAGACTATGCGAAAATTTACAAAACCGATAGCCCTATTACGGATACCCACCCGGCCCCATGGTCAAATCACGGCGCGCACTGCGAATGGTCACACTATAACCTGCAATCACATCAATAGCTGAGATGATCATCAAAATGAAAAAGACGGAGGTTGCAGTCTCGCGGATCAGCAAAAATTCGATCAGATAAATCACAAAGACCAATGTTGAGAGAATATGATCAACAATCGAGCCCATACCCGTGCGGGTGGCTTTTAAAATTTCGATGAATAACAGCACCAACGCTGCAACAATCATCACATCGCCCAAAGTCAACGTCCAGCGAGCATCCGAAATCATCTCAATTGTAAAAATAGGCGCGCTCCAGGGATCACCAATTGAGGTGCCAAACAGACCAAAGGCAAAGGCATTATAAATGGCCAAAGGCGCAATCAATAGCGGAATATTAAAAAACATGGCTCACCCGAAAACATTTGCGATTGGACACACTCTAGAGCATTTTGAATAAACACGTCGTTATTCAAAATGCTCTAGTCTTTGTTTCTAAGCATATTTTTGTCCAAAAACCGCACACACTTTTCGAAAAATATGCTCTAGAAGGAAGAAGGATCTTAGTCCGGTTTGGAAGCAAAGCTATCACCACACAATGGCCAAACAAAGTCCCAAACAGAGCATCAAAGACAAAAGAAAACACAAAAAGGCCGGATCCTTACGGATCCGGCCTTTTTAAATCTTGTGATATCGTCAAAGGAGCAAAGACTTAGTCTTTGGCTTCCAGAACCTGACGACCACGATACATGCCGGTCTTCAAATCGATATGATGAGGACGGCGCAGCTCGCCAGAATCCTTATCTTCGACATAGACCGACTGCTTGAGTGCGTCCGCAGAGCGGCGGAAGCCACGCTTCATGCGGGTCACTTTTTTCTTTGGCACAGCCATGGTCAAAACTCCGTCGTCTTTACCGGGATATTTCGGACATAGCCAACCCGGAATCTGCACATAATTGTCAGAGATTGCGCGCCTTATACAGAAGGAATCTCTTCTTGACCAGATGTCTTATCAAAAAATGCGCGCTTTTTTAGCGATTCTTTTTGCTTCTACCCGATTTTCACGACTTCTTAACCATAAAAGAGTGCTCCAGCAAGCATCACATCGCAATTGAAAAGCCACCTGCCAAACAATCACAAAGGCCTGATTAAACTCCTAAGCCAGCCCTCTCCCCATCACGCACCAACAAATCTCGCCAAATGATCCGCCAAAGGCGGGCAATTTTGCTCCAATGCCGAATGGGGCCGCCAGACAAGGGCCAACTCGCGATCCACTTCTTCCCCTTCCATCGCCAGCAATTCCACTTCCAACCCTGCCACAAGCCCTGCTCGCACCGCAAGATCCGGCAACAACGTCACCCCCAATCCATTGGCCACCATCTGCACAATGGTAATCAAACTGGTGGCGTGGACATCATCCCCCTGATTCTGCCCCCGTTTAAGACGGGCCAGAATATGGTCGCGCAAACAATGACCATCTTCGAGCAAGATCAAAGTCTCTTCGCGCAAATCCTGCTTTCCCACCATATGCCTTGTGCATAAATCATGGCCCTTTGGCACCGCAATCTGAAAATAATCCCGCCCAAAGACCTGCACCGCCAAATCATCCAGCCGATAGGGCAAGGCCAGAATGGCCCCATCCAACCGCCCGGCACGCAAATCCGTCAGCAAATCGCGCGTCAGGGCCTCGCGCAAATAAAGCCGCAAATCGGGATAAGCCTGACGCAAACTGGGCAAGGCACGGGGCAACAAAAACGGCCCGATAGAGGGAATAATCCCAAGACGAAAACTTCCAGAGAGCACCCGGTCATTTTGCTGCACACTGGCAACCAAATCATCCACATCACGCAGCAAAAGTTGCGCCCGTTGCAAAACTTCCTCACCCGTTGTCGTCAAGCGAAAAGACGGACTGCTGCGGTCCACCAAAGCGCTTTGTAACCCATCTTCCAACTGTTTGATGCCGGAAGACAAGGTCGATTGCGAGACAAAACAGGCCTCTGCCGCCGCCCGAAACGACCCCTTTTGCGCCAAAACACACAGATAATGCAATTGTCGTATCGTTGGTCTGATCGCCATAACCCACCTGAAAGACTTAATCGAACTACGTGTTATTATATAATCGAAAAAATCGATCAGTAAATTCGAAATTAGAGGTTTGCGTCTTCAAAGGGGATATGCTTCATAGGGAACAGATTTTGAATCATTCTAAGATGGATTCTCCCAAACCATCTGGATAAAAATACCACCGTTCAACCCTGGAGAAAGAACATGCACGGTATTGGCGATAAGCTTCCTGAATTTAAAATTGTTGGTGTAAAGCCTGGCTTCAATGATATTGTTGAAAATGGCGAAAATGCTTTTGAAGACATCACGGAAAAAAGCTTTGACGGCAAATGGAAAGTCATCTTCTTTTACCCAAAAGACTTCACCTTTGTCTGCCCAACCGAAATTGCAGAATTTGCCCGTCTGAACGAAGAATTTGCTGACCGTGACGCCGTGGTTCTGGGCGGCTCTACCGACAACGAATTCTGTAAACTGGCTTGGCGTCGTGATCACCCTGATCTCGATAAACTGCCAATCTGGATGTTTGCAGACACCAACGGCTCTTTGGTTGATGGCTTGGGCGTTCGTCACCCTGATGGCGTTGCTTATCGCTACACCTTCATCGTTGACCCAGACAACACAATCCAGCACGTTTATGCAACCAACCTCAATGTTGGCCGCAACCCAAAAGACACCCTGCGCGTTCTCGATGCTTTGCAGACCGATGAGCTCTGCCCATGCAACCGCGAAGTAGGCGGCGCTGTTCTCGGCTAATCAAGACCCAAAATCCAGAGGGCAGGTTCTCCTGCCCTCTTTGCCTGATCATCCAAGGCACGCAATTTTCCCGACAATTTATACCAACGGCATGAAAGATTGACCCATAGGATGCCTTGAAATGGTTTAATGGCAAGGCGTCGGCTCGATCGGACAATGCCGAGGCATTTTCTTTTTTGATGCGAACCTTTTGCATTGAATTGTCAAGACAATTCAATGAGGCGCGCCCTAGAAAGACAACGCAGCTCAGTGAGCCATGTCAAGGCATCCTATAGGTCAATCTTTCGTGCCGTTGGTATTATCCACTATCCCTTGCGTCATGGCCCGACGCAAGACCGCCGCGCCTGCCCAAATGAAAGTAAAATCATGACCATTGACGCTCTGAAAGCACAAATGCCCGACTTTGCCAAAGATGTGAAGCTCAACCTTTCCAACATTTCCGGCGAAGAAGCCCTGTCTGATCAGCAAAAATATGGCCTGATGGTCGCCTGCGCCATTGCCAGCCGCAATGACACCGTCAAAGCCGCCTTTCTGGCAGAAGCCACAGACAAGCTCTCCGCAGAAGCCCTGGCTGCGGCCAAGGGTGCCGCAACCCTAATGGGCATGAACAATATTTATTACCGCTTCGTGCATATGGCCTCCAACAAGGAATATGGCACCCTACCAGCGAAATTGCGCATGAATTTCATCGCCCGCCCCGGCGTTGACAAAGTAGACTTCGAACTGTGGAGCCTTGCCGTATCAGCCATCAATGGCTGTGGCATGTGCATTGACAGCCACGAAAACACCTTGCGCCAACATGGCGTAACCAGCGAGCAGGTACAAATTGCCATCCGCTTTGCAGCCATCATCCAGTCTGCCGCCATTGCACTGGAAGCAAACGCCTGATCATTACGATCACAGCACCCTTTCATGCAATTGCTAATATCAACGGCATAAAGCATGAATGGCACCTAAACGAAAGCCCCGGCAGGGACATATCCCTGCCGGGGCTTTCCTATGATCAGACTTGACTTGACAGGCAATATCAGGCTCTGTGCAGGACAAGGAAAAGATAGCCAGATCGAATGCATGTCCCACATCAAAACAGACAACCAGCAAGAAAGATTTCTAGAGCGCCTGACACAGGATGCTCAATTGGTTCAAGACCAGTTGCAACACCTGTTATGCGATGCCCCCCATGGAGCAGAACAAACACGCCCAAAAAATTTGCTTTTTGCCATGCGCCATGGCGTTTTAAATGGCGGCAAACGCATCCGCCCCTTTTTGATGATGGAAGCCGCCCGCATGTTGGGCTCAGACCATGAAGGCATCTTGCGGGCCGCCTGCGCTCTGGAATGCGTGCATTGTTACAGCCTTATCCATGACGACTTACCTGCCATGGATGATGATGATTTGCGGCGGGGCAAACCAACCATCCATATTGCTTTTGACGAGGCAACCGCCATTCTGGCAGGCGACGCTCTGCTAACCATGGCTTTTGACATTCTGGCTGACGAAGCCACCCATCCCGATGCCAAGATACGGGCAAATCTGGTGCTCGGCCTTGCGCAAAATGCCGGTCTTGGTGGCATGGCAGGCGGACAAAGTCTGGATATCGAGGCAGAAGGGCGTAGCCGTACAGAAGCTGAGATCCGACAAATGCAGGCCATGAAAACCGGAGCCTTGCTGCGCTATGCCTGCGAAGCAGGGGCCATTCTTGCAGGCAGCGACCAAAAAACCCAAACCACCATGCGCAACTTTGGCCAGCTCATTGGCCTTGCCTTTCAATTGGCCGATGATTTGCTGGACATCACCGCCAGTTCCGAGCAATTGGGCAAAACAGCCGGCAAGGATCTGGACACAGACAAGGCCACTCTGGTCAGCCTATATGGCATTGAAAAAACGAAGAAAATGCTGGATGATTTGATTGAGCAAAGCCACACAATGCTGTCCCCTTTTGGCGACAAGGCCAACATCCTGATCGCGGCAAGTGAATTCATCGCCAAACGCCAAAATTAGGATTGGCATGAAAGCATTAAGACATAAAGCCACCAATGCTGAAAGCCGTTCAAAGCCGCTCAACAACAAAATCAATCAACGCACGAGTGGCGCGCAAATTCACCTCTGCTTCTGGCCAAACCAGATAAAGCGGCATAGCCTCGGCTTCATAATCGGGCAATAAGGCAACAAGCTCCCCCTTTGCCAGTGCTTCCTCGACCAGAAAATCAGGCGGCGTGCATAACCCAAAGCCTTGCAAGCAAAACCGCACCATCGCCTGCACACTATTGACCGTCAGCACCGGATCATACCCCACCGCAATCCGCTCTCCCTCCGGCGATAGGAAAGTGCGCATATGGGGCATCATTTCCAGCTGAATCCAGTCCCAGTCAGATAAAGTGTCAGGATGCAGCGGCACATTCCGACTTTGCAAATAAGCAGGCGTGCAAACCAGTTTACGCTCAATCATACCAATGCGGCGACTTTTCAAACTGCTATCTTCCAGCATGCCAGCACGAAAAACCACATCCACCCCATCTGCCAACAAATCGGTACGCTGATCGCTATAACGAATGCAAAGCGATAAATCAGGATGAGCTTTGGCAAATTCCCCCAAAACAGCAGTCAGCGGCCCATCCATCAAAACCGTCGTCGCAGACACACATAAGGATCCCCGCAAGCTCCCATCACTGCGCAACAAACATTGCAAAGCCTTGTCTGCCGCCTCACTCATATTGGCAGCATGATCAAACAAACGCTCCCCATCTGCCGTCAAAACCAATTTGCGGGTCGAGCGATAGATCAAAGCCGTACCAAGACGCTTTTCCAATTCAGCAATATTATAGCTGACAGAAGAAGGAGACAGACCCAGTTTGCGGGCTGCCCCGCGAAAAGATCCTTGCCGAATGGTCTCTGCAAAAATCGCCAAAGCGCGTATCTCATCAATCATTGTTCGTTTATCCAAACAATCAAAATCAATTAACCAGGATAATCAATCAAACAAACTCTGGCTAGGGTGAAATAAAAAGATCAATCAAGGAAGAGACCATGATCAGCCAGCTTGCCCCTGCTATATTGCCTATGGCCCTATTCTCCCTGACCACGTCAATCCTGCCCGGGCCGGTCAATTTCATTGCCCTGTCGCTCGGCAGTCAAAACAGAAAAAGGCAGGCCTTTGCCTTTGTCTCTGGGGCCACAATCGGCTTTACCATTCTGTTGGCCCTGTTGGGGCTGGGCATGGATCAAATCCTCACCCATTACCAATCCCTGCTGATCGTCTTTAACAGCCTTGGCTCGCTTTTCATCGCCTATCTTGGCTATAAAATTTTCACCAGCCAAAACCCCATTAACACAAACAACAGCACCAACATTATGGGCGGTTTTTTCCATGGCTTTGTCTTGCAATGGCTCAACCCCAAAGCATGGGGAAGCTGTCTTGCAGGCCATGCCGCCTTTCAAACCAGCAATGCCCCGCAATTGCTGGCTTTGTTCATAGCCATATATCTGATTGTCTGTTTCATCGGCGTTGGCAGCTGGGCGATAGTAGGAACGCAGATTTCACACTATCTGTCCAACAAACGCAGCTTGCGCCGCTTCAATCACATAATGGGCAGCGCTTTAATCCTGCTGGCGCTGTTTTTGATGATGCAGCCACATATTCAATAGAAACAAAAATGGCATCGCTTGAAAGGCGATGCCATTTTTAGAAATAAAGCTCTATTCAAATATCTCAAGTCGATTGCCCGAAACGTTTGTCAACATAATCCAGCACCATTTCGTGAAAATCCTTGGCAATCGTCTCGCCGCGCAAGGTGGCCTTTTTCTGCCCATCAATAAAAACAGGCGCCGCAGGCGTCTCCCCTGTGCCGGGAAGCGAAATACCAATATCGGCATGTTTTGATTCTCCCGGACCATTAACAATACAGCCCATAACCGCAACATTGAGCGCTTCAACACCGGGATATTTCTCCCGCCAAACCGGCATATGTGTGCGGATATCTTCTTGAATTTCCTGTGCCAATTCCTGAAAAACCGTCGATGTCGTGCGCCCACATCCGGGACAAGCTGCAACGATGGGGATGAAAGAGCGAAAGCCCATCGTCTGCAACAATTCCTGCGCAACCTGCACTTCGCGAGTCCGATCCCCGCCCGGTTCAGGCGTCAAAGAAATGCGGATCGTGTCACCAATGCCCTGCTGCAACAAAATTCCCAAGGCAGCAGAGGAAGCCACAATTCCCTTGGACCCCATCCCCGCTTCAGTCAGACCCAAATGGGTGGCATAATCAGAACGCCGCGCCAACTCTGTATAGACGGCAACCAAATCCTGAACCTGACTGACCTTAGCTGACAAAATAATCTTGTCCGCCCCAAGCCCCAATTCTTCGGCCCGATTGGCTGATAACAAAGCGGATTGGATGATCGTTTCATGCATCACTTTTTCGGCAGGCAAAGGCACATCACTTTTAGAATTTTCATCCATCAACCGGGTCAGCAAGTCCTGATCGAGCGATCCCCAATTCACCCCAATGCGAATAGCCTTGTCATATTTTTGGGCCAGATCAATCAGCGTACCAAACTGAATATCTTTACGTTTTTTAAAACCGACATTGCCCGGATTGATACGATATTTGCCAAGCGCCTCGGCACAAGCCGGATGGTCAGTGAGCAATTTATGGCCAATATAGTGAAAATCCCCAACCAAAGGCACATCAATGCCAAGCCGGTCCAGCCGCTCGCGAATATAGGGAACAGCCTTGGCCGACTCATCCCGGTCAACAGTGATCCGCACCAATTCCGAACCTGCCTTATGCAGAGCTGCTACTTGCTGAACCGTGGAATCCACATCAGCCGTATCCGTATTGGTCATCGATTGTACAACCACGGGCGCGCCGCCCCCCACAGTCACATGATCAATTTTTACCGCTTTGGTAATGCGGCGCTCCAATGGCGCAGAAAGTACCGGCATGGTCCCTCGCTGAACAGATGAAACTCAACCCAATAACAGGGCCAATAACAGGGCCAATAACAGGGCCAAAATCAGGCTTTGACGTTTATATGGCACTCTCCCCATCACGGCGCAACCACGCCACAAAAGAAATTATCCATCTTCTGCCATTCGCTCCTCAGCGAAGCTGTTCTGGCATTGCGAACACAAGCCCGAAATCTCCAAAACAGGTGCATTGGCTCTGAATTTTTGCGTGGCGGCAATGGTTTCCAGCAAGCCTTGCAAGGCATCGCTGTGAAACTCCCCCGCCCGGCCACATTGATCGCAGAGCAAAAAGACGGTAACATGATCGCCACGACACCCCCCAACGACATCATCATCATGGGAACTATGCGCATGGGTACAGGCAACATAACCATTGCGACTTTCAATGCGATGGATCAGGCCCTGGCCCGTCAAAAATTCCAAAGCCCGATAAATCGACACAGGAGCAAGCTTGTTGCCCTGCCGGTTGATCTTGTCAAGAATATCATAGGCAGAGGCAGGCACATGACTATCCGCCAACACAGCCAGGACTTTACGCCGCTGCTCCGTCAGCCGAACCCCACGCTGCTGACATAAAAGCTCTGCATGACTCAAAATCCGGTCCACGCATTTGGCATGATCATGCTCTTCCAACTCAATCATGACAGGCTCTCTCCTTCTTTATGCCAAACGACCTGATTTGACCTTGCCAAGACTAGCATGACAATTATGCTGCAATGCAGAATTTCATACGCCATAAGGCGTTTTTGTGGAAAGCTTCATCCCACACAGAACAGAGATGCGAGAAAGCAATGTCAAACTCACCGGCCCAGCCCTCCAACAACCCCCATAGCGGGCGCACCGCTCTTGTCACCGGCTCCACCAGCGGCATCGGCCTTGCAATCGCCAGAGCCTTTGCCGAACAGGGGGCCAATATCGTCCTCAATGGCTTTGGCGATACCAATGAGATCGAACAAAACCGCGCCGCCATTGAACAGGATTTTGGCGTCAAAGCCCTCTATAACGGCGCCAATATGCTCAATCCAGACGAGATTGAAGCCATGGTCAAAGAAGCGGTCGAAACATTTGGATCGGTTGATATTGTCGTCAATAATGCCGGCATTCAGCATGTCTCACCCATTGATGAATTTCCCGTTGATAAATGGGACGCCATCATTGCTATCAATCTCAGCTCAGCATTCCACACCATCCGTGCCGCCCTGCCGGGCATGAAGCAAAAAGGCTGGGGCCGCATCATCAACACCGCCTCCGCCCATGCGCTTGTCGCCTCTCCTTACAAATCGGCCTATGTCGCAGCAAAACATGGCATTGCAGGCCTGACCAAAACAGCCGCTCTGGAAGTCGCCGAACAGGGCATCACCGTCAATGCCATTGCCCCGGGCTATGTCTGGACACCATTGGTAGAGCGCCAAATCCCCGATACCATGAAAGCCCGTGGCCTTAGCGAAGAAGAAGTCAAACGCGATATACTCTTGGCCGCCCAGCCCACCAAAGAATTTGTCACCGTCGATCAGGTGGCA
The DNA here is from genome assembly GCA_025800145.1 of Cohaesibacter sp. Classification (GTDB taxonomy): domain Bacteria; phylum Pseudomonadota; class Alphaproteobacteria; order Rhizobiales; family Cohaesibacteraceae; genus Cohaesibacter. Next base: position 58,774 of record JAOXSH010000082.1, read on the forward strand.
CAATTGGCGCTTTATCTGGCAAGCGATGCAGCCTCAGCCATTACCGGCACCACTATGAGTATTGATGGCGGCTGGACCGCAAAATAAACGAAAACCACTTGCGCCACGGCACGGCCGCTATATCTCTGTCATGGCGCAAGTCCCTCACAACAAGCCTTCCGCACAACATGTCATCAGACAATAAAGCCCTGCCGCAAAGCCTCTGCCACAGCCTGTCTCCGATTCACCGCTTGCAATTTCTTACTGGCAGACGCTGGATACCAATCAGCGGTATAGTGCGAAATAACCAGGATCTGGGAAATATCCCAAGAGCTTTTGCCATCTGACGCCCATTTCAAACAATCACATTCACGAGGCGTGAGCTTGATTTTGCGTTCTGCTCTCTCCGGCTTACACAAATCCTGCATCCGGTTATGGACATAAATACCAACCAAACGCAGCATATATTTCTCATCCGGGCTTAATACCAACGGCACGAAAGATTACCCCCCGCTCCGCCAAAAGAAAAACCTGCCATCAAACAGGATCAAAAAACATTGTTAGAGAAGGGCTTATTCATCACAATCTGTGGGGATACAGAAAGGGCCGTAACATATTTGTTGCGGCCCGGATCATAGATCGGTTCACAAAAAAATCAGGGCATCAAAGAAGGCTTGGTCCCGTCAGGCTCTTTTTCAATATGCAGCAAATTGCGCATATCACCCTCTTTTTCGGTCAAATCAGCCAAGGTATATTTGTCCAGAGCGTTCAAAAAGGCTTCCAGCGCATCATTGAGCGCATGGTTAAAGTCACACATCGACAAAAGCGGACAATCATAACTGCCTTCATCAAAACAATCTGCCAAATGAAAATTCTCTTCGGCGGCGCGGATGATCTCGCCCAGCGTAATGTCTTTTGGTTCACGCGCCAGCTTCAAGCCCCCATTGCGGCCTCTGTGAGTGGTAATAAAGCCGTTGGACACAAGGATCGGTAAAATCTTGAACAAATGATATTCAGAAATATCATATACCCGTGCAATCTCGCTCACTTTGGCAAACTCGTCACGTTTCGCCACGCAATACATCAAGATACGGACAGAATAATTTGCCTGCTGCGTCAGTCTCATAGTCCAGATTTCCTTATATCAATTCAAATCCATCTTGTCATAAGCAAGCGCCTTGGTCATGGGCTGATTTGAACTATCACCCCTTTATAAAGGGCAAACGCCACCAAAGCAAATCACCTTATGACGCAAAAGCATAGTCTTTTGGCATGCCACACCATTTAATACCAACGAGCAGAAATAATGACTTATATGACCGGATTCCCTGGGTTTTCTGGCAAGAAACTTTTGCTGCCATGGTCTGGTTGCCACAAAGCAAGAGCGACGCAGTCCAGAAAGCCAATAAAATCCGGTCATATGGGTTAATCTTTCATGCCGTTGGTATAAACCATTTAAAGGCATCCTATGGGTCATTATTTCTACTCGTTGGTATAAGAGCCTGATTTAAAAGTCCTGTACCAAACCATCATAAAGAATCAAAAAACAAATAATCGTTCGCTTCATTTCATCATAGCTTATTCTTATGTCGCAGGGGCGAAAATATTTAAGACTGCGGTAATTTACCTCTTTTCTTAAGGAAAATACTGCTTTAGCTTATATAGAAAAAGCCAAAAGTTGCGCCGCAACATAACCAAAGCACATAGCCATGTTAAAATATCTTCCCTCTCTCAGTGCTTTACGCGCCTTTGAAGCAGCAGCCCGCCATCTCAGCTTCACAAAAGCTGCCAGCGAACTGGGTGTCACGCAAAGCGCAATCTCCAGACAAATGCGCGCAATGGAAGATTTACTGGGCTTGCGTTTGTTCGAGCGCACAGGACATGGCCTTGTCCTGACAGAAGCTGGCGAGGTCTATGCGCACAAAATCCGCACAAAATTACAGGATATTGAAACCGCAACACTGGAATTGCTGGCCTATCGCGGACAGGGCGGCGAATTGACCATTGCCTGCCTGCCCACTTTTGGCGCCCGCTGGCTGGTGCCCCGCCTCACCAAATTCACCGCCGCCCACCCCGAAGTGCTCATCCATATCGTCACAAAAATCGAACAATTCGAGTTTATGGGCGAAGATATAGACGCAGCTTTTCATTTTGGCGAAGGCGCATGGCCCAATGCCCTGACCGATCCCTTGATGCCGGAATATATTGTTCCCCTTGCTCATCCAGATCTCTTAACCCATAAAAATGAAATCGGCCTGAGCCAATTGCTGCTCGAATACCCCTTGCTGCAAGCAAGCTCACGCCCCAATCTGTGGAGCCACTGGTGCAATGTGACCGGCCATCATCACCCAAACCCCCATGTTGGCCCCCGCTTTGAACATTTTCATATGGTCATCCGTGCCGCAGCCTCCAAAATGGGCATCGCGCTACTGCCCCGCTTTTTGGTGGAAGAAGAACTGGCAAGCGGAGAATTGGTGCCCCTTGATCGGCTCCTCACCCGATCCAATGGCGATTATTATTTCGTCTATCCCCAATCAAAACGCGCCAATCCCAATTTGCAAATTTTCCGAGCATGGATCATGCGAGAAGCCATCACAGCCAAAAAAGAACTAAACAAACTGGAAAAATACCCGCAGGTTTGAAGGGCTGAAACATAACTTAAACGCACTGATCTCGGTAAAAATCAACGATAAAGAGCCATACAAACACCACAACACATAACCAAAGCGCATGAAGCTCTGAAATTTATTCGTTTCTCTTTCCCAAAGAGGGACGCTAGGGTGCCTGTCAGAACGGGATCTACGTCCTAAATCCCATAATGCTGACTTTTAAAGATTTTTGAGGAAGTACCATGTGCGCCAAACCACAATTCACTTGGGATGATCCCTTTCATGTTCGTGATCAATTAAGCGAAGACGAGCGCCTCATCATGGATGCCGCCCGTTCTTTCTGCGATAATCGGTTAATGCCCCGCATTCTCGAAGCCAATCGTCACGAGACATTTGATCGCGAAATCATGAATGAATTGGGCGAAAATGGCTTCCTTGGCTCCACCATTCCCGAAGACTATGGCTGCGCTGGCGTCAATCACGTTGCTTATGGTCTGGTTGCCCGCGAGGTGGAACGCGTTGATTCAGGGTATCGTTCTGCCATGTCCGTGCAATCATCCCTCGTCATGCATCCGATCCATGCCTATGGTTCTGAAGAGCAGCGCCAGAAATTCTTGCCCAAATTGGCCACAGGCGAGCTGGTCGGCTGTTTTGGCCTGACAGAACCTGATCACGGCTCTGACCCCGGTTCCATGGTCACCCGCGCCGAAAAAGTTGATGGCGGCTACAAGCTCAATGGCGCAAAAATGTGGATAACCAATTCCCCAATCGCCGATATTGCCATTGTCTGGGCCAAGTCTGACGCCCATAACAACAAGATCAAGGGTTTCATTATCGAGCGCGGCATGGAAGGTTTCTCGACGCCAAAAATTGAAGGCAAAATGAGCCTGCGTGCCTCTATCACCGGCGAAATTGTCCTCGACAATGTCTTGGTGCCAGAAGAAAATCTTTTGCCAAATGTCTCCGGTCTGGCTGGTCCCTTTGGCTGTTTGAACAAAGCCCGCTATGGCATTGCCTGGGGTGTCTTGGGTGCCGCAGAATTTTGCTGGCATGCCGCTCGACAATATACCCTTGATCGCAAACAATTTGGCCGCCCGCTGGCACAAACCCAGTTGATGCAATTGAAAATGGCCAATATGCAAACCGAAATCACCCTTGGCCTGCAAGCCGCCTTGCGCGTTGGCCGCATGATGGATGAGGGCAATTGCCCGGTTGAAAATATCTCTCTGATCAAGCGCAACAATTGTGGCAAGTCTCTGGATATTGCCCGCCTTGCCCGCGACATGCATGGCGGCAATGGCATTTCGGACGAATATCACGTCATTCGCCACATGATGAATCTGGAAACCGTCAACACCTATGAAGGCACCCACGATATCCATGCCCTCATTCTGGGCCGCGCCCAAACCGGCCTTCAGGCTTTCTTCTGATCCTTCCTCATTATGCGATCAGATCCGAGAGGCGGGGAGCTTTCCCCTACCCGCCTCTCATGATTTTATAGTATCTCAAATCCCATAATTTTTTTCAGGATTGCACAATGACCGGTGCCCTTTCCCATATTCGCGTGCTTGACTTAACCCGTATTCTGGCAGGCCCATGGTCTGGGCAAATTTTAGGGGATCTGGGGGCCGATATCATCAAGGTGGAACGCCCGGGCACAGGTGACGACACCCGCCAATGGGGCCCTCCTTACACAAAAGACAAAGAGGGCAATGAACGCCCGGACGCTGCTTATTTTGGCTGTGCCAATCGTAACAAGCAGTCGGTCACAATCGATATCACCAAAGCCCAGGGGCAGGCCCTGATCCACGAGCTTGTGGCAAAGTCTGATATTCTGGTCGAAAATTACAAAGTCGGAGGCCTGAAGAAATATGGCCTCGACTATGATAACCTTAAAAACATCAAGCCGGATCTAATTTATTGTTCCATCACCGGCTTTGGTCAAACCGGACCAAATGCCTCAAAAGCCGGTTATGACTTTATGATCCAAGGCATGGGCGGGCTGATGAGTGTCACCGGCCAGCCAGTAGGATCTCCGGGGGGTGCACCTTTGAAAGTTGGGGTGGCACTGGCAGATGTCATGACAGGACTCTATTCTACCATCGGCATTTTGGCAGCCCTCGCCCATCGCGATCAAACAGGAGAGGGTCAGCATATCGATATGGCCTTGCTGGATGTGCAAATTGCCAGCCTTGCCAATCAGGCAACCAATTATCTTGTCTCTGGCAAAGCCCCCACCCATATGGGCAATGCCCACCCCAATCTGGTGCCATATCAAACCTTTCCCACCTCTGATGGCCATTTCATTCTTGCGGTTGGCAATGACAGCCAATTTGCCAAATTTTGCACACTCGCAGGTTTGGACGATCTGGCCACCGACCCCCGCTTTGACACCAACCGCCACAGGGTAGAGCATCGCGAGATTTTGGCCGCAAAAATCGCCGCTGTCACCGCAGACAAGCCCCTTGATCACTGGATGGAGGCCTTGGGCAAAGCAGGCGTGCCATGCGGGCCAATCAATTCCATCGATCGTGTTTTTGAAGAGCCACAAGTCAAACATCGCGGCATGGCAATAGAAATTCCGGCAAAAGATGGCAGCCTGCAACCGGGCGTCGCCAATCCGATCAAACTCTCCAAAACCCCGCCATGCTACAAATCCGCTCCACCAGAATTGGGCGAGCATACAAAAAGCGTGCTCAGCACCTTACTTGGCAAAAGCGAGCAAGAGCTGAAAAGTCTTGATGAAGAGAAAATCATCACATTATAATTTCTCCACCTGATACCAATGGCTCTTTTGCATAGGCAAAGGGCATGATCAGAAAAGGGGAGCAAACGATGGATGATCTGTTACAGCGCATTGAGCAAAAAGAAGCAGAGCTAATTGCGCTGACACAAGATCTGATCCGCTTCCCCACCATCAATCCCCCCGGTGAAGCCTATGCGCCTTGCGCCCATTATATCGGCGACAGGCTGGCCAAACGCGGCTTTGATGTTCGCTATATCCGCGCCCTTGGCACACCGGGCGACAGTGATCTTTATCCCCGCATCAATGTCATTGCCCGCAAAGAAGGCAGCAACCCCGGCCCTTGCATCCATTTTAACAGCCATATTGATGTGGTCGAAGTGGGCAATGGCTGGACCAAAGACCCCTTTTCTGGCGCAGTAGAAGAGGGCAAAATTTATGGCCGGGGCGCCTGCGATATGAAAGGCGGGCTGGCCGCCTCCATCATTGCAACTGAGAGCTATATCGACCATCACCCTGATTTTGCAGGCGCAATTGAAATTTCCGGCACTTGCGACGAAGAATCCGGCGGATATGGCGGCGTCGCCTATTTGGCCAAACAGGGCTTTTTTGACAAAGACCGGGTCGATCATGTCATCATTCCCGAACCCTTGAACAAGGACCGCATTTGCCTTGGCCATCGCGGGGTCTGGTGGGCAGAGATCGAAACCCATGGTCACATCGCCCATGGTTCCATGCCCTTTTTGGGCGATTGCGCCGTGCGCCATATGGGCGCTGTGCTGGAGGAATTTGAGCAAAAACTCTATCCGGCGCTAGCAAAAAAGCAAACCACCATGCCGGTCGTTCCCCCCGGCGCACGCCAATCCACACTCAATATCAATTCCATCCATGGCGGCCAGTCAGAGGAGTTTGACGGCCTCCCCGCCCCTTGCGTGCCCGATTCCTGCCGCATGGTCATTGACCGGCGCTTTCTGATTGAGGAAAAGCTGGATCAGGTCAAAAGCGAAATCACCGAACTGCTTGATGATCTTAGCTACAATCGCAGTAAATTCAGCTATCAAATCAAAGATTTATTCGAAGTGCAGCCCACCATGACAGACCAGAGCCAACCCGTAGTCAAAGCCGTCAGCGCCGCCATTTCCGATATCCTTGATAAAGAAGCCGATTATGTTATCTCCCCCGGCACCTATGACCAAAAGCATATAGACCGCATCGGCAAATTGAAGGATTGCATCGCCTATGGCCCCGGCATTTTGGATCTAGCTCACCAGCCGGACGAATATGTGGGCATTGCAGATATGCTCGATTGCGCTAAAGTAATGGCCAATGCCATTCACAGATTGCTGAACCAAAACCAGCATTGACACAAGGCCCCTTACATAAAAGGGTCGGGAGGACCACAAGATGACACCACTTGCCAAACTCACCACCGCTTTTGTGACCACATCCCTGCTTCTGGCCTCCAGCGCACTTGCAGCGCGCAACGACATCACAATCGGCGTGCGACTGGAGCCACCCCATCTGGACCCCACAGCAGGCGCCGCCGCCGCCATTGATGAAATTGTCTATAGCAATCTGTTTGAGGGCCTCACCCGCATTGACGAGACGGGCACAATACAACCTGCCCTTGCCAAAAGCTGGACCATCTCACCAGATGGCAAGACCTACACATTCACCTTGCAAAAAGGTGTCAAATTTCACAATGGCAGCACCTTTGAGGCTTCCGACGTGGTATTCAGCCTTGACCGCGCCAGAGGCGAGGCCTCAGTCAATGCGCAAAAAGCCTTGTTTGAGCCAATCGAAACTGTGACTGCCAAGGATGATCACACCGTCGAGATCACCCTCAAACGCCCCACCGGCAATATGCTCTTCAATCTGGGCTGGGGCGATGCCATCATCATTGACCCGGCAAGCGCAAAAACCAACAAAACCAATCCTGTCGGCACCGGACCGTTTAAATTTGGCACATGGACCAAGGGCGACAACATCACCCTGACCCACAATGAGAACTATTGGGGGGAGCCAGCCAAACTCAAAACAGCCACCTTTAAAATCGTTGGCGATGCCACCGCCGCCATTGCTTCGCTCATGGCAGAGGATGTCGACGCCTTCCCACAATTTGCAGCCCCTGAAATGTTGCCGCAATTGGAGGCCGACCCCCGATTCACTGTTGCCATTGGCACAACCGAAGGCGAGACCATCCTTTCCACCAACAACAAAGCCAAACATTTCAGCGATATACGCGTGCGCAAAGCCATGGCCCATGCCATCAACCGCCAAGCCATCATTGACGGGGCAATGTTTGGCAAAGGCACCCTGATCGGCTCCCACTTTGCCCCCCATCATCCCGCTTACAAGGATTTGTCCGCTGTCTATGATTTCAATCTCGACAAAGCCAAAGACTTGATGAAAGAAGCAGGGCTGGAGAAAGGCTTTAAAGCCCGTCTGCATCTGCCCCCCACCGACTATGCCAAACGCTCTGGCCTGATCATCGCATCCGATCTCAAAAAAATCGGCATTGAGCTGGAAATCATCTCCGTCGATTGGGGCCAATGGCTGAAACAGGTCTTTAAAGGCAAGGATTTTGACCTGACCATCGTCTCCCATACCGAACCAATGGATATCGGCATATATGCCCGCGATGATTATTATTTCAATTATAGCGACGCTGATTTCAAAGCCCTGATCAAAGAGCTTTCCGCCACAAGCGATCCCGACAAACGCAAGCACTTGATGCAAAAAGCACAGGAAAAGCTCAATGCAGATGCCGTCAATGGCTATCTGTTCCAATTGGCCAAAAGCGGTGTCTGGAATGCAAAGCTTAAAGGCCTGTGGGTCAACAGCCCCATTCAGGCCAATGACCTGACAAAAGTGCACTGGACGCAATAAAACACGGCAAGAGCCCCGCACTTTTGTCAGAAAGAGAAAGATACGGTAAGAGCATCAAGCTCTTACCGAGAGCCGATAGGCGACCGGATCGAATGGTCCGCGCCCTCGCAGTGCCGACGCGAAAGCGGCGAACAGCACGTGAGAGAAAAATACGGCAAGAGCATCACGCTCTTGCCAGAAACCGATAGGTG
>JAOXSH010000084.1 GCA_025800145.1 Cohaesibacter sp.
GACCTATAGGATGCCTTGACATGGCTCACTGAGCTGCGTTGTCTTTCTAGGGCGCGCCTCATTGAATTGTCTTGACAATTCAATGCAAAAGGTTCGCATAAAAAAGAAAATGCCCCGGCATTGTCCGATCGAGCCGACGCCTTGCTAGTAAACCATTTCAAGGCATCCTATGGGTCAATCTTTCATGCCGTTGGTATAACGATAAAAAGAGGTAGGATGAGCCTGATTTTACAGGGCTCGGATCAGGAAATGAAACCATGATGGTTGAACGGCTTTTATGCGTTTGACTTATGTTTGGGAGGAAAAGCCGTGAGTGATGCACATAATAACACCATCTTATCGGTGAACAATATTGAAGTGATCTATGATCATGTGATCCTTGTTCTCAAAGGGGTATCACTTACCGTTCCTCGTGGTGGCATTGTGGCGCTGTTGGGTGCCAATGGTGCAGGCAAGACCACAACCTTGAAAGCCATTTCCAATCTTTTGGGTGCGGAACGCGGTGATGTCACCAAAGGCTCGATTGAGTTTGAAGGCGAAGAAGTGCAAGCGCTTAGCCCCAATGATCTGGTTCGCCGTGGCTGTATTCAGGTGATGGAGGGACGGCATTGTTTTGGCCATTTGTCCATTGAAGAGAATCTGCTGACCGGGGCCTATACGCGCAAAGATGGCAATGCGGCGATCAAACGCGATCTGGATATGGTCTATAATTATTTTCCCCGTTTGCGCGAGCGTCGGCAATCGCAGGCTGGCTATACATCGGGTGGTGAGCAGCAAATGTGTGCCATTGGCCGGGCGATGATGGCCGGACCATCGATGATTTTGCTGGATGAGCCTTCCATGGGTTTGGCCCCGCAATTGGTGGAAGAAATTTTTGAAATTGTGAAACAGCTTAATGAAAAAGAAGGCGTGTCTTTCCTTTTGGCCGAGCAAAATACATCTGTTGCGCTGCGTTATGCCTCTTATGGTTATATTTTGGAAGGCGGACGTGTTGTGATGGATGGGGAAGCGAAAGAATTGTCCGAAAATCAGGATGTGAAAGAATTTTATCTTGGTGTTGGCGGTGAGGGTCAGAAGAGCTTCCGTGATGTGAAACATTATAAGCGGCGCAAGCGTTGGTTGGCTTAGGATTTTGTATTCTTGAGCAATAATACAATAATACCAACGGCATAAAATCCGGTCATATGGGTTAATTTTTTCATGCCGTTGGTATAAGCAAGGCAGACAACGATTAGAAGTGTCTGCCTTTTTTGATGATGGTTTGGCCTTGAATGACAAAAGGCCCATGATCGGGGACTAGGATATGTCTGAATTTTTTGATGAGCGTGATTGTCAGTCTGCTTCGGCCCGTAATGCTGCTTTATTGTCCAAATTGCCGTCCTTTTTGGCAAAGGTAAAACAGGAAGCGTCTGGTTGGGCAGAGTTTTTGAAAGATGTTGATCCAGCTTCGATTACCAGCCGTGAGGATTTGGCGCGGATTCCGGTTTTGCGCAAAAGTCATTTGCAGGCCTGCCAGACCGCACACCCGCCTTTTGGTGGATTTGTGATGGGGGATGCGTCGCAATGGGGACGGGTTTTTATGTCTCCTGGTCCGATTTGGGAGCCACAGGGGTTGGCGGCTGATCCATGGCGTGGGGCGCGGGCTTTGCATGCGGCGGGTTTTCGGGCAGGTGATATTGTGCATAATGCCTTTGCCTATCATATGACGCCGGGTGGTTTCATTCTGGATGAAAGTGCACGGGCGCTTGGCTGTGCGGTTTTTCCAGCCGGGGTTGGCAATACCGAGGCACAAGTTGAGGCCATGGCCATGATGCGGCCTGTTGCCTATATGGGCACACCGGATTATCTGAAAGTCATTTTGGATAAAGCCGAGAGTATGGGGGTGCAGCTTGACAGCATCAAGAAAGCCATGGTGTCGGGTGGGGCCTTGTTCCCCTCTTTGCGTGAAGAGTATAAAGCGCGGGGGATTGAAACCTATCAATGCTATGCCACGGCGGATTTGGGGGTGATTGCCTATGAGTCATCAGCGCTGGATGGCATGTTGGTCAATGAAGATATCATTGTCGAGATTGTGCGGCCCGGAACTGATGAGCCGGTTGCGCCGGGGGAAGTCGGGGAATTGGTGGTGAGTTGCTTTAGCGATGTCTATCCTCTGATCCGCTTTGGCACGGGTGATTTATCGGCTGTTATGGAGGGCACCAGCCCGTGCGGGCGAACCGGTATGCGGATCAAAGGCTGGATGGGGCGCGCAGATCAGCGATGCAAGATCAAGGGTATGTTTGTTGATCCGGCACAGATGAATGTGCTTTTGAAACGCTATGATAGCGTGGATCGTTTGCGCTTAAGTGTTTCGCGTGTCGATGAGCAGGATGTGATGACCTTGCAAGTGGCAACCAGCGATCAGACCGAGGCCTTTCAAAAAGAAATGAGTGAGGCTTTGCGCGATGTGACCAAGTTAAAAGGTGTGGTCAATCTGGTGCCTGCTGGCAGCCTGCCCAATGATGGGCAGGTGATTGTGGATGAACGGGATTATTCCTGATCTTTGATCTTTATCTGCGCAAGCCCGGATTGTTTCAATCCGGGCTTTGTGTTTTGAGCCTAGCGGCTTGGCGTTGAATTGACCCTGTTGATGAGGGATTCGCCGCTTTCCACGCGCTCGGAATAGCGATCGACCAAATAGTTCGAGCGGGTGCGCGTCAGATAGGTGAATTTCATCAATTCCTCACAGACATCAATGATGCGATTGTAATAGGGCGAGGGTTTGATGCGGTCCTTGTCGTCAAATTCGCTAAAAGCTTTTGGGATCGAGGATTGGTTTGGAATGGTCAACATACGCATCCAGCGGCCAAGAATGCGCATTTGATTGACAGCATTAAAGCTTTGAGAGCCACCACAGACTTGCATCAAAGCAAGGGTTTTGCCCTGTGTCGGACGCACTGCTCCAAGGGAGAGTGGGATCCAGTCAATCTGGCTTTTCATAATACCTGTCATTGCGCCATGGCGTTCTGGGGAGACCCAGACCATGCCTTCGGCCCATTCTGCCAAAGCACGCAATTCCTGCACTTTGGGATGGGATGGGTCGGTCTCGTCGGGCAAGGGCAGGCCAGAGGGGTTGAAGGTGCGGGTTTCTGCTCCCATGGTATTGAGCAGGCGTGCAGCTTCTTCTGAGACCAGACGCGAGAAGGATCGCTCTCGCAAGGATCCATAGAGCAGCAAAATGCGCGGTGGATGACCGGGATCATCGCTTGGAGCCAGATAGCTGAAATCAATTGGCTTTAAAAAAGCTTCATCGGCGAGATGATCGCTTAAGGCTTGAGGTGTGTTTTCTGCGTTCATTTTACTGTTCTTCTTTTAAAACAATTTCGCCGTCTTCCTTGGTGAAGGAGCCTATATCTGTGTCCAACAGCTCCAAAACACGCTCTGATGGCCGGCAAAGACGGACGGCTTTGTCTGTGACAACGATTGGACGATTGATGAGAATGGGATGCGCCATCATGGCATCAATCAGGGCGTCATCGCTCAATTCTGGATTGTCCAAACCCAGCTCTTGATAAGGGGTGCCCTTGATGCGCAAGACATCGCGGGTGCTGATTGGCATGGCCGCAATGAGGGATATCAGCGTTTCCCTTGAGGGAGGTGTTTCCAGATAATGAATGATTGTGGGTTCGATGCCTGCCTTGCGAATCATGGCAAGAACATTGCGCGAGGTGCCACATGCGTGATTGTGGTAAATTGTCATGGATTGGGACATTGAAAGTCGGGCTTTCGGGTTGGTCATTGGGTTGTTTCTGAGGGATTCGGGCAGCACAGGGCCGTGAGGAGAGGGGCGTAGTCAGACGCTTTTCCGCCACAGCAATCCAGTAGCAAAAAATCCAGCAGATCTTGTATGCCTGCCATATCTGCATAATAGCGAATGGCCCTGCCTTCGCGTTCGTTTCGGATCAATTTTGCCTGTGTGAGAATGGACAGATTGGTGGACATGGTATTTTGGCGCACGTCCAGTGTTTTGGCGATATCCCCGGCCAACAGGCCGGTATGGCCTGCCTTGATCAGGAGGCGGAAAACCTGCAAACGGGTTTGTTGACTAAGGGCGGCAAAAGCCGCAAGAGCATTATTTTCATCCATATATCCAGAATACTAGATATATGGATCTTGTCAATATCTCTTCTGCTGTTGGTATTATTTTTATAACAGAATGATGCCTTCTTCTTTTTCTGCCTTGTCGGAGCTGCTCTCGCTGCTGGTCGGATTTTCCGGCAGTTTGCGACTTGGCATTGCTGGTTGCTCGGAAAAATATTGGGACTTGCGCAGCAAACTGTCCATTTCGCTCATCAAATGGGTGGAGGTGGCAATATCCTGATCATTGCTGTCTTTTGTGCGCTCGTTTGTGCGCTCGAGTTTGATCAGCGAGCCGGGATCCAAGACAGCGCGGATGCGTCGATCCAGTGTTTGCGGTGAAAAAGGGCGTGACAAAACCCAGTGAGAGCCGATTTCAATTGCGGTTCGCACTCTTGGCCGGGTTGGATTGTCCATCAGCATGATCAGACGTGTATGATTGGCCAGATATTGCTGGGGAATATTGTCTATTCCGCGCATCAGATCAGAGTTCTTGGCTGTGTCATAATCGATGAAGAGAAAATCCGGGAAAGAGCGCTTGGACTCTTCCAATCCGCCTTCAAATGTTTCTGTTTCAAACAATCTCTGAAAGCCTGATGTTCTTAAAAGGCTTCGCAGTAATTTTCTTTGAAAATTGTTTCTGTCAACCAATACGGCCGAGCAATGCTCCAGTTGCATCAGAATGCCCCCAAGTCTGATGTTGATCGGAGGGTCCCCACCTTCCGTTCTAGGACATGGACTCGAAAATCTATCAAATCCATTGCATTTATGAGTCTATGTCCTGGTTTTATAGACCAAATAGCTTAAAAAGAGGTAATTGTTGCGTTGCAATGTGAAAAAATCCGTTCTGAGCCTAGAGCATATTTTTCGAAAAGTGTGTGCGGTTTTCGGACAAAAATATGCTTAGAAACAAAGCCTAGAACATTTTGAATAAACTCGTAGTTATTCAAAATGTTCTAGATATCCAGCGGCATGAAAAAGACGTTATCATCTGGATGCTTGCCAGGCCTTTGTTGCTTTTGGCAAGGGGACTTCTTATATCTCAAGAATAGATATGAATGGAGTGATGATATGTTCGGTTTTGGCTCTTTGGGCTTTGACAGCTTTGTTATTTTTTTATTGGTTTTGCTGATTGTCCTTCTGTTTGCTGGCATTAAAACGGTGCCGCAAGGTTATAATTATACCGTAGAGCGTTTTGGGGCTTACAAGGAGACTTTGCGCCCGGGCCTTCGCTTCATTGTGCCGTTCATTGATCGGATTGGCGCGCGAATGAATATGATGGAGCAGGTGCTTGATGTTCCAAGCCAAGAAGTGATTACCAAGGATAATGCCACCATCACCTCTGACGGCGTGGCTTTCTATCAAGTGCTCGATGCGGCGCAAAGCGCTTATGAAGTGAACAATCTGGAGCTGGCTTTGCTCAATCTGACCATGACCAATATTCGTAATGTTATGGGCTCGATGGATCTGGATGAACTGACCTCCAATCGTGATGCGATCAATGCGCAATTGCTCAGAGTGGTGGATGATGCGGCCAGCAGTTGGGGCGTGAAAATTACCCGTATTGAGATCAAGGATATCAATCCGCCTCGGGATTTGGTGGATGCAATGGCGCGGCAAATGAAGGCCGAGCGTGACAAGCGTGCCGCTATTTTGGAGGCTGAAGGTCAACGCCAGTCCGAGATTTTGCGCGCAGAAGGTGATAAGCAAGGCCAGATTCTGGAGGCCGAAGGCAAAAAGCAAGCTGCTTTTTTGGAAGCAGAAGCACGGGAGCGGGCAGCAGAAGCGGAAGCCAAGGCAACTGAGATGGTGTCCAAGGCCATTTCAGAAGGGGATTTGCAGGCGGTCAATTATTTTGTTGCCAACAAATATATCGAAACTTTGGGTGAGGTGGTGAAAGCACCGAACCAGAAAGTGGTTATGTTGCCTATGGAGGCCACCTCGATTTTGGGGGCCTTGGGGGGTATTGGTGAATTGAGCAAGGAAGTCTTTGGCAAATCCGGCTCTGGCAGCAAGGCTGGCTCTTCTTCTCGTGTACCGCGTGTGTCCAATCAAACTGATGAGGACCGATCATGATTGTGGCCATGTATGAAGCGCTTGGTGGTTGGTTCTGGATGCTGCTTGGCTTGCTCTTGCTGATTTTGGAAATTTTTGCGCCGGGCGTTCTCTTTCTCTGGCTTGGTATTGCCGCGCTTCTTGTCGGATTGCTTGACTTTGCCTTTCACATCAGTTGGCAAAGCGAGATGCTGGCTTTTGGGTTTTTGGCGCTTGTCTCGGTCTTTGTTGGCCGTTTCTTGCTCAATCGTTTTCGGACGTTGGAGACGGATAAGCCGATGCTCAATGAGCGAGGCAAGACCCTGATTGGCAAAGAATTTTCGCTGGCAGAGCCAATTGTGGATGGTCAGGGCCGCGTTAAGGTGCTGGATAGTTATTGGCGTGTGAATGGGCCAGATTGTGAGGTTGGCGGTAAGGTGCGCGTTATCGAGGCCGATGGGGCGCTCTTGACCGTCGAACTGATCAAATAATTCGACCAAAGAAAAACAAAAGTGCCTGATTTAAAAGTCTCAGGCACTAAGGCTTGTGTGTTGGTGGCAAGGGAGGAGCTTCTGCCATTAACAAGATTGAAATACGCCGATTGGCGGCCAGATAGGGATCGTTGGGAAAGAGCGGTTCTGAATCGGCCTTTCCGACCACCGAGAAAATTTGATCAATTGGCATACCATGCTCTGTCAAAATGGAACGAATGGAATTGGCGCGATCGGCAGACAATTCCCAGCCGGTATAGCTTGGATTGATGGAGCCATTGGAGGCGGTGGTGTGGCCGGTGATCTGGATGCGGTTTGGCATCCGTGCCAGCACCGGTGCCATAGAGGTGATCAGGCGCCTTGTGAAGTCATAAGGATATTTTGAGCCTTCGGCAAACATGGAACGGCCATCTTGATCAACCATTTGGATATTCAGACCGTCCTGATCCTCTTCGATGATGATATGTTTGGAAATCTCGGAGATTTCCGGTAATTCCTGCCATGCCTGACGCAAGGATGCTGCGGCTGTTGCAAACATGCGCGGGCGTTCAATTTCTGTTTTCTCGATGTCATGGGTATTGGCTTCCGGGCCTTGACGGGAGCGTTGATCATGGCGCTCCTGGGCAAAATCGGAATCATTTTCCTGACTGACAGCTGCGACTTGTTTGATGAATTGACGCACAGGCATGCCTTCGATTTCGATCATACCGGCTTTGCGCATAACCGGTTTCACGCCAAAGGCATCTTTCATGGAGCCGGCAACAACTTGCAGCTTTTCATTGTCCTGAATGGAAAATGAAATGATCAGAACGAAGAAACAAACGAGCAGGGACATCAAATCAGCAAAGGTCACAAGCCAATCGGGTGCGCCGCCGCCGCCTTGTGGTTTTTTCTTGGCCATTTTTGTGTCCTATTGTCTATCACTGACCTATGCGGTCATTTGTTCTTGATGCTCAAAGGGGAAGGGGCTTATGGCCCCGACCAAAGGAGATATCTTTGCGTTATGCCGCTTCTTCCTGGAATTCTGCGCGGGCGGCTTCTGGCAGATAAGCAAGCAACATTTCGCGGATTAGGTTCGGGCTTTTATTTTCGCGAATTTGCATGATGCCATCGATGATCAGGGTTTGGTTCAGATCTTCGCCATCCAATTTTGCATCCAGCTTATCGACAATTGGAATACAAATGACGTTGGAGACCAGAGCGCCATAAAGCGTGGTCAAAAGCGCAATCGCCATAGCAGGACCAATGGCGGCTGGATCATCCATGGCTGCCAACATCTGCACCAGACCGACCAGAGTGCCGATCATGCCAAAAGCCGGGGCTGCATCGCCCAATTGTTTGTAAAAGCGTTTGCCTTCATTCAGACGTTCGATATAGAGATCGCGCTCGCGCTCCATGCTGTCGCGGATGAAAGCAGGCTCATAGCCATCGGCGATCATTTGTACGCCTTTGGCGAGAATGGGATCGTCAATCTCCACACCTTCCAGACCCAGAGGGCCGGACTTGCGGGCAATATCTGCCAGTTCGGTGATTTTTTCGATCATGTCGCGGGCATTGGTTTTGTTGCCACCAAAGGCAACCTTGCCGCCTGTGACCATGGCACCGGCAATGCCACCCAATGTGAAACGGATCAAGGTTGCGGCCAAGCCGCCGCCAATCACGATCAAAACGGAGGGAATGTCGATAAACTGACCAAGGGTGCCGCCCAGCAGAATAGCGGTTACCACCACCCCGAAGCTGGCAATCATGCCCAATAGTGTTGCAATATCCATCTGTTTTTCCTGCGCTACCCAAATTGGCCTGACGTCAATTGATCGTCTTCATCTGGGTTTCAGTTTAGAAAAACAGGTCTAATGGATTGCTAATGAATAGGCCGAAAAAGGCTTTTAATTTACTAACTTACATTAAGGTTATTCAAAGGTTAACGTCCGCAATTGGTTGTATGGGCGTTTGGTTTGGAAAGGGGAGAGAGGCCTTGCTCAGGACTTTTAAATCAGGTTCTTATGCTGCGCCAATGCGCAGCAGATCATGCATATGCAACAGGCCTATGGGCTTTTTCTCGTCAACGACAAAGAGAGCGGTGATTGAAGAAGCATTCATTTGTTCGATGGCGGATGCGACCAATGTATCGGCGGTCAGGGTTTTGGGGTTTTGGGTCATCACATCCCTGACTTTGCGGCTGAGCAAATCATCGGCAAGGCTGCGGCGCAGGTCGCCATCGGTGACCATACCAACCAGATTGCCGTTGGTATCGAGGATGCCAACACAGCCAAAGCCCTTTTCGGACATGGTGACGATAATTTCGCTCATTAGGCTATCAGATTTGGCCAAGGGCATGGCTTGATCTTTGTGCATGAGATCGCGGATATATTGCAAATTGGCCCCAAGGCTGCCGCCGGGATGATAGATTTTGAAATCTGAAGCAGTGAAACCGCGGTTCTCCAGCAAGGCTACGGCCAGGGCATCGCCCAGACAGAGCTGCATAGTGGTAGATGTTGTGGGGGCCAGACCCAAGGGGCAGGCTTCTTCTGCTTTTGGCAGGCATAGAGCAATGTCTGCTTGTGTTGCCAGAGTGCTTTGCTCGCCTGATGTCAGGGCAATCAGAGGCACTTTGAAACGGCGGGTGAAAGAAATGATATTGGCCAATTCCGAGGTTTCCCCTGACCAAGACAGAGCCAGAACAACATCGACAGCACGGATCATACCCAGATCGCCATGACTGGCTTCACCGGGATGGACAAAGAAAGCAGGGGTGCCAGTTGAGGCAAGGGTTGCTGCCAGTTTTTTGGCAATGTGACCGCTTTTTCCCATGCCTGTGACAATCAGGCGTCCCTTGGCTTCGTTAATGGTTTTCACAGCATCCAAAAAGGGCTGTTGCAAGGAGCCTGTCAGGGCGTTTTTGAGCGTTGCAATGCCATCCATTTCTTTGGAGATGGTGGAAAGCGCTGACTGGATGGGGGACATAGCGGTTGTGTCGCTTTGACTTGGCATGGACTATCCTGCTCGTTTTTGCGATTTGGCCTTCCTTTTATACCATTCGATAAGGGGTGGAAAGAGCCGTTACACAAGTTCCCTGATTGATTTGGCAAGAAGTTGTTAACCAAAAATCTTTACGATCTGGAAAGGATTTCTTAAGGGATTCGCCCTTCATTTTGGAAAGATGCTGCATAATGGCAAATGGTTCTTTGCCCTTGATGGTTTTGGGTCTTGGTTGTGGTTTGTGTGTGGTTGGTGCTGCGGCACAGACCTATCGCAGTTCTGCGCCTTTGCCAGATGCGCAGGATTCTGTCTGGAGCCGCCATATGCAATTGCGCGGGCTGTCTGATGAGGATGGCAGCGATTTTGGTCTTGCTGATGATGTCGGCCAGCCTGCACCAACTGCCCGCCAGCTTGATGATTTGACCGTTGTGCCGCCTTCTTATCCTGTTCAGTCAGTGCAGCCAGCAGGGCCAATTCAGAGCAATGCGCGCAGTGCCGAGATTTTCGGCCCCTATGAAGCAACGGGTTTGTCCGTTGGCTCCTTTGATCTGTATCCTTCGCTGACCTTTTGGGCTCGTGCGGATGATAATGTCGACAATAGCCGATCAGCACAAAGCTCGCGTTCTGGCCGTATTGAGGGGGATGTGCGTTTTCAGTCCAATTGGTCCCGGCATCAGCTGAGCGGGCGGGCCAATGTCAATATTACTGGCTATCAAAGTCCAAAGCGTCAGCCGGATCATGATTATGCTTTTGAAGGGGATTTGAGGCTGGATTTGGGCGCAGTTACCACATTGAGCTTGCGCTCGGGTCTGGATATTGAGCGCGAAGCGGCCAATAGTGTGGAATTGCGGGCATCTTCTGGCACGCGATCCATTCAAACTGTGCTGTCAGGCGGGGCACAACTGGATCATCAGGCGGGATTGTTCGAATTGCAATTGCGCGGTGGTTTGACGGGTGAGACGTTTGATCAGGACAAGTCGCGAGATTTCCAATTGTTTACGCTGGGTGGCCGTGTCGGTTATCGCTATACCGATCAGGTTGTGCCTTTTGTTGATGTGGAAATGAGCCGCCGCTCCTTTGATCAGGGGCCGAATGCGCAAGATGGTGATCGTTTGCGCGGTGCGATTGGGGTGTCTGTTCGCAATCGTGAAAAATGGTCCGGGGATTTTTCTGTCGGGCAAATTGTCTGGAAACCGGATCAGGCTGGACAAACCTCTGATCGCGGCTTTTATGCGGATGCCAATCTGATTTGGTCGCCCAACGCGCTTTGGCAAATTACAGCAGGCCTGGAGACCTCTCTGTCTTCCACATCGACTGCGGCCAGCTCTGTGTTTAGTCATCAATTCACCTTGGGGGCTGATTATGAAGTGCGGCGCAATCTGACCCTTGGGGCCGATCTGTCTGTCACGCGACAGGCTTATAAAGGCATTGGTCGTAAGGATTGGGTCAGTCGTGCGGGTCTGGATGCGCAATATCGTTTGTCGCGCAATGCACAATTGGTTGGGCGTTATCAGCATGATCGTCGCTCCAGCACTGCACCGGGTGAGGATTTTACGTCCAATCTGTTTGAGTTGGGTGTGCGGTTCCAGAAATGAGCGGGATGTCTTGTGAGCGGCACTTACTACCAGACTTCAAGCTTGATCTTGCACAGCCTTGGCTGTCTGTTTCTTTCTCAAAGCCTTTGACGATTTTGAGCTGGGCGCTGAACCGTCCGGGCTTTGTGGTTGCAGATCATCTGGTCTGGCGGCAGGTGCGCAATGCCGATTTGCCGCCGGATCTGGATGTTGAATGCTGGCTGGATGGTGAATTGACCTCAATCGGTTGTCAGAATGCTGTTGCGATGCTGACATCGCGCTCGATTGATCATTATGTTGTCAGAACCAGTGTGGTTGAAACGGTCAAAGCAACATGCATTGCAACGGTTGGTCTGTCCAATGGCGAGCGGGTTGGGCATCGCATTGATCGTTCCAGACAGGATTGGGGCACCATCAATCTGGCGGTTGTGCTTAATCAGGCACTGACAGAGGCCGCCTTTTTGGAAGTCATGTCGATTGCAACCCAAGCCCGCACTGTTGCCATTTGTGATGCCTCGATTGACAGTGTCGCTGGCCCCATTACCGGAACAGGTACAGATTGCATTGCCATTGCCGCGCCCTCAGGGGCTTGCCAATATGCTGGTTTACATACCGCTCTTGGTGAGGCAATTGGGCGCTCGGTTTATGACGCTATTGCGCAAGGCGTTCGAGACTGGCTCAGGACTTTTAAATCAGGTTTTTAGGCAATGTTTTTATTTTGGCTCATATGGTTGTGAATGAAATCTCTGGTTTGTTCGGCATTGGCGGGTCTGCCAATATGATAGCCTTGGCCATATTCAATCCCCAGTTCTTGCAAAATAGAGAGTTGTTCCATTTCTTCGATGCCTTCTGCCGTGGTGTGTAGCCCCAGACCTTCGCCAAGAGACATGATGCCTTTGACGATTTGCATTTGTTTATGGTCGGTCTTGAAATTTGCAATGAAGCTGCGATCAATTTTAATCCGGTCAAAGGAGCGGTTGGACAATTGGGACAGGTTTGAATAGCCGGTGCCAAAGTCATCTAGCGCGATGCGCAAGCCAAGCAAACGGTCAGACAAGTGAAGCGGAGAGAGGTTATACCAACGGCATGAAAGATTGACCCATAGGATGCTTTGAAATGGTTTACTGGGAAGGTATCTTTCGACGGACAATGCCGGGGTATTTTCTTTTTTGATGCGAACCTTTTGCATTGCATTGTCAAGACAATTCAATGAGGCGCGCCCTAGAAAGATAACGCTCTCAGTGAGCCATTTCAAGGCACCGAAGGCCG
>JAOXSH010000091.1 GCA_025800145.1 Cohaesibacter sp.
GTCAAGACAATTCAATGAGGCGCGCCCTAGTTTGATGCGAACCTTTTGCATTGAATTGTCAAGACAATTCAATGAGGCGCGCCCTAGAAAGACAACGCAGCTCAGTGAGCCATTTCAAGGCATCCTATGGGTCAATCTTTCATGCCGTTGGTATTATAGCACAAATCCGGCAGGAAAGAGACAACAGAACAAGCCCAAAGCCAGCACAGGCATAAATGCCCGATTTCAAACCAGGCTCAGCCTTCCTCAGCCTTCCTCAGCCTTTTTGCCTTCCAGGGCATCAAGGCGGGCTTTTAATGCGTCATTTTCATCCCGTGCCGCAATGGCCATGGCTTTAACCGCATCAAATTCATCACGGGTCACAAGATCCATATCCCCAATCAAGCGCTCAATCTGGGCACGGAACATATTTTCTGCTTCCCCGCGCACCCCTTGCGCAACGCCTGCGGCATCATTCATCAATTTGGCAAATTCATCGAACAAACGATTATTCACATGGGTCATAATCCGGCTCCTTCATCGCCATAAACTCTAAAATTCGGGCTTTAATCGGCCCATAAGCCCGTCTACCCCCAGATATAAGGATCAAACGTGATTTCACAATTGATTTTTACGACTTTCTCTTGACTTGTCGCCGCAATCACCACAAATCCTAGATCATCAATTGATCAAAAGGCCTGCCCGTGACGCTTTATGCCATTCCTTTTCCAAGCATCGACCCAGTGCTCTTATCCTTGGGGCCGTTTCAGGTTCGCTGGTATGCCCTGGCCTATATCGCTGGCATCTTGTTGGCATGGTATTATATGAAACGCACCGCCCGCCAAGAACATCTCTGGCCCAAGAGCAAAAGCCCGGCAAGCGATGTGCAGATTGATGATTTCATCCTCTGGGCCACCCTTGGCATCATCATTGGCGGCCGCCTTGGCTATGTGCTTTTTTACAATCTGGACGCCTATCTCGCCAATCCATCGCAAATCATCGCCATATGGAATGGTGGCATGTCTTTTCACGGTGGCTTTGCCGGGGTCATGCTTGCCTTACTGATTTTTGCAAAGCGCCAATCAATATCCCTGTTATCGGGGCTGGATCTGGTGGCACTGGGCGCACCCTTTGGCCTGTTTTTTGGACGCATCGCCAATTTCATCAATGCCGAATTATATGGCCGCATCACCGATATGCCATGGGGAGTGATCTTCCCCAATGGCGGCCCTTTGCCACGCCAT
The DNA here is from genome assembly GCA_025800145.1 of Cohaesibacter sp. GTDB lineage: Bacteria > Pseudomonadota > Alphaproteobacteria > Rhizobiales > Cohaesibacteraceae > Cohaesibacter. Next base: position 1,224 of record JAOXSH010000091.1, read on the forward strand.
CCAAGCCAATTATATGAAGCAGCATTGGAAGGCCTTTTACTATTCATCATCTTGCGCATTTTAAGCCATAACAAACAAGCCCTGCAAAAGCCGGGGCTGATCGCAGGCACGTTTGCACTGGGCTATGGCCTCTTTCGCTCCTTTGTCGAACTGTTCCGAATGCCAGATGCACAACTTGGCTTTTTGACCGCTGGCACCACTATGGGCATGTGGCTATCCGCCCCCATGATCCTAGCCGGGGTGGCCCTGATTCTTTATGCCACAAAGAAAAAACAGCAATAAAAACAAACCGTAACAGGATAAGCCGCTCCATGGGTGCCACCCTCTCCCTGACAGATCGCATCAAACGCATGATTGCCCTGCAAGGCCCAATGGATATCGCAACTTTCATGGCACTGGCGCTGGCAGACCCCGATCAGGGCTATTATATGACCCGCGATCCATTCGGCACACAGGGCGACTTCACCACAGCGCCGGAAATCAGCCAGCTTTTTGGCGAAATTCTGGGCGTCTGGATGCTCTATCAATGGCATCAAGCGGGCAAACCAAGCCCGTTTCATCTGGTTGAACTGGGGCCGGGGCGCGGCACGTTGATGCGCGATATGGTGCGCGCAATCTCCCAAGACCAGACCGCCAGCAACGCCCTCACCCTGCATCTGGTCGAAACCAGTCCGGTGCTGAAAACATGCCAACAAAAAACCCTTGCAGCCCTGCCCTGCCCGCTGCACCAGCATGACAGCATAGAGAGCCTTCCCAGCGCTCCACTTTTTACCATCGCCAATGAATTTCTGGATGCCTTGCCCATCCATCAATGGATCTATCACAATCAAAACTGGCATGAGCGCGTCATTGGGCTGAACCAAGAGGGCGAGCTGGCCTTTGGTTTGGGCGCAACAAGAGACATTGGCAGCCTCAGCCCCCCAACATCTCCAAAAGATGGCAGTATCTGGGAGCATAATCCCCTTGGCCAAGCCATTTGCCAGCAGCTTGGACAAAAGACAGGCCAACAGGGCGGCGCACTTCTCTTCATTGATTATGGATATGAAAAACCGGCCCTTGGCGATAGCCTGCAAGCGCTCAAAGACCACCATTACGCCCCGATATTGGATGAGATTGGCAATCAGGATTTAACCAGCCATGTCAATTTCCACGCCATGCAACAGGCGGCCTGCCACAGCGATAAGCAAGACACACATGCCCCCGCCCTCTCAGCCCATCTGACCAATCAGGGCAATTTTTTGCTACAAATGGGCTTGCTCGAACGCGCCGGGCAATTGGGCACAGGCAAAAGCCATCAGGACCAAGAAATCATCCGCGATGCTGTGGAACGCTTGGCCGCCCCAGACCAAATGGGCACTTTGTTCAAAATATTGGCAATCCTGCCAACAGGAATCGACGCTCCCGGATTTTACAATTAGAGCATATTTTTATCCGAAAAGTGTATGCGGTTTTCGGACAAAAATATGCTTAGAAACAAAGCCTAGCGCCTTTTGAATCAACACGTAGATATTCAAAAGGCGCTAGGCTATCCATTCAAGAGTGATTTGATCACCCATCCCAACCGTCCCGGAGACGCCCTCATGTCCTTGCATCATCCGACATTCACGCATATGCACGCAATCCGTCATGGCTTTTTCACCCGCTCTGGCGGCAAATCCAACGGCCTGTATAAAAGCCTGAATTGCGGATATGGCTCAGATGATGACCGCAACACAGTAAGCGCCAACCGCGCCTATGTAGCAGAGCAGCTCACACTCACCCCAGATCATTTGCTCACCGCCTATCAGGTCCATTCTGCCAAAGCCCTGATCATTGACCAACCCTTTAAGAGCGAAGAGCGGCCCCAAGTGGATGCCCTTGTCACCAACAAACCCGGCCTTGCTGTTGCCGTGCTGACCGCCGATTGCGGCCCGCTTTTGCTGGCAGACGAGCAAAACCGCGTGGTCGCTGCCGCCCATGCGGGCTGGAAAGGGGCCATTGGCGGCATCATCGAAGCAACCATCCTCGAAATGGAAAAACTGGGCGCAGAGCGCAGCAAGATACATGCCGTCCTTGGTCCCACCATTTCACGCGCCAATTATGAAGTGGATGACGCCTTCAAGCACCGGTTTTTAGAGCAGGATGCAAGTCATGAAACCTTTTTCTTTGAGGGCAACCGACCCGGCCATTATCAATTCGATTTGCCCGCCTTCATACAGGCACAAATGCAAAAAACCGGCATCAAGACCAGCTTTGATATGGGCCGCTGCACCTATGCAGAGCCAGACACCTTTTTCTCCTATCGGCGTTCAACCCATCTAAATGAACCCGATTATGGTCGCCAAATTGCCGCAATCGCACTCACATCATAGACAGAACAACAAAAAAGACTCAGCACCCAGCCACAGGAGGGCATCATGGCCTTGCATTTCACACCAGAAGAGTTTGAACGGCGAAAAGCCGCAACCCTGGCCAAAATGGCCGACCAAAAGCTGGATGCGATGCTGATTTTTGCGCAGGAAAGCATGTATTGGCTGTCTGGCTATGACACATTCGGCTATTGTTTTTTCCAATGTCTGGTCCTGCAAAAATCCGGGGCAATGACCCTGCTCACCCGCTCGGCAGATCTGCGTCAGGCACAATTGACCTCCACTATCGAAGATATTCGCACATGGATTGATCGCGGCAATGCCAATCCTGCGGTGCAATTGCGCGAATTGCTGGACGATCTGGGCTTGCTGGGCGCTTGCCTTGGCATTGAATATGACACCCATGGCCTGACCGCCGCCAATGGCAGAGCCCTGGATGAAGCCTTGCGCAGCTTTGCCGATTGCAAGGATGCCTCTCTGCTCATTCCCCCCTTGCGCACCATCAAATCCGTGGAAGAGCTGACCTATGTCCGGCAAGCGGGCGCTTTGTCCGATCTGGCGCTCACAGAGGCTCTGCCCCTCATGACAGCCGGGGCCGATGAGGGCAAAATTCTTGCCACCATGCAAGGTGCCATTTTCGAAGGCGGCGGCGATTATCCGGCCAATGAATTCATCCTTGGCTCTGGCCCCGACGCCCTTTTATGCCGCTATAAGGCCGGCCGCCGCATCCTTGACAGCCAAGACCAGATCACTCTGGAATGGGCCGCCGCCTATCGCCATTATCATGTCCCCATGATGCGCACCGTGATCATTGGCAAAGCAACCAAACGCCATGAAAAGCTGTTCGAAACAGCAAAAGAAGCCCTTCTGGCCGTGGAAGAAGCCATGCGACCGGGCAAAACATTTGGTGATGTCTTTGAGGCCCATGCCAATGTCATGGACAAAGCAGGCGAACAGGCCCACCGCCTCAATGCCTGTGGCTATTCGGTTGGCGCGCGTTTTTCTCCCAGCTGGATGGAATGGCCCATGTTCTATCGCAACAATGACGCCGAAATCAGCCCCAATATGACCCTGTTTGCGCATATGATCCTGATGGACAGCGAAAACAACATCGCCATGTGTCCGGGGCACAGCTATATCACCACCGAAGGCGCACCAGAGCCCCTGTCAAAATTACCCATTGAACTGCTGGTTAATAAATAGAAAACCGTCATAGGGTAAACTGAACGCTATTTCCAGATAGTCTTCAGGCAATTCCCTATAGTCTGCCCCTCATTATGAGGTCTAAGCCCATGGAATTGCCCAATTAGGAGCGGATATATGACAAGGCACCCCTCGGCAAACCTGACCAAACCAACGCTGATTGCCCTCTCTGCCAGCCTGATGCTGGGTTGCTCCGGCGGGGGGGTACCAATCCCTCCGGGCCTGATCGCCCCAAATGATCAAGCCGATCAAACACAACAACAAAATGACCCGCAGCAGCCCCAGTCCATCATGGCCTCACTGCCGCCGGACAACAGCCAAAGCCTTGGTCAGGGCCAAGCCGCTCAACAACAGCCAATCCAACAGCAGGCCCCAAATAACGGCCTGCCACCGGCCAGCAGCCTCGGCTCGGTCAATCAGGCCACCACAGCCCCTGCCCAGCCAGCTCAACCGGCCCAATCCCGTCTGGTCACAGACTATACCGTCCCGGCAACCGCCCGCACCTTTTTAACCTTCGAGCCAATGGTCGGCGCACCAACCAAAGTCGCGCGCGAATTGTCCGGCAGTCTGGGCCAGCGCGTGGCACAACAATCCTTGCCCGTTGTCGCCCGCTCAGACGAAAAAGTCACCCACCGGGTCAAAGGCTATTTCTCAGCCAGTGAAAATCAGGGACAGGTCAATATTTCCTATGTCTGGGATATTTTCGACAAGAGCGGAAAACGCCTGAACCGCATCACCGGCAGCCAGCAAACCCCCATGGTCGGCGCGGACCCATGGGACGCTGTCACAGGATCGATTCTCGACAAGGTAGCCGTGGACACAGCCGCCCAACTTAAAACATGGCATACCAGCCTTTAAACCAACAGAGAGAAGCGCACTCGTTGCACTTTTGCTACCCATTAACAGCAATTTTAAAAAAAGCGAAAAGAATCCCGCAAACTCCTGTCACCGAAACTTTACATTCACCGGATTCCATGCTTACAACGCGCTTGTCTCAGGGGCGCTAAGGAGCCAACCCCGACCAGCGGCTCCTCCATCTTGCGAAATGACAGGGCAATAGGTTCATGAAACTCCTAGCCGGCAACTCAAATCCTACACTCACCAAACGGATTGCCGAATATCTCGGCATTGAGCAGAGCGACTGTTCCGTTCGCCGTTTTGCGGACGAAGAAATTTTCATTGAAGTGCACGAAAATGTGCGCGGCGAAGATGTTTTTGTCGTTCAGCCAACTTCCTATCCAGCCAATGACAATCTTATGGAATTGCTGATCCTGATTGATGCCTTGAAACGAGCCTCGGCTCGCCGCATCACAGCGGTCATTCCATATTTTGGCTATGCACGCCAAGACCGCAAACCGGGTCCGCGCACCCCGATTTCTGCCAAATTGGTGGCAAATCTGATCTCCCATGCCGGGGCTGATCGCGTTTTGACGCTCGACTTGCACGCAGCACAAATTCAGGGTTTTTTCGATATCCCGACCGATAACCTCTATGCAGCGCCCGTTCTGTCGCGCGATATTCTGGAGCGCAACGAATCTGACAATGTCATGGTTGTCTCCCCCGATGTCGGTGGCGTGGTGCGTGCCCGCTCACTGGCCAAACGCATCGGCGCGCCTTTGTCCATCGTCGACAAACGCCGCGAACGCGCAGGCGAATCCGAAGTGATGAACATCATCGGCGATGTCAAAGGCTTCAATTGCATTCTGGTTGATGACATCATCGATTCCGGCGGCACGCTGTGCAACGCAGCCGAGGCTTTGCTGGCCCAAGGCGCAAAATCGGTCACCGCCTATATCACCCATGGCGTTCTGTCCGGCGGCGCGGTTAACCGCATTGTCAATTCCAAATTGCGCGAGCTGGTGATCACCGATTCCATCCAGCCAACCCAAGCCGTGATCGACGCCCCCAACATCCGCGTCCTGTCCATCTCCAACCTGATGGGCGAAGCCATCTCCCGCACCGCCAACGAACAATCGGTCTCATCCTTGTTCGACTAAGCGATTGGCAAACAAGAAGAAACAAAAAAAGCCCGGCTATTCAGCCGGGCTTTTTTTATGGATCCAAAAAGGAACACCCGGATCATTTTCATGATCCGGGTGTGAACCTTCGATGGAAAAACCACTTACCGTGGCTTTCCTACCGATTTCCCATGATTAAGTTTACAGTCACCTACCATTCTGTCAAGCTGTATTAATAAATATATTTATTTTGGGTAGAAGTGATGAGAATTCTTGGCTTGGATGGTGGTATCGCCAGTGTTGGTTGGGCAATTGTTGATTTTAATTTAGACGCAAGGCTCGGTGTGATCGTAAAATGCGGGACACGCATGTTCCACTCTCCCGAAGGGCAGAGCAGCAGCGGCACACCGGTGCTAAAAAATGCAGAACGAAGAGCAAATCGAAGCCAACGCAAAGTTATTCGCCGCCGCCGCCAGCGCATGAGTGAGCTGCGTAATCTTTTGAAAGATCACGGTTTACTCAAGACAAATGAAGCAAAGGCATTAGCTGGGAATGGAGCCGACCTTTGGTCTCTAAGAGCAGATGCCCTTGATAAATTGCTATCCCCACATGAGTTCGCCCTTATATTGGGGCATATTGCTAAGCATCGCGGTTTTCAATCCAATAAAAAAGGAGAAAAAGTCAACAGGACTGATGAAACCAGCAAGATGCTATCTGCAATCGAAAAGACACAAGAAAGATTGGTTCAATATCGCACTGTAGGAGAAATGTTTGCCCGAGATCAGACATTTAAACACCGCAAACGCAATCGTGATGAGGATTATACCCGCTCTATCTTGAGAGATGATCACAGAGATGAAATCCGCAAGATCTTTAATGCACAACGCAAGCTTGGCAATAACTTAGCAAATGTGGATCTGGAAGATGCCTACACGCAACTGGCTTTCTATCAGCGCCCCATACAATCAAGTCTCGATTTGGTCGCACAATGCGCCTTTATTGAAGGAGAAAAGCGTGCAAGCGCCTTTGCTCCGTCTTTTGAAAAGTTCCGGTTTTTGAGCAAGCTGACGACAGTGCGCATTATCGAAGAAAAGCAATTGCGTACATTGACACGGGACGAAATCGCAGCAGCCTTGGCTGTGTTTGGCAAAACAAAAACCTTTAGCTGGAAAGCGCTACGCAAAACGCTAGCCCTTGAGGATACAGTTTCCTTCTATCAAGTTGGGCCGGATCAGGAGAAAAAAGATTTTGTCCGTGCTGCAGGTGCAGCTGCGGGAACCAAAAGCCTGTTGGATATATTAAAACCTGTTGTGGGAGATGTCCAAGCCAAGTCTTTGCTATCCAAGGCGGAACCATTGGACAAAGCTATCACAGTGATCGCTTTTAACGATGATATAAATGCAATTCGCCAAGGCCTGGAACAATGCAATCTGTCTAAGCAAGTGTGCGACGCCCTTTGTGAGGCAACCAACAACAACTTTTTCAACTTTATCAAAGGCACTGGCCATATATCAAATGCGGCAGCGCGAGCACTTAATCCGCATCTGGCCAACGGTTATCGTTATGATCAAGCTTGCGCAACCCAAGGCTGGGATCATGCCGCCCAACAGGCTTTCAAACTGGAAGATATAGGCACTCCAGTTGCTCAAAAAGCAGCTCGGGAAATGCTGAAACAAGTCAAATTACTGGATCGTGAATATGGTCCCTTTGATCGCATACACGTGGAAATGGCACGCGATGTCGGAAAAAGCATCGAAGAACGGAGCAAGATTAAAAGCGGCCTTGAAAGACGCACCAAACAGCGGGAAAAATCAGCCAGTGAGTTGAAAGAGCTATTGAATCTCACTCATGTCAGTGGCGAGGATATTTTACGCTTTGAGCTGTGGAGGGAGCAAGCGGGGCGCTGTTTATATAGCGGGACGGGAATCACTCCTTCGGCCATTCTGGCCAAAGACAACAGCATACAGGTAGATCATATTTTGCCGTTCAGTCGCTTTGCCGATAACACGTTCCACAACAAGACCCTTTGTTACACGGCGGCAAACCAAGGCAAACAAAATCGCACCCCCCATGAATGGATAGCAGCCAGCAATCCAGCTGACTGGGATCGGTTTTGCGCCGATGTCACATTTCTCAAGGGATTAAAAGGCATAAAAAAAAGGAACTATCTGCTCATGGATGCCAGTGTAGCAGAAGAGAAATTCCTTGCTCGCAATCTCAATGATACCCGTTACGCATTGAAAGTTATTTTGGGAATATTGCGCAAAAAATATCCCGACTTTGCCGACGGAACCAAAAAAGATGGAACTGTCTTGATGCGCCGCAGGGTATTTGCCCGACCGGGTGGCATTATCAGTGCGTTGCGCCATGCATGGGGGGTGGAAAGCCTCAAAAAAGACCCAGAGACAGGCGACCGCATAGCAGATGATCGGCACCATGCTCTTGATGCCATTATAACAGCCTGTTGTTCAGAAGCATTATTGCAACAAGCCACTCGCCATGCACAGATCAACGAAAAGCGCGGAGAAAAATTTGAACTGCGCCAACTTGCCCCACCTTGGGGCAAAGAGGGCACATTTCGGCGTGATGTCAAACAGGCAATGGAAGATGTATTTGTTTCCAGACCCGAAGCAGGGCGTTTGCGCGGCAAAGGCCATGAAGCAACCATCAAGCAAATCCGCAACATCAATGGTGAGGAACATCTGCTTGAACGCAAACCCGTTGCCAAGCTGAACTTGGCTGACCTTGAGCGCATTCCCATGCCCAAGCCTTACGGAAAGATCGTAGACCCGGGCAAATTGCGCGACCAATTGGTAAACAATCTGCGTGACTGGATCATCAAGCGCGATGAGATAAAGAAAGAGCTAAAGAAGCTCACAGGAAAATCTGACCAAAAGACAGCTTTACAAACACAACTTGCTGCATTGCGGCCTCTCTCTCCCAAAGGGGATGTTGTCCGCAAGGTTCGATTAGAACCAGTGAAAACACAAAAAGTCGCGGTGCGCCTGCGCGGTGGCAGCGCTGCCCAATCAGAAATGGTGCGGGTGGACGTGTTCACCAAGCCAAAGGCAAACGGAATAAAAGAATTTTACTATATTCCCATCTATCGCAGTGATGTTTACACAAGCGACCCTGCCAAGATAGCAGCTCCTCCCAATAAAGCTGTCGTGGCAAATAAACCGGGTGTTTGGTTGACGATTGATGAAACATTCATCTTTCAGTTTTCGCTTGTCTCTTTCTCACTTGTCGAACTGGTTACCAGCAAAGGGGAAAAGCTACGCGGATATTTTAGAGGGCTGCATGCAGGCACCGGAGCCTTATCACTTTCACCACCACAAAATGCTTCGGAGCGCGCAAAACGATCCAACATAGGTGGAAAAACCCTCAAGACATTAAAGAAATTCCATGTGGATCGACTAGGGAATATTTCTGAGATAAAGCAGGAGAAACGCACATGGCGTGGAAAGGTGTGCATCTAACCCGCCCGGCACGATTGTCTGTAAAATCAAGACAGTTGCGTGTAAAACAGGATGATGGCGAGGTAACCATCCCATTGGAGGATATTGGCTGGATTATTGCCGATAATCATCAAACCACCCTAACCGTAGCACTGATGGCGGCATGCGCCGAAGCTGGCATTGCCATTATCACATCGGATACACGCCATAGCCCGTCTGCTCTAACCTTGCCCTTTCAACCAAATCACCGCACCGCATCGGTGGCACACTATCAGCTAGCCGCTCGTAACCCGCTCAAGAAGCGGCTTTGGCAAACAATCATTCGCACCAAAATCAACAATCAGGCCACACTATTGCAGCGGGCAAAGCGACAAAACAGCTCCCTGCTCAAAAAAATGGCAAGCCGGGTTCGCTCTGGCGACCCTGATAATATCGAAGCACGGGCTGCCCGTGACTATTGGACAGCCTTGTTTGATAATTTCACTCGAGGCAATGAGGATGATCTGCGCAATAAGGCGCTCAACTATGCATATGCAATCTTGCGTGGTTGCATTGCCCGGGCGCTTGTTGCTGCAGGATTATTGCCTGCAATTGGCTTACATCATGCAAGCCAAACCAATTCCTTCAACCTTGCAGACGACATGATAGAGCCATTCAGGCCATTTGCTGATCTAGCAGTAAACACTCTTCTGCATCAGTGCGATCCCAACAGCGATCTCACGCGCGACCATAGACAAATGCTCGCAGGACTTCCACTGAATGAAGTGAGCCTAAACACAGAAACACTCTCTATTTTGCATGCCAGTGAACTATCCGCTCACTCTCTTGTCAGAGCATTCGAACATGCAGACGCCCAACAATTGATATTACCCAGTTTCCCTGAAACTCAATTCGAAATACAGGGGCTGGTTCGATGAGACCTGAGGAAGCGCGCTTTATGTGGTTGATGGTATTTTTTGATCTTCCAGTCGGGACCAAAAGTGCCCGACGCCATGCCTCTCGGTTCAGAGCATTTCTGAAAAATGATGGCTATATAATGCTTCAATTTTCAGTTTATGCACGGATTTGCCGAGCTCAAGAAGGTGTGGATAAACACCTTTCACGGGTAAAGGCCAATTTGCCACCCAAGGGAAGTGTGCGAGTTTTACAAGTAACTGACAAGCAATATGCGCGGATGAAACTTCTTGTTGGTGATTCGAGAAAAAATGAGAAAAAAGCCACTGAACAGCTGGTCTTATTATGATTTTTTCATCAGAAAATTAACTTTATCTCATTATTTTCAAGGGCTTGCATAGAACCTAGTCTACCACAGGGAAATCGGTAGGGAAGCCACGGCACAGTGTAAGAAGTTGTGTAGGACCGCGTGAGTCTACCACAGGGAAATCGGTAGGGAAGCCACGGCCTTGGCCAGCATTTGCATGACGCTGGACAAAGTCTACCACAGGGAAATCGGTAGGGAAGCCACGGCTAAACTGGCGGCAACGGCGGCAGCTCTGTCAGTCTACCACAGGGAAATCGGTAGGGAAGCCACGGCTCCGAGCATCACCACCAGACAGAATGCAGGAGTCTACCACAGGGAAATCGGTAGGGAAGCCACGGCTGCAATGGATCGCGCGGCGCCTCATGGGTCAGTCTACCACAGGGAAATCGGTAGGGAAGCCACGGCGGGTTTGGCGCGCGCTGGTTTTTGTTTTCAAGTCTACCACAGGGAAATCGGTAGGAAATAGCAGACAAAAGCAAATATTGTTGATCCTGAATAAGTTCGCCCCTC
>JAOXSH010000120.1 GCA_025800145.1 Cohaesibacter sp.
CTTTGCTCCGGCTGGGATCGATACGTCTCAGCTGCATGTGCGCAAGGGCGAGTTTGTTCAATCTGAGCTGGATGAGCTGATGGCCGGCAAAGCCGTCCTGGCAAATGCCGTTAAGCACTGGAAGTGCTTTGCGGAAGGAAAGCGCACCATCGGATTTGCGCCTTCTATCAAGCGCTCTGAAGATCTTGCTGCTGAGTTTCGCGTCAACGGGATTATGGCCGTAGCACTGGATGGAAACACCCCACAATCAGATCGAGACAAGGCTTTTCATGGATTCGCTGATCGAGACATTGAACTGATCATTAATTGCCAATTATTTTGCGAAGGTTTCGACTTGGCGGCTTAGATTGGCCGCAAGGTGGCGATTGAGGCTGTGCTGGATTACTCCCCCACCCAGTCGCTTGCCAAGCACTTGCAAAAACAAGGCAGGGGCTTGCGTAAGGATGATCTTGATGAACCGCACATCCTGCTAGATCTTGTCGGTAATTTCGCGCGCCATGGCCTTCCTGACCAAGAGCGGGAATGGTCTTTGGACGGTAAGCCCAAGACCACGCGCAAGGGTGAGAAAGGCCAAGAGCAGATTCGGCTTTGTGAGAAATGCTTCGCCGCCCATGCGCCAGCGCCGGCTTGCACTGAATGCGGCTATGTTTATCCGGTTCAAGAACGAAGCATAAAAGAGATTGACGGCGAGCTTGAAGAGCTGGACGTGAAGGGCAAGCGCCGCGCAGCCAATCAAGAGCAAGCGCAAGCGCAGACATTGGCCGATTTGGTCGAGCTGGGCCGAAAACGCGGCTACAAATCGCCTGAAAAATGGGCGGCGCATATTTGGACAGCCCGGCAGGCGAAGCAAAATCAAAGGATGAGCGCATGAGTGAAGCCGATGAAATGCGACCTCAGATGAAAGCCGCAACCAGGTTCGGTGCGAGGCTGTTCAGAAACAATGTGGGGCAGGTTTGGACAGGCAGCCGCCAGATCAAGAATAAGGACGGCTCCATCACTATTCACAACCCAAGGCCTTTCCATGGTGGGTTATGCTCTGGGTCCGGTGATTTGATCGGCTGGACGCCGGTGACGATTTCAGCCAGTGATGTCGGAAAGACGCTGGCGCTGTTCACCTCTGTCGAAATCAAAACGGGCAGGGGGCGTCCAACAGAGCGGCAAGCGAACTGGGCGGGTGTCGTTCTGTCAGTCGGCGGGCTTGCCGGTATATCCAAAAGCGCTGATGACCTTCATTTGATCCTGTCGGGCAAGGGGGTTGACACTTTAAAAAATCGTTGATTTATTCACAACATAATGATAAATATATAGATTAAGATCGACGCTTTCTATTGCGAAACTTGCCCCGGCTGGAAATGTCGGGGCTTTTTTGTCCCAAATATCTTGACAAAATATCTGAGAATATGTTGTGTTATTCACAGCAATAAAATGGAATTCGCAATATGAGCTGTCAATGATCATTCAAAACTGACCCGCCTTCGGCCTTTAAAATTGACCCACCCTTTTGCTGTTTAATGCGGCCATTTCAGGCCGCGTTTGTTGCGAAGGCTTGTCCATACCCGCGTAGTGCAGTGGCCCCCACAGCAGACGGAGCGGAGCGGGGCTGTGGTCAAGCCGGGGGC
>JAOXSH010000152.1 GCA_025800145.1 Cohaesibacter sp.
AGAATGCATAAAAAAATCAATCGAATACATAGAGAGCAAATAAATGCCAAATTCAAGAAGCAATAACATTAATAATTATACAGAAAAAGCAATCAACGAATCATATAAAAATGGAACCGTAACCTATAAATATCACCATGGGTTTACATCTGAGAGCCCGATTTAAAAGTTCATTTTACATAACAATAGGTTGCTAAACGCCGGATCATCACTCTGATGCTGGCAATGGTGACCCATGCGACAGAACTGGCGATGGACCGTTCCCAATCCTTTGCCAATCTGCGACAGCGGCCAAACCAGCCGAAGGTACGCTCAACAACCCATCTGAGGACCTCTATTAACCCATGTTGATTATGGCCATTCGGCTTGTTTTCTGATTCACTGACCCAGCATTGATTTGGAGGGGAAAGATGAGGGAACCAGGCTTGTTTGACGTTGATGAGCGGCTCAAAAGACTGAGCGATATCGGGGATCAATTGGAAGCCTATGGTCGACTGGTCGATTTTGAGATCTTCCGGTCTGTTCTGGATAAGGCGCTGGCCTATGGAGATGGAGCCAAGGGCGGAAGGCCACCCTTTG
>JAOXSH010000004.1 GCA_025800145.1 Cohaesibacter sp.
TCGAAGAACGATTCCCAATGACGTAAAAAAGGCATCAGAGCACAAAATAGCTCACAATCTCTCGCACCCAGCTTGCGCCGACACTTGGCCCGGCGGATGTGGTGGTCTGGGATAATCTCAAAGCTCAAATCCCTACTCAGAAAAGCAAAGGCAAGAACATAGATGATTTGTGGAAGGCACTCGGTCACGTCTGTGAGCTGTTCACTCCGCAAGAATACTTCAACGACTTCAAGGCCGCTGGATGCGTTGCAATATAATCGCCCGATGCTCTAAATCATATAGATAATGCAATTCGAGCACAGGTCTCATTAAAGACAGGGTAACCCATTTCTGATAGTCTAAAGCGATGGGTAATTTAGAGCATATTCCCGAAAAGTATATGCAGTTTTCGGACAAGAATATGCTTCAAACAAAAATTTGAGCATTTTGAATGACTATATATTTGTCAAAATGCTCTATCTGGTGTGAAAACATGCAAAAGCGACTGATCCCTCTCTGTTTCTGCATCATGTGCTGTTTCGCGCAAAATGCCATAGCAGGAGACTGCATTCAAAGTCAGGCCATCGGCACCTGGCTCAATCCTTTTGCTGGCAGCAAATCCGACATCACCAAACTGGAAATCTGGGAAGTTTGTAGCAAGGACACCGTCCCCCATTTAAAAGTCAAAGCCTATACAGCCTGCGCCCCGCGTGATTGCACTTGGGGCCGCTCCATTGCCAAAAAGGCAGAAGAACAAGCAATCGAAGTACTCTACCGCACTTTCTTTGCGAAGCGACTGCTCAAAGGCTCGATCAACGGCAAACGCATGGATGTCACTGTCTATGATGATTTCCACGATCCGCGCAAATCAGATCAACAACGCTCTTTCGTACTCTGGAAACAATAGAACATATTTCCGAAAAGTGTGTGCGGTTTTCGGACAAAATATGCTTTAAACGAGCAAAAAAGGCGACCCGTTCGGATCGCCTTTATAAGATTCACGCTATACTTATCCGCTTACATATGAATAGGACGCTTATCAACGGCCAAGGCCGCCTCTTTGACCGCCTCTGACATGGTGGGATGGGCATGAATGGTGCGGGCCAGATCCTCTGCCGCGCCGCCAAAGGCCATCAAAACAGAGGTTTCATGGATCAATTCGCCAACACCGGCACCAATCATATGCACACCAAGCACTTTATCGGTTTCTTTGCAGGCAAGGATTTTAACAAAGCCCTCAGAGCGACGCTGAGCTTTGGCGCGGCCATTGGCTGAAAACGGGAATTTGCCAACATTATAGGCAATACCAGCTTCTTTCAGTTGCTCTTCGGACTGACCAAGAACCGCAATTTCCGGCATCGTATAGACAACACCCGGCACCAGATTATAATCAACATGCCCGGCTTGACCGGCCAGAATTTCAGCCAAGGCAACGCCATCATCTTCAGCTTTATGAGCCAACATCGGCCCTTCAATCACATCACCAATGGCATAAATACCATCAACGCTGGATTTGAAATGACCATCGGTCACAACCCGGCCACGATCATCCAGCTGAACCCCAACGCCATCCAGGCCCAAGCCATCGGTATAGGGGCGGCGACCAATCGCAACCAGCACAACATCGGCTTCCAGCTCTTCTGTCTTGCCACTTTTCACCGCTTCAACAGACACTTTCAGACCAGCATCGCTTTTCTCAACACCTGTTACTTTAGAACCAAGCTTGAAAGCAAAGCCCTGCTTTTTGAACATACGTTGAGCATTTTTGACAATCTCGCCATCCATACCCGGCAAAATGCGATCCAAAAATTCAACGACTGTTACCTCAGCGCCAAGACGACGCCAGACAGAACCAAGCTCAAGGCCAATCACGCCAGCACCAACCACAATCATCTTGGTCGGCACCTCGTCCAATTCCAAAGCACCGGTAGAAGAAACCACATGCTTTTCATCAATCTCGATACCGGGAAGATTTGCAACATCCGAGCCGGTCGCAATCACAATATTCTTGGCTTCAACCAGCTGATCCTCGCCCTCTTGCGGGCTTACCTCTACCTTGCCAGCAGCCAAAATTTTGCCTGTGCCGTGGAAAACATCGATTTTGTTTTTCTTGAACAGAAAATCAATGCCCTTCACATTACCATCGATCACTTCGTCCTTATGCGCCATCATGGCAGGCAAATCCAGCTCTGGCGTGCCCACCTTGATGCCCATATTGGCAAAATCGTGGCCCGCTTCTTCAAACAATTCAGAAGCATGTAACAGCGCCTTGGACGGGATACAGCCAACATTCAGGCATGTGCCACCATGGGTTTCGCGTTTTTCAACAACGGCAACTTTCATACCCAATTGCGCGGCACGGATTGCACAAACATAACCACCAGGGCCAGTGCCAATCACAACAAGATCATAAGACATATCAGTCACTCCGATAGGGAAGCGGTTTGAAACAAGGCGCGATGCTTTACCCAAGCGAACATAATCACCGCAAAATTGCAAATCTGCCAAATAGCAAGATTGCGTACATCATCCATTGTTTCAAATTGAGAAGAGAGAAAACCGGTTCCATAGAGCCATATAAGCAAGCAAAGCTCTGATGAAAACCAGACCGTGAGAACCCGCAAAAAAGCAGGCCGGGAGAGAACCAGAATAATGGCACCCACAACGCCAAGCGCGGCAATGATTGCGCGCACAGGCCAGAACAATTGCGGCACCAATTCCAGACCGGCAACAGCTTGCGCGCCATTGCTAATCGCATTGGTCACTAAAAAGCCGCCCACCAGCCAAACCAGAGCGATGAAAATCACATAAATGGCACAAATCCAGCTGCCAGCTTTCAAAGCTCCTGCCAAAGCAATCGCCTTTCCATCCCGTTGCCTTGCCAAAAGCAAAGCTGTCTTGAGTATGACAAACGGGGCGCAAGCGCCCCGTCTGCAAATATCTATTGAAACTTAAAGATCCAGAACCAGACGCTGCGGATCTTCCAAAGCTTCCTTGATGCGAACAAGGAATGTCACAGCCTCTTTGCCATCCACAATCCTGTGATCATAGGACAGTGCCAGATACATCATGGGACGGATGACAATCTCACCATTGCGCACAACCGGGCGCTCTTCAATGCGATGCATGCCCAAAATACCGGACTGAGGCGCATTAAGGATCGGAGTGGACATCATGGAGCCATAGACGCCACCATTGGAAATGGTGAAAGTCCCACCCTGCATCTCTTCCATGGTCAATTGACCATCACGGGCACGACGACCAAATTCACCAATGGATTTTTCAATCTCGGCAATCGACATCTGATCAGCGTCACGCACAACCGGCACAACAAGACCACGCGGAGAGCCAACAGCAACTGCTAGATTGACAAAATGCTTGTAAATGATGTCGGTGCCATCAATTTCAGCATTCACAGCAGGAATTTCCTGCAAAGCCTGTGTCACAGCCTTGGCAAAAAAGCCCATGAACCCAAGACGCACGCCATGTTTCTTCTCAAACAGATCTTTATATTGCTTGCGAAGATCCATAACGGCTGACATGTCCACATCATTAAAGGTGGTCAGCATGGCCGCTGTATTTTGTGCATCTTTCAGGCGGCGCGCAATGGTCTGACGCAATTTGGTCATCCGCACGCGCTCTTCACGGGCTTCATCTTGCGGAGCAGATGGCGCACGAGCCGCAGCAGGAGCAGAGGCACCGGCAGGCGCAGTGGTGCCAGAGGCAATGGCGTTGAGCACATCCCCTTTCAGCACCTGACCGCGAACACCGGACCCGGCAACGCTTGCCGGATCAATCTTGTTCTCGGTCATCATTTTTCCAGCAGAAGGCGCTGGCTGCATGGAGGTTGCAGCAGGAGCCGGAGCGAGCGCAGCAGCAGGAGCAGCGGCAGGCGCAGCAGCTGCGGGTGCAGCAGCACCCCCTTCGCCTTCATTGAGCATGGCAAGCAATGCACCAACTTCAACCGTATCACCTTCAGCAACAAGCAGCTCACCCATAGTACCAGCAGAAGGCGCTGGCACTTCGATGGTCACTTTGTCTGTTTCCAGTTCCACCAACGGCTCATCAGCAGCAACAGCATCACCAGGTTGCTTGAACCATTGACCGATGGTCGCTTCGGTCACAGATTCCCCAAGAGTTGGGACCTTGATTTCGGTAGCCATTCGTCTCTCTCACATTTCAAATTCGAATTGGTCAGCCGATTATTCGGCAAACGCATCATCAAGGAAGGCCTGTAGCTGAGCCAAATGCTTGCTCATCAAGCCCGTTGCAGTCGCAGCAGAGGCCGCACGGCCCACATAAGCTGCACGCTTGGTCTTTGCGCCAATCTGATTGAGCACCCATTCCAGATAAGGCTCGACAAAGAACCAGGAACCCTGGTTTTTCGGCTCTTCCTGACACCAGACCATATCCGCCTGTTTAAAGCGGCTAAGCTCCTTGATCAGGGCCTTGGCCGGGAATGGATAAAGCTGCTCGACACGCAACAGATAAACATCATCAACGCCGCGCTTCTCACGCTCTTCCAACAGATCATAATAGACTTTACCGGAACAAAGAATCACACGGCGAATCTTGTCATCTGCCACAATTTTGGTCGTAACAGAGGCCGGATTGCTTTGCGCATCATCCCACAAAACACGGTGGAAGGTATTATTGGGTCCCATTTCCTCAAGCCGGGAAACGCAACGCTTGTGGCGCAACAGGCTTTTCGGGGTCATCAAGATCAAAGGCTTACGGAAAGAGCGTTTCACCTGACGACGCAGAATATGGAAATAGTTGGAAGGCGTAGAACAATTGGCCACCTGAATGTTATCTTCGGCGCAAGCCTGCAAATAACGCTCCAGACGGGCAGAACTATGTTCAGGCCCCTGTCCTTCATAACCATGGGGCAACAACATCACCAAACCGGACATACGCAACCATTTGCGCTCGCCAGACGACAGGAATTGGTCAAAGACCACCTGCGCAC
Organism: Cohaesibacter sp.; assembly: GCA_025800145.1. Lineage (GTDB taxonomy): Bacteria > Pseudomonadota > Alphaproteobacteria > Rhizobiales > Cohaesibacteraceae > Cohaesibacter. The sequence continues at coordinate 4,949 of JAOXSH010000004.1, forward strand.
CATTGGCAAAGTCACCAAATTGGCCTTCCCACATAGTCAAGCCACCCGGTTCAGCCAGCGTATAGCCATATTCAAATCCAAGAACCGCCTCTTCTGACAGCATGGAATTGATCACTTCATAGCGCTCTTGGCCTTCTGAAATATGGTTGAGCGGAATGAAACGATTCTCATCTTGCTGATCATACAAAACAGAATGACGCTGGGAGAATGTCCCGCGTTCGCAATCCTGACCGGACAAACGAACCGGATGACCTTCTTTCAACAGGGATGCAAAAGCCATGGCTTCCGCAGTGGCCCAATCAAAGCCTTCACCCGTTTCAAACATCTTAGCCCGATTGGCCTGAAAACGCTTGATGGTGCGATGAACATTAAAGCTGTCCGGCACATGGGTCAGTTTCTCGCCAATCGCTTTCAGATCAGCTTCATCCACACCGGTTTTACCAGAGCGACGATCATCTTCCGCGCTTGCCGTGGAAAGACCAGCCCATTTGCCATCAAACCAGTCTGCCTTATTGGGCGAGAAAGCCTGACCGGCTTCAAATTCTGCATCCAGTTTCTTGCGAACATCAGCCCGCATGGCTTCCAGATCCTGTGCCGTGATCGTGCCATCTGCAATCAACTTGTCTGCATAAATTTGCAGGCTGGTTGGATGCTGACGGATCTTTTTATACATGATCGGCTGGGTAAAGGCCGGCTCGTCCCCTTCATTATGGCCAAAGCGACGATAACAGAACATGTCAATCACCACCGGCTTGCGGAAGGTTTGACGAAACTCTGTTGCAATTTTAGCCGCAAAAACCACAGATTCAGGATCATCCCCATTACAATGGAAAACCGGCGCTTCAATCATCTTGGCCATATCAGAGGGATAAGGCGAAGAACGAGAGAAACGCGGATTGGTGGTGAAGCCAATCTGGTTGTTAATGATCACATGGATGGAGCCACCGGTGCGGTGACCACGAAGACCTGACAAACCCAGACATTCCGCCACAACGCCCTGACCGGCAAAAGCCGCATCCCCATGCAACAGCAAAGGCAGAACCGTAGAGCGGTCAACCTGTGTTGTTTCAATGAACGGACCTTCACCCGCCGCAATCTGATCTTGCTTGGCACGCGATTTGCCCAAAACAACCGGATTGACAATCTCAAGGTGAGAGGGGTTAGCGGTCAAGGACAAATGCACATTATTGCCATCAAACTCGCGATCCGAAGAAGCACCAAGATGATATTTTACATCCCCGGAACCTTCCACATCATCAGGCGCATAAGAGCCACCTTTAAATTCGTGGAAGATCGCACGATGAGGTTTGGCCATCACTTGCGAGAGCACGTTCAGGCGACCACGGTGAGCCATACCCAGAACGATTTCCTTCACACCCATGGCACCGCCACGCTTGATGATTTGTTCCAGAGCCGGGATCAAAGCTTCCCCGCCATCCAGACCAAAACGCTTGGTGCCGGTATATTTGATATCAAGGAATTTCTCAAAGCCCTCAGCCTCTACCAATTTATAGAGAATGGCTTTTTTACCCTCTGCGGTAAAGGCAATCTGCTTGTCCGGCCCTTCAATACGCTCCTGAATCCAGCGCTTTTCCGCAGGATCAGAAATATGCATGAACTCAACACCCAAGGTGGAGCAATAGGTCCGGCGCAGAATTTCCATCATTTGCGGAATGGTCGCAAATTCAAGGCCCAGCACATTGTCGATAAAGATCTTGCGATCATAATCAGCTTCGGTAAAGCCATAAGAGGTCGGATGCAGCTCTTCATGATCCTTGGCTTCCGCCAATTTCAACGGATCCAGATCTGCATGAAGATGACCTCGCATGCGATAGGCGCGGATCATCATCAAGGCGCGAACAGAATCCCGCGTTGCCTGCTGCACCGCTTCATCGCTCAACTCAATGCCTTGGCTCTGGGCCTTGGTCTTGAGCTTGTCGCTCAATTTCTTCTCGTCCGGCCCCCAATCGCCATCCAGAGCAGAGACCAATTCACCTGATTGCGGGATCGGCCAATCAGGCCGTTTCCAGGATGCACCCCGTGCCCCGGCAATCACATCTTCTTTTTTGTCTTGGAGATCTTGAAAGAATCCCTGCCACTCAGCAGCTACCGATGCCGGATTTTCCTGATAACGGGCATAGAGATCTTCGATATAGGACGCGTTACCACCATAAAGAAAGGAGGTTAACGCGAACGCTTCATTTGCGTCCTGACGTGCCATCGCCACCAACCGGAATTTCTCCCGGCGCTCTTTGATTTCGTCGGCACCATTGCCGAACGATTTGCCGGATTATGAGGGGAAAATGGTTAACGCTTCCCCTCACAATGTCATACTATTGTTACTTGCCGTTAAGCAAGTCTACCAGTGTCTTGCCCAGACTTGCCGGAGAGGGAGAGACGCGAATGCCTGCATCTTCCATAGCAGCAATCTTATCTTCAGCACCACCTTTACCGCCAGAAATTACGGCACCGGCATGACCCATGGTACGGCCCGGAGGCGCTGTACGGCCTGCAATGAAACCAACCACAGGCTTCTTACGGCCCTTGGCAGCCTGCTCTTTCAGCCATTCAGAGGCTTCCTCTTCCGCAGAGCCACCAATCTCACCAATCATGATGATGGATTCGGTCTCTGGATCGTCAAGGAACAGATCCAGCACGTCAATAAATTCTGTGCCTTTGACCGGATCGCCACCAATGCCGACAGCAGTGGTTTGACCCAAACCTTCCTGAGTGGTCTGGAACACCGCTTCATAAGTCAAAGTACCAGAACGAGAGACGATGCCAACAGAACCCTTTTTGAAGATTGAACCGGGCATGATACCGATTTTGCATTCGTCTGGGGTCATAATACCCGGGCAGTTTGGACCAAGAAGACGAGAATCAGATTTCTCAAGCCGTGCCTTGACTTTCACCATATCGGCAACCGGAATGCCTTCGGTAATGCAAGAGATGAAAGGAACGCCAGCGTCAATCGCCTCGATAATCGCAGCACCTGCCCCTGCGGGCGGCACATAGACAACAGAGGCATTGGCACCGGTGGCGTCCATGGCTTCCTTAACGGATGCATAGATCGGAACCTGCACCTCCTTGCCATCGACATTACCGGTCCAGTGCGTGCCACCTTTTTTCGGATGAACGCCTGCAACCATCTGGGTGCCATAATAAGCCAGAGCCTGTTCGGTGTGGAAGGTACCGGTTTTACCGGTCAGACCTTGCACGATGACTTTGGTGTCTTTGTTGACAATAATGGACATCGCACTTAAGCCCCTTTCACAGCAGCAACAATTTTCTGAGCTGCATCATTGAGATCATCAGCAGGGATCACATTCAGATCGCTGTCATTGATGATTTTCTTGCCTTCTTCAACTTTGGTGCCTTCCAGACGAACCACCAAAGGCACCTTCAAGCCAACTTCATTGACCGCTTCCAGGACACCTTGTGCAATCACGTCACAGCGCATGATGCCACCAAAGATATTGACCAGAATGCCTTCAACATTTGGATCAGAGGTAATGATCTTGAAAGCAGACGTCACTTTCTCGGTAGTCGCACCGCCACCAACATCCAAAAAGTTTGCAGGCTCGGCGCCATACAATTTGATGATATCCATGGTTGCCATGGCAAGACCGGCCCCATTGACCATACAGCCAATATTGCCATCAAGCGCCACATAAGCCAGATCATGCTTGGAGGCTTCGATCTCTTTTTCGTCTTCTTCGGTCTTGTCGCGCAGCGCCATCACATCATCATGACGGAACAAGGCATTGCCATCGAAAGAAACCTTGGCATCAAGAACACGCAAATGACCATCTTTCATGACGATCAAAGGGTTGATCTCCAGCAAGGACATATCTTTTTCGACAAAGGCCTTATAAAGGATCGGAAACAGCTTCAAGCCATCTTCGCGCGCAGCACCATCCAACTTCAAGGCATCGCACAATTGGCCAGCCGCCTCAGCGGTAACGCCATTGTCCGGGTTGATTGGCAAAGTCAGGATTTTCTCAGGGGTTTCTTCGGCCACCTGCTCAATGTCCATACCGCCTTCAGTGGAGGCAACAAAAGCCACGCGGCCACAAGTCCGGTCAACCAAAAGCGAGAGATAAAGCTCACGCTCGATATCCGCACCATCTTCGATATAAAGACGGTTCACCTGCTTGCCAGCTTCGCCTGTCTGGGCAGTAACAAGAGTTGAGCCGAGCATCTGTGTCGCAAATTCTGTGACTTCCTCTTTAGAGAAAGCCAGACGCACGCCGCCTTTCTCGCCAGCAGCCTCTTCCTTGAATTTGCCTTTACCACGGCCACCGGCATGGATCTGGGATTTCACAACCCAAAGCGGGCCACCCAGCTTGTCAGCAGCAGCGGCAGCTTCATCAGCAGAGAAAATGGCAACACCCTCAGCAACCGGGGCACCAAACTCTTTCAGAAGCGCTTTTGCCTGATATTCATGAATGTTCATGGGAGCTTCACTCCTTCACTCCAAAATGACATGCCCTCACAGTTTCCCGGCATATCATTCTTCCTCATTTTGACCATAAAATTCTGCCCGGCAAGGGCCGGGCAGAAAAGATCGCATCACATCTTAGTCAGCAAGATCCGGTGAGATGCGTTGACACGCCTCAACCAAACCTTTCACAGCATCAATGGAATGATCCAGCATGGCTTTTTCATCGCCATTCAAATCAATCTCAACCACGCGCTCAATACCGCCAGCGCCAATCACGGTTGGCACACCGCAATACAGACCATCAACGCCATATTCACCGGACAGATGCGCCGCACATGGCAGAACGCGCTTCTGATCTTTCAGATAAGATTCGGCCATCTGAATGGCAGAAGCAGCAGGCGCATAAAAAGCAGATCCGGTTTTCAACAAAGCAACAATCTCTGCACCACCATCACGGGTGCGCTGAACAATCTGATCCAGCTCTTCCTGTGTCAGCCAGCCCATTTTAACCAGATCGGTCAGCGGAATGCCAGCAACAGTGGAATAACGGGTCAGCGGCACCATGGTATCGCCATGACCGCCCAAAACAAAAGCTGTCACGTCTTTGACAGAAACATCAAATTTGTCAGCCAGGAAATGACGGAACCGGGCAGAATCAAGCACCCCTGCCATGCCAACCACTTTATTCTTTGGCAAACCGGAGAATTTCTGCAAGGCCCAAACCATTGCATCCAGCGGGTTGGTGATGCAGATCACAAAAGCATCGGGCGCATATTTGGCAATACCAGCTCCAACCTGCTGCATGACCTTGAGGTTGATTTCAACCAGATCATCACGGCTCATGCCGGGTTTGCGCGGCACACCGGCTGTCACAATCACAACATCCGCACCAGCAATCGCTTCATAAGACTGGGTGCCGGAAAGTTTCGCATCAAAGCCATCAACAGGAGCTGATTCCGCAATGTCGAGAGCCTTGCCCTCTGGAGTGCCTTCAGCAATATCGAAAAGAACGACATCACCCAATTCTTTCAGACCAGCAAGATGAGCAAGCGTGCCACCGATTTGGCCCGCACCGATCAAAGCAATTTTGTTCCGCGCCATTTTAGGTAATTTCCCCAAACGTAAGGTTTTCCCATAAGAGGGAGTGAATGGCTGTAAGTACCGCTTTTAGGGTGCGCTTTCAAGTCGCAGATAGTTGAATTTCGGCAAAAAACATCAGATTTTAGACGTACATAACCTTGACGTTAAGGTCATGCATCATGGAAGCCAGCCGACAAATATTCATCAGATTGCATCTCGATCAGACGTGAGCTGGTGCGTGCAAACTCAAAGGCTTCCGTGCCTTTTTCCGCAACATATAGATCAAATGCAGAGGCCTGCGCCGAAGCGATCAAGCGCACATGATTGTCATAAAGCGTATCAATGAAGGTGATAAAGCGCTTGGCCTCATTGCGCTTGGCCAAACTCAATTGAGGAATACCTTCCATCACAATCGTATGATAAAGCTCGCATAATTTCAGATAATCCGAAGCCCCAAGCGGTTTTGCGCATAGATCATCAAAATGAAAGCGTGCATGTCCATGATAGGCTTGCGGCACATGGATAGTCCGCCCCTGATGGGAAATGGCATCACCAGGGGCCCTCTCACCTTCAATCAAAGCTTCCCACATAGCCTGAATGCGCGCATCTGTCTCCCGCCCCAAAGGATGAAGAAAGATCGGCTGCCCTCCCAGTTTTTCCATACGGAAATCTGTGCGTGAATCCAGCTTCAAAATTTCACATTTCTCACTCAATAAATCAATGAACGGTAAAAAGAGCTGCCGGTTCAACCCATCCTTATAGAGATTGCGCGGCTCGACATTGGAGGTCGCCACCACAATCACCCCCTTGTCAAAAAGCCGGGTAAACAGCCGACCCAATAGCATGGCATCCGCAATATCGGTGACAGAAAATTCGTCAAAGCACAAAAGCCGAACCTCTTGCGCCAAAGCCTCTGCAACCGGCTTGATCGGATCATCACCTTTGATATTGCCTGCCGCAATATCTGCACGCGCCTGCTTGATGCGCCGGTGCATATCGCGCATAAATTCGTGAAAATGATAGCGTCCTTTGCGCTTGAAAGGGGCAACCTCAAAAAACAGATCCATAATCATGGTCTTGCCACGTCCAACGCCACCCCAGACATAAAGCCCCGTCACCCCAACAGGCGGTTGACGTTTGGCAAAAAGCCAACCCAAGGTCGAGCTTTTATTGGCAAGGCGGCTGGTGGTTATGCGATCCAGCAAATCATCATAATGAAGAACCAAAGCCCGCTGGGCCTCATCCAGTTCAATCTCGCCATGTTCAACCTTAAGATCATAAAGGCTCGATACAGTACTGGACATCTTCACTCCACAACCAGAAAAAGCCGGACCAAAGAGGAAAGCTGAACGAGCGTGTCTTTCATGCCATTCGCTACAAAACGCTTAGCGGAAGAAAGAAACGGCACGGCCATCTGTTTTGATCTGCCCATCAAATCGCCCGGCGCTGGACGAATAAAGCTGCGCCATCACGCTGCCATCTTCTGCGAGAAGCACAACCTGATTGCCCTGCAAATTCCAAGCATTCACGCGCTGCAATTCAGAAGATTGGCAACCACGGGTCGACGCCCGATATCCGCCATTCCAGCTGGTCAAATTCACATTAAGCTTACATTGCTCGGCCCCTGACGCCACAGTCCATGCCCCCAACAAGTCAGTCCGTGACAAAGATTTTGCATTGGCAGGCGGCGTTAAATTGGCAACAGGCTGGGAAGGAGCCGCGCCCTCAGGCGGCGTGAATTGATCCCTCACAGCCGCTTCAGCGCCCAAGGCATTATTGATAGGCTGGCCCGGTTGGCCAGATGCAAGAGCCCCATCCTGACCGACATCAATCTGACTGGCCGGATTAAGAGGGCTCAGGGTCTGACTTTGCACAGGCGCAGTCGGTGCAGCTGTCAACGAATCAGCCCGCCCACCAAATCGATCCAATCCGGCGGAAGAGCATCCTGCCAGCGCAAGACCTGCACCAGCAATAATGAAAAAGCGAATCATAAGCTCTCCTTGTCGCACTCTTTCAAGATTTGACCTATAGTGAGCAAAGATCAAGACCACAATAAGCGCAATAGGGCTCAAAGTCCCCTCTCACCGAGAAAATGACAGCAATATGCTAAAATAAAGTATAGAGACAAAGCGCAATCAACAAGCTGGGCAAAATCACGATTGCTTGTTAGCAAAGACTGCCAAAGCTCGCTCAAAGACAAAGCTCTGACCCTGATCATCAACGCCAACCCACAAGCGATCGGCTGGACTGTCCCCGGCGCGCGAAGCGAGACGCAAAATCTCATCGCCCATATGATTTCTCAAAATCACCTTATCACCAAAAGGCCGCCAGCTATCAAGCATGAACAACATAGTGGGACAAGAAGCAGAACCTTGGGCTTTATAGCCACCTTCAACCGGATCAGCCCCCAATTCAATCTCGCAAATACGCGGCTTGCCACTGCCGGAATGATCAAAAAGCCGCCGCGCCATAGCAGACAATTTACTCAATCGATCCATTTTTTCTTCATGGCGTGAGCGAACAATCCAGCTCCCCAGCATCTGCGCATTCACACCAACCGCCTGAGCGGACAGCCTATTGACAAGCTCGGCAGAACGATAAGCTTCAAAATGCGGCTGATCAGCTTGCGGCCCACCTTGAGCCACAACCAGATCCATCATCTCAGATTGGGAAAATTTCTCGCCGATCCTGTTATCAAGGCCTGTCTCATGATCAGGCTCCAAAGGCGGTAAAGCGGCTTGGGTCACAAGAGCAGAGGATGCAACACCGCTGACCTGATTGGAAGAGGCAGACAAAGACCCATCGTGAGACGCACATCCACTGACCAACAAGCCAGCCAAGACACCAAGCAAGCACCTATAAGGAGATTTCATCGCCGATTCGCACCCATACTGCACAGATGCCACGACTTTAGGCACACATGGATGCAAGGTCCAGCTTTGCTGTCGGATTCTGATCAAACAAATGCCAAAGGTGGATAAGAGTGACCAAAATATTAACAAATTCCATGTCGATCAGGAAAATTTGGCAAGATAGCCCGAAAAAGACCTTAGGCAGCCTCATGACGCGGCAATTGTCCAGATGCCAAAGCCCGATCAATCACCAAACGCATATCAGCAAAACATTCGCGCACGGCCTGCTTGCGGCCTACACTTTCCATGCGTTGAACAACAGGCTTGATCTGCAAATTGGTGATTTTCGGCTGATGCGGAAAAATAGGCAAGACAAATTGATCAATCGTTGGTGTGAAACCAACAATCATATCGATGCGCGGAGAATAAGGCTGCAAAAAGATATCAATCGGCTTGGGGCAATAATCATCAGGCGCGATATCATTTTCTTTTAAAATCTCAAGAATATGGCGATCCAGATCAACATCTGATCTCACACCTGCACTAAAGGCACGCAAATGCCCGCGCGAATACTGGTTAAAATAAGCCTCTGCCATGATCGAACGGCCATTATTGGTCGCATCAACAAACAGAATATTCGTTTGTAGCATCACAGTCTCCCTGAACGAGGCCATCAAATATCGTCTCTATACACACGCAATCATAAAACAGACTATGCAATCACTGCTTCAAAACAGAACCAAACCACACAATCAGCTCATCACAGCATAAAAACAAATCACACTGTCTTCATTGCCTTGGGCCATATATCCCATCTATTAGTCAATTACATGACAAATTTGCCAATCAAACCGAGCTAATCAGCTCATTCCTAATACAAAATTCACAATGATGGCCAGCCTTTTTTCAAACAAAGGTTAGGCATTCGTATTAGACCGGATTGCCTGAAATGATAGCGGACTATCTTGGACGTAAACTCATACATCTGGTGTATTTGGCGCTTAAATGGCCCGCTATCGCGTGAAAAAATGTGCAGGATGAGCTGGTTGCCCATTCAAACACTCTTCTTTGCACCTTTCCGCACCGACAGGTGATGACAAAACGAGAGCACGGTCATTTAAACGTCGTAAAAATAAGCCTCTACCAAATGCATAACATTTATGGGTCTACGTCCTAATATTGGTGAGCAATAGAAAATGACAAGAGCGCAGTCACCTTAAATTTCACTCATGTGAAGAAGAAAATCCGTACCAAAAACAAAAACACTGCCCGATCAGTCAGATCGGACAGTGTTTTATGCCGTTGGTATTAGAGCCTGATTTAAAAGTCCTGAACCGACTCTCTCCCCCTTGCAGACCACCCGCCATGGTACCCTCATGGGCGGTCTGAAAAGGGAAAGAGGGCTGGATATGCAGCCTAAAAGTCTCGCTCGGAGACTTTTAAATCGGGCACTAAACAGTCAAAATACCAAAAAGCCTGAAAAATCAGATTTCACGCTCAACCAGCATTTTCTTGATCTCGGCAATCGCCTTGGCAGGGTTCAATCCCTTTGGACATGCCTTGGAGCAATTCATAATCGTATGACAGCGATACAGACGGAAGGGATCTTCCAGATTGTCCAGACGCTCCCCGGTAAATTCATCGCGGCTATCAATCAGCCAGCGATAGGCCTGCAAAAGGATCGATGGTCCAAGATAACGATCCCCATTCCACCAATAAGATGGGCAGGATGTCGAGCAGCAGGCACACAGAATACATTCATAAAGCCCATCCAGCTTGGCGCGGTCCTCACGAGACTGCAACCATTCGGTCTCCGGCTCCGGCGTCACCGTTTTCAGATATGGCTCAATAGAACGGTGCTGGGCATAAAAATTATTCAGATCCGGCACCAAATCTTTGACAACAGACATATGCGGCAAAGGATAAACCTTAACCACATCACTGATGCATTCATCCATACCCTTGGTGCAGGCCAATGTATTGGTGCCATCAATATTCATGGCGCAAGAGCCACAAATCCCCTCACGACAAGAACGACGCAAGGTCAGGGTTGGGTCGATGCTGTTTTTAATATACAGCAAACCATCCAGAACCATCGGCCCACAGGCATCGCGATCAACATAGAATGTATCAATCTGCGGATTTTTGCCATCATCCGGGTTCCAGCGATAAATGCGGAATTCAGTCACATTGGTCGCGCCCTCAGGCTTAGGCCATGTTTTGCCTTCCTGCATCTTGGAATTCTTCGGCAGCGCAAGTTCTACCATAATCTCGCTCCGCTTGTTCGGTCCTCATCTTGTCCCCATGCCGATGGAGCCAAGACCAAATATCGAAAGAGCCGGACACCAACAAGCGTCCGACATGAAATCTTTAGTAAACGCGAGCTTTCGGCGCGATTTTCTTCATATCAATGCCGCCTTCTGCTTCCGTGGTGAGCGGATCAAGAACAACGGGGCGATAATCAAGCTTCACATCGCCATCCTCAGACACCCAACCAAGGGTATGCTTGCGCCACTCATCATCATTGCGGCCCGCCAAAGGACCATCTTTAAAGTCCTCACGGGCATGTGCCCCACGGCTTTCCTTACGCGCTTCCGCACCATTGACGGTCAAAATAGCATTTGGCATCAGATTTTGCAGCTCAAGCGTTTCCATCAGATCAGAGTTCCAGATCAAGGACCGGTCAGTCACTTTCAAATCTTTCATCTCACCCCAGATCGCTTTCATCTCAACACAACCCTGTTCCAGCGTATCCTGAACGCGGAACACAGCAGCATTATTTTGCATACTCTTTTGCATCTTCAAGCGAAGATCAGCCGTTGGCGTACCACCATTTGCAAAACGAGTGTTATCAAAGCGATCCATGATCTGCTCAAAACAGGCTTCATGGGCGGTTGGAATAGCCGCTTCGCGATCCACAACCTGTCCTGCCCGAATAGCCGCCGCACGACCAAACACCACAAGGTCAATCAAGGAGTTGGAGCCAAGACGGTTGGCACCATGCACAGAGGCACAGCCCGCTTCGCCTACAGCCATCAAGCCCGGTTGAATACGGTTCGGATTGTCGCCATCCGCATTCAGTGCTTCGCCCCAATAATTGGTTGGAATACCCCCCATATTATAGTGAACGGTCGGCAAAACCGGAATTGGCGCTTTGGTCACATCGACACCGGCAAAAATCTTGGCTGATTCTGAGATACCCGGCAGGCGCTCTGCCAGCAAGTCAGGATCCAGATGATCCAGATGCAGGAAGATATGATCCCCATCCGCACCAACACCGCGCCCTTCGCGAATCTCCATAGTCATACAGCGCGACACAACATCACGCGAAGCCAAATCTTTCGCACTTGGCGCATAGCGCTCCATAAAACGCTCGCCTTCGGAATTGACCAGATAGCCACCTTCCCCGCGCGCGCCTTCGGTGATCAGACAGCCAGAGCCATAAATCCCGGTTGGGTGGAATTGAACAAATTCCAGATCCTGCATGGGAAGACCGGCACGGGCAACCATACCGCCACCATCACCGGTACAGGTATGAGCAGACGTTGCAGAGAAATAGGCACGCCCATAACCACCTGTCGCCAAAACTGTCATTTTGGCATTGAAGCGGTGAATGGTGCCATCATCCAGATTCCAGGCAACAACCCCTTGGGTTTCCCCGTCAGGAGATTGCAACAAATCCAACGCAAAATATTCGATATAAAATTCTGCATTATTGCGCAGGCTTTGCCCATAAAGGGTGTGCAAAATAGCATGGCCGGTCCGGTCAGCCGCCGCACACGTGCGCTGCACGGGAGGGCCTTCACCATAATTTTGCATATGCCCGCCAAAGGGACGCTGATAGATTTTGCCTTCTTCGGTCCGTGAGAAAGGCACCCCGTAATGCTCCAGTTCATAAACAGCCGCCGGTGCTTCACGGGTCAGATATTCCATAGCATCGGTATCACCCAGCCAGTCAGAGCCCTTGACCGTGTCATACATATGCCACTGCCAGCTATCAGGCGTCATATTCTTGAGCGATGCCGCAATGCCCCCTTGCGCTGCAACCGTATGAGAGCGCGTTGGAAACACTTTGGAGATACAGGCTGTTTTCAGCCCCTGTTCAGCCATACCCAGCGTCGCACGCAATCCCGCGCCACCAGCGCCCACCACGACCACATCAAAATGATGATCGACAATCTGGTAGGCCCGACCATTAATATTGAAAGCGCCCGGCTTATAATCACCCGCCATTTGCTTAACCCCCAAAGGACAGTGTGAGCACGGCGTAAATGCAGCTCAAACCGATCACGATTGAAAAGAATTTATTGCCCATCACCAGAGGAATTTTAAAATTCTCTGTATGCACATAATCCTCGATGATGACCTGCATCCCCAGATGCATGTGATAAATGCCAGACACCACAAACAGGATCATGGCAATCGCCACCAGAGGCGAGGCAACAAGCGCCTTGGCCGCTTCATAATCAGAACCAGCCGCCTTGATCAGAATGATGATGAAGGCAATAGACAAAAACACATTGGCTGTGGCTGTCACACGCTGCATCCAAAAATGGTGCGTTCCGCTATGGGCAGACCCCAGACCACGGACGCTTTTCATATGCGTTTTCATAGTCATATTATCTCTCCCTTACAGAACGGAATAGGCAATGATCCAGACCAGTGCAGTCAGGATCAGGCCACCACCCAAAGTCAGGCGGGCCAGCCATTCGCGCTCTTGCTCGCCAAAGCCAAGACCAAAGTCCCAGATAAAGTGACGGAACCCACCCAGCATATGGTTAAGCAAGGCCCATGTGTAGCCAAACAAAACCAGACGCCCAATCCAGGAACCAAAAATAGCCTGCGCCGTGTCAAAGGCTTCCGGTCCGCTGGCAAGAGCAATCAGCCAATAGGCCAATAAGACAGTTCCAAAATAGAGCGCAGCTCCAGTGATACGATGCACAATGGACATAGTCATCGTGAGCATCGGACGATAAATCTGTAGATGCGGAGAAAGAGGGCGCTTGCCCTTCAGGTCGACGTCTGTCATTTCATTCGGTCCTCGACAGGTGACGCTTGCGTAAAGGTAACCATGGGTCAGGTTCGCATTTCCGTTTTCATAGCGACAAATTGGCCTAAGGTCAAAGCGAAAGCGGCACAAAATGTCACAAAAGCTACAAAATTCGCCTAAGGAACGAGGAGAAATATTACGTTACGTAAAAGCAATACACCATTTGTTCAAGGCAACAAAATCAACAAACCTCACCATAAGCAATGAGTGTAAATGAAGTGTGAGGCAAAAAGCAAAGCCCGACAAGCATTCTTTCGTCGCCGGGCCATCTCAAAGCAGATAGATAGAACCACAAAATGGCTCATAAGCAATCAGGCGCGGGGCAGCAAAACCCAGAGATCCAAATCCAGAATAACGGACGCATCATAGCCTTCTTCCCCCTTGCCCGGCAAAGCCTCACAAGGCTGATCCTTGGTGGCAAAGATACGAAGACGCAAAGCCCCGACATCCTCACGCCCCGGCAACTCGGCTTTGTCCAGCACCTGAGACCAGGCAAAAACCGTATCCCCTGCAAAAAGCGGTGCCACATGCCGCCCACCATTGATTGCAGCAATGTGAAAAGCATTGCCAAGACCATTAAAGGACAAAGCTCTGGCCAGAGAAATAACATGTCCGCCATAAATCAACCGCCGCCCAAAACGTCCTTGCCCTTCGGTAAATTGATTGAAATGCACTTTCGCCGTATTTTGATATAACCGCGTTGCCATCTGATGTTCGGCTTCTTCCACTGTCATACCATCCACATGATCAATGCTTTCGCCTAATTCATAATCATCCCAAAAATGAACCGAGCCCGAGAGATCGGGATCAAAAGCCGCTTTTTTGATGATCGGAACCGCATCCCCAAGACTGTCAGCATCCAAAGCCGAAGGAAGGCTCGGCACAAGATTATGACCCGTTGACGTTGAGGCATCCTTCTTGCGCACCATCACCCAGCGCACATAGTCCAGCACAGTCACCCCATGTTGATTAACACCGCTGGAGCGCACATAAACCACACCGGTTTTGCCATTGGAATTTTCTTTCAAACCAATCACTTCAGACGAAGCAGACACACTGTCACCCGGATAAACCGGCGCTAGAAAACGGCATCCCGCATACCCCAGATTGGCAACAGCATTCAGAGAAATATCCGGCACCGTCTTGCCAAAGACAATATGAAAAACCAGCAAATCATCCAAAGGTGCCCGCTCATAGCCCAAATCTTGCGCAAAGGCATCTGAAGATTGCACCGCAAACCGTGAGCCATATAACGCGGTATAAAGAGATGCATCGCCAACGCTGATTGTGCGCGGTGTCGCATGGCGGATCACCTGCCCAACGCTGAAATCTTCAAAATAATTGCCCGGATTGGTCTTGCTCATCCTAAACTCTCCCTCGGCCCGTCAAAAAGCCCCGATTAAGCGGGGCTTTGCAGCTCTCATACACAGCACCATATTGCAGCGCACAAGAAATGTCATCCAAACCAAAGAATGAGACGAAGACAGCAAAAGGAATAAGAAAGTCACTATCTTCTATCCATCCAGTCTTATCTTTGCCCAAAAGACAATGCTATAAGAGACAGAAAGTCTTTTCTATGCGAGTCGCCCCTCATGCCCGTGGCCCTGTCATCCAAATCCGCCCATTTTCTCCTGTTTTCAGGTTGTCTTGCTGCTTCTTTGTCTCTGAGCGCTATATCAAGTTTGGCCGCAACCTTGGGGCCGCGGCCCTTTGCGTTGGTCGATCAATTGGAAGACGGGCCACTGAAAGAAAAATTGCAAGCCTGCGCGAAAGAGTTCGAAACGGGAAGACAGCTGAAAAAAACTCTCTTCTCCATCGCCCATCGTGGCGCGCCTTTGCAATTTCCCGAACATAGCAAAGAGGGATACAAAGCGGCGGCGCGCATGGGAGCAGGCATTGTCGAATGTGATGTGACCTTCACCAAAGACAAAGAGCTGGTCTGCCGCCATAGCCAGAATGATCTGGCCACAACCACCAATATTTTACAAACCGATTTGGCCGCCACCTGCGCCAAGCCTTTTCAAGCGGCCAGTGATGGACAAAAAGCCTCTGCCCAATGTCTGACATCCGATATCCTGTTATCCGAATTTAAGCATCTGACAGGCAAAATGGATGCCGCCAACAAACAGGCAAAAACTGTCGAAGATTTTCTTAACGGCACAGCCAATTGGCGCACCGATCTCTATGCCGCACAGGGCGGCACCTTGCTCAGCCATAAAGACAGCATTGCTCTTTTTAAAGAGTTAGGGGTTAAATTCACCCCGGAATTAAAAGCCCCGGTCGCCTCTATGCCATTTGATGGCATGAGCCAGCAAGATTATGCCCAAAAGCTGGTCGATGATTATAAAGAGGCGGACATCCCCCCATCCGATGTCTGGCTGCAAAGCTTCAACCTCAAAGATATCCAATATTGGATCGACAATGAGCCAGACTTTGGCAAACAGGCCATCTTTTTAGATGCGCGCTATCGCACCGGCGTCAATCCCCACAATCCCGACAGTTTCAGCCCAACCATGGCCCAGCTTAAGGAAATGGGCGTCAATTACATCGCCCCACCCCTTTGGATGCTGCTGGACAAACAGGGTGACAGCATCATCCCATCCAAATATGCAAAAGAGGCCAAAAAAGCAGGCCTGTCCATCATCACATGGACAATAGAGCGATCAGGCCCACTGAACGAAGGCGGCGGCTGGTATTATCAAACCATCAAATCCTTGATCCAAAAAGACAGCGACATGCTCAAAGTCCTGCATGTGCTGGCACAGGATGTCGGCGTCAAAGGCGTCTTTTCCGATTGGCCCGCCACCACCAGCTTTTATGCCAATTGCATGGGATTGGATTGAGAGGACTGCACTTCGTTAGCCCTCATATCCAGAGCGTGCTTAAAGCCCACCCAATTTGACATCCGGGCTATAGGCAAAATCAGGCCCGACCTCTTTGACAACCGCTTGCCCACAGCGCATTTTATTGGCGTCTGCATCAAAGGCATAAGTGGGGGAGCCATAGAGCTCCCATCCCTTAGACAAGGCCTCGCTCACCTTATGGCAAAAGGAAGCGTCATCATCTGCTGTGAGAAAACGATAAACCTGCATGACTATTTCTCATCCTGTTTGGCAATCGCATTGGCAATATCCACCACCCGGCGGGCCATATCTGCATGCAAACGCTCCACCATTTTACCGTGAATGGTCATGACATTTTTAGACTGATTCTCCGGCGCATCAAACGCCTCAATAATTTCGCGACAGCGGGCAATTTCCTCCCCATCTGGCGAGAAAATCCGGTTGCAATCCTCAATCTGTTTCGGGTGAATGATGGTCTTGCCATCCATCCCCATTTCAGCGCCCTGCTCACATTCTGCAATGAAGCCCTGAGCATCGCTAAACTGGTTATAAACCCCATCAATGATGTCAATATCATAAGCCCGCGCCGCGGCCAAACACTGCATCAACCATGGCATCATCGGCGCGCGAGCTGGCACCAGAGCGGCTCGCGTTTCCTTGGATAAGTCGTTGGTCCCCATAATGAAACAGGACAAGCGCGCCCCATGATATTCCAATTTTGAGGAAGCAATTTCCAAGGCTCGCACCATTGCACCGGGCGTTTCCATCATCGCCCAGATTTTCAGATCCTGACCAATATGGGCATCATTGAGCTTACGCCCAATGGCATAAACATCTTCAGCGCAATCGACTTTGGGAACCAGCACCGCATCAGGTTGCGCTTCAATCACTCCGGCCAGATCATCTTCTCCCCACGGGGTTTCCAGCCCATTCATGCGGATGACAACTTCACGATGCCCAAAGCCACCCTCGCGAACAGCCTCAACCACTTGCGCCCGTGCCATGTCTTTTTGGTCCGGTGCCACCGAATCTTCCAAATCCAGCAACAACACATCGACCGGCAGGGTCTTGGCTTTTTCCAGTGCACGAGCATTTGACCCGGGCATATAAAGAGCGGTACGACGAGGACGGAAACTCATTGGTCTGACTCCATAAAAACAAAAGGTCTTGTTGCAGTGCAAGATAAACCGCTTGCAACACCATGACTAGCCCCTTCGTTAGACCAATCCCACCGATAGCAACACCCTTTCAGCACGCATCCGCATGGCGCAATGGAACATTGATATGAAAAAAGCAGATCTGGTCATCATCGGCGGCGCTATTGTTGGCGCTTGCGTTGCCTATTTCCTGAAAAAAGATCTCGGTTTCAAAGGCTCGGTCATCGTCGTGGAACGCGATCCCACCTATGCCAAAAGCGCCACAACCTTATCGGCGGCTTCCATCCGCCAACAATTTTCAACACCGCAAAATATCGCCTTGTCGCAATTTGGCCTGTCATTCATCCATCAACTCAAAGAGCGCTTTGGTCCAGACGCCGATATTGGCTTCCATGAAGGCGGCTATCTGCTTTTGGCCTCGCAAGCGGGCTTGCCTGTCTTACAGCAAAATCACCAAGTGCAGAAAAAAGCCGGCGCAGATATCGAACTGATGACACCCGATGCGCTGAAACGCACCTTTCCATGGATGAATGTCGACGATCTGACAGGCGGTGCCTATGGCCGCTCTGGCGAAGGCTGGTTTGATGCCCACATGTTGCTGGATCTGGTGCGAAAAGGCGCCATCGAGGCCGGGGCCAACTTCATCAAGGATGAGGCAACGGGCTTCACCCGCGAGCACAATCGCATCACCGGGGTTAAACTAGCCTCAGGCAGCACAATTGCCTGTGGTGCCGCGGTCAATTGCGCAGGCCCCAATGCAGGCAACGTCGCCCGATATCTGGACATTGCACTTCCCATCGAGCCACGCAAGCGCACCGTCTTTGTCATTGACTGCAAAAAACCGCATCCCAACATGCCCTTGATGGTCGACACATCCGGCGTCTATATCCGCCCCGAAGGCGATTATTATATTTCGGGCGTCTCCCCGGGAGCCGAGCGCGACCACGCCGTTGATAGCGATGATCTTGATCCCCATTATGACTTGTTTGAAGACGTGATCTGGCCGTCCCTCTATCAGCGCATGCCCGGCTTTGATGCCATTAAAATGGCCAATGCCTGGGCTGGCCATTATGAATATTGCACATTGGATCAAAATCCGGTCATTGGTGCGCACCCGGAAATCCAGAATTTCTATATCGCCGCCGGTTTTTCCGGCCATGGCCTACAACATGCCCCCGGCACCGGCCTTGCCATTGGCGAGCTTTTTCTCCATGGTGCTTATAAAAGCCTCGACCCTTCCATCTTTGGCTATGAAAGGATCCTGAGCGGAACGCCCGTGCGCGAACTGAATGTGATCTAGATATGACAAAGACTTGCCGTTTCTGCCTCTCAAACAACCTTCTCGACGATGAGCCACTTTTTGAAAATGCCTCATTCTTTGTGCTCGGCATGAGAGAGCAGGCGCGACAACACGCGGTGATGATCATTCCCAAAAACCATGCTCAAACACCATTTGATCTCAAAAGAGAAGATTGGTTAGGGATGGATGAGGCTTTAAGCTTTGCAAAACAAACGCTGGCGCCATTCAATCCTTGCGGCTATTCTATTGGCTGGAATGTCGGAGCCTCAGCCGGTCAACATATCAACCATGTGCATCTTCACGTCATATGCAGATTTGACGACCAGCCAGCAACAGGGTTAGGTCTCAATGCTCTCATTGAGCATGTAAACAATCCTCAAAACAAAGATCAGGCAGCCAAATGAGCCAAGCCAGACAGCCAGCAAAAAACCAAAAACCAATCATTCTTGTCATATCCAGCCATGTCTATGCTGGCTGCGTTGGCAATCGGGCCGCCGCGTTTGCGCTGGAGCGGATGGGTTATCAGGTTTGGGAAATCCCCACCATTTTGTTGCCATGGCATCCAGGTCACGGCCCCTCGACCCGCACCATCCCTGATGACAAAAACTTTGCACAAAGCCTGCAAGAGCTAACCACACATGCCGATTTTCCAAATGTCGCTGCTGTCCTTAGCGGTTATTTGGGCCAAACGTCCCAAGCCAAAGCCATTGCAGATCTGGTAACAGCGCTAAAAAAAGCCAATCCAAACACGCTCTATCTCTGCGATCCGGTTATGGGAGAGGAAAAAGGGCTCTATATTCATCAAGACACCGCTAGCGCCATACGCGATGCTCTCCTGCCGCTTTCCGATATTGCAACACCCAATCGCTTCGAATTTGCATGGCTCACCCAATCCAAACCAGAACGCAATGAAGATATGATCGAGGCCAGCCAAACGTGGCCCGTGCCCCAGACCATCATCACCAGTGCCTTTCCCATGCTGCGCAATGCCATTGGCAATCTGCTTATCAGCAAGACAGACCCGTCAAATGATGCAACACAAGCAATATTATGCGAACATCAGGCCTTGGCCAATCCGCCCAGTGGCACAGGAGATCTCTTTTCCGCGCTCTTTTTGGGGCATTTTTTAGCCACACAAAATGAAGAGCACAGTCTGAAACTGGCCTCCAGCGGGGTGTTTGAGATTGTAGCCCGCACATTGGCCATTGAAAGCAAAGACTTGCAATTGGTCGCTTTTCAGGACCGGTTCATGGCTCCCATGGCCATGGTCAATCTGCGCAAAATAGGCAGCAAACCCAAACTATCAGCCTTTCGTAAAGGGCCCAAACGCGCCAAAAAACATGAATAAAGACACATGTCAGACAAGACAGTGAACGGGGATTTTCATGACAACACCTCCGAGCAAAAACGAAATTCAAAACGCCTATCAGCTCATCGAAAACCACATTCGCAAAACGCCAATTTTGCAGATTGATGGCACAGCATTTGAGCATGACACACCCGTCACCCTCAAATTGGAATTGCTGCAACATAGCGGATCATTCAAGGCAAGAGGCGCATTTTATAACCTGATATCACGCGATATCCCTGCCTCCGGTCTGGCCGCCGCCTCTGGCGGCAATCATGGTGCCGCCTGTGCCTATGCCGCCCAAAAACTTGGCATCAAGGCCCGCATTTTCGTGCCCGACATTGCCTCGCCGGCAAAGATAGACAAAATCAAAGCCTATGGTGCTTCTGCCATTGTCAAAGGCGAGCGCTATGCTGATTCTCTGGCTCTGTGCGATACCTATCAAAGAGATTCCGGGGCCATCGGCCTTCACGCTTATGATGGCTTTCACACCATTTGCGGACAGGGAACCCTTGGCTATGAACTGTCCGAACAAATGAAAGACAACCTGCCCGATACCATATTGGTCGCAGTGGGCGGCGGCGGCCTCATTTCTGGTCTGGCAAGCTGGTTCGGCAAAAAGGTCAAAATTGTCGGGGTGGAACCACAAACATCATGCGCTATGCAACAGGCTCTCAAAGCAGGGGCCCCGATTGATGTTGAAGTATCCGGCATTGCCGCCGATTCTCTTGGTGCAAAACGGGTCGGTCAGATGGCCTTTTATATTGCCCAAAATGAGATCGACACCATCCTCACCCTATCCGACAACGCCATTGCCAAAGCCCAAGCCACCTTATGGAATGACTATCATCTGGCCGCAGAGGCCGGGGGCGCTGCCGCCTTTGCCGCCCTGCAATCCGGCACTTATAAGCCAAAACCGGGAGAAAAAGTCGCAATCATTCTGTGCGGATCCAATATAGAACTTGAAAAGCTGGCCGACATCACAAAATCTTCGTGAACTGTGTCTATACAAATCCTGCCCCGTCCCCATCAACGAATGGGGCAGGATGTAAGAACTCTATCTTAGTGCGCAATTTAAAAGAATTTTAAATCAGGCTCTTATGGCTGATAGGGCAAGGATGAATGATGCAGCACAATGCGCAACACCCCGTCAGCATTCTTCTTATAGCCAAAACTCTTATCGACCTGTGTGATAGTGCCATCCTTATCGGTCAGCTTGATCCAGCCCATCCACATACCAACATCGCCCTCGATAAATTCAGCCGCAGTGATGCTTTCCATGGCACGCCATCCCTTGAGACCAAAACCGGAATCCAATGGATAAGCCTCATCATGGCCAACAAAATAGGACAAAGCCCCCGTGCGGGTTGGGCGGAAGGTCTGATCACCACTGGCCAGCGTCGGCTTAAACAGAACCGGACCAAGATCATAGCCATAAGCCGCATCCAGAACCTGTTCGGCAACCGGGCGCGCCGCTTCAATATCACCTTCTTCATAAGCCTTGGAGATGGCAATCAGACCATCACCCCAAGCCTTGCGTGCCGCACTCAGCTCATCGGTGGAAATCGACATGCTCTTGTCCCTTTCAGTTGGTCACTTTGCAACAGCTTATTTAGGCGCAACTTAGCTGTGAATCAAGAAGAGCCGGTCAAAAACCAACCTCTTCAAAAGGGGAAGCTTTTGATAGAAAAGATGATCAAACAAAAAAACCGGCCCATTTCAAAAAGGCCGGTTTTTGATCATCATATCTGTCACTCACATTAAGCAGCAACTTCGGCCCGTGGCTTGACCAGACCTTTATTGATCAGGGTCTCGGCAATCTGCACGGTGTTCAGCGCAGCGCCTTTGCGCAAGTTATCAGAAACAACCCAGAGATTGAGGCCATTCTCAACGGTGGAATCTTCGCGGATACGAGAAATGTAAGTCGCATCTTCGCCAGCAGATTCAACAGGGGTGATATATCCCCCATCTTCGCGCTTGTCGACAACCAGACAACCCGGCGCTTCACGCAAAATATCACGCGCTTCATCAGCAGAGATCGGATTTTCAAATTCCAGATTCACCGCTTCAGAATGACCAACGAAAACAGGCACACGAACAGCAGTACAGCTCACCTTGATGGATGGATCGAGCATTTTCTTGGTCTCGGCAACAACTTTCCACTCTTCCTTGGTGGAACCGTCATCCATGAACACATCGATATGCGGGATCACATTGAAAGCAATGCGCTTGGTGAATTTCTTCGGCTCGATCGGGTCAGACACAAAGACTGCCCGCGTCTGGGTGAACAACTCATCCATGGCTTCCTTGCCACCACCAGACACAGACTGATAGGTCGAAACAACAGCACGCTTGATCTTTGCTTTCTCATGCAATGGCTTTAAAGCCACCAAAAGCTGCGCGGTCGAGCAATTCGGGTTAGCGATAATATTGATGCGATCCTTTTTGGCAATCCACTCTTCCAAAGCCGCAGCATTGACCTCTGGCACAATCAAGGGAATGCGCTCGTCATAGCGCCATTGCGAGGAATTATCGATAACGATGCAGCCTTGCGCCGCAATCTTTGGAGACCATTCCTTGGACAAGGAGCCACCAGCCGACATCAGGCAAAAGTCTGTGTCAGAAAAATCATAATGATCCAGAACCTGACATTTCAGCGTGGTGTCGCCAAAAGACACTTCCTTGCCTTTGGAACGCGAAGAGGCCAAAGCCACCACTTCATCTGCCGGAAAGCCGCGCTCGGACAGAATATCAAGCATCTCGCGCCCCACATTGCCAGTGGCACCGACGATTGCAATTTTATAACCCATAATAGATGATCTCCTGATCCCGGCTCCCCCAAAGTCTCCTGCCTTGCCAACATGGCACAGGCAGAATGGCTCCCCTCACATCCCCGGGGAGAGCCTGGCAGGGAGCGAGAGGCGCTTAAACCTTGGTAATAGTGGTAGTTGTGCGTTTGAGCAGGCCAGCAGTCATCACACCGGTCCCTGACGGAGCAGTGATAAAATCTGCAAATATGACAAGGGAACCAATCATCCCAAACGCCCTTTTCAAACTCAGCCCGCTTCAAGGCGGACCCTCTCGGTTCAGATGTGCTTTTTGCCCAAGCCTTGCCCCCAAGTCAAGTAACAATCTGCCCGGCAATCCCCATTATACGAAAGAATGATACCAAAAAAGCAAAGACAGCAGAGCAAAAAGACGCTAAAAGACGTCTCATGACCAAAGAGAGCAAACAAACACGCGAAGAACGAGAGGCTGCACGGCAAGCAGAAGCCATGCGCGCGCTTGAACGCGTGGAGCGTGAAAGTGAAACCATCGCCAATTCCAATTTTGCCCGCGCCAGCAACCGGCAAATCAATCATATGGAAGAAGCGCTGGATCGAACGCTCAAAAGGCTTGGGACCGATGAAGATGGCAAATATGACCCGATAGAAGCTTGGGGGTCTGGCATTGGCCGCATAGGTGGTGCAATCTTTGCCATCATTCTTGTTATTTGGCTCATCAGCCATTTCACCAGATAACAAAATCCTTGGCTAATCCCCTCAACTGGTGTAGGGGATGGCAAGATAGCTGAAAAATGCCCTATGCCTTGATATTGCGCATGATAAGCATTTTGCAAACGGCCTAAGATATAAAATTTCTCACACGCAACCCAAAACAAAGAGACGAACAAGAGAGACACACGATCATGAGCGCGAAAATCTTTATCGATGGCGAAGTTGGCACGACCGGATTGCAGATCCGTGAGCGCCTGTCAGGCCGCAGCGATATCGAATTCTTGCGCCTTGGCGAAGACAAGCGCAAGGATCGCGATGCACGGGCAAAAATGCTCAATGAAGCAGACATTGCCATTCTCTGCCTGCCTGACGCTGCCTCTATTGAAGCTGTCACTCTGATCGAAAATGACACCACCCGTGTCATTGACGCCTCCTCTGCCCACAGGGTGAGCGAAGGCTGGGTCTATGGCTTTGCGGAAATGACACCGGATCAACGCGAAAAAATCGCAAATGCCAAACGGGTCACCAATCCCGGCTGCTATCCGCAAGGCTATATCGCGCTGATGCGCCCACTTGTGGAAGCTGGCTTCATTCCGGCCAATTTCCCCGCAAGCGTGAATGCAATTTCTGGCTATAGTGGCGGCGGCAAAGCCATGATTGCGGACTATGAAGCAACCCAGAATGGCCTGCAAACACCCTATTGGCCCTATGGCCTGACATTGGCCCATAAACATGTGCCGGAAATGAAAACCTATGCCGGGTTGGATCATGCCCCCATTTTCCAACCAGCGGTTGGCCACTATGCTCAAGGCATGATCGATGCTGTGCCCGTCAATCTCTGGGCGCTCAACAAGAAACTGCATCTTCAAGACCTGCATGACTGCCTGTCACAGCGCTACCAGAACGAGTCCTTCGTGAAGGTAGCCCCGCTTCAAGCCGCAAGCAAACTGGACGCCATTACGCCAGAATATTTGAACGGCACCAACAGTATGCATTTGCACATCCATGGCAATGATGAGAGCGGGCAAGCGCTCTTGCTGGCCGTGTATGACAATCTGGGCAAAGGGGCATCCGGCGCTGCCATACAGAATATGAATATCATGCTGGGACTGGATGAGACGACCAGTCTTCCTGTCGCGCCGCTCTAGGCACATCCGGCATTCAATCAAAAGCCTGTTTGCCCCCATTGCAAACAGACAAGACGACAATAAGGACCGAGCTGAAAATGGATAAGTTCACAACGCTGACCGCAATTGCCGCGCCGATGCCTCTGATCAATATCGACACCGATATGATCATTCCGAAACAATTTCTGAAAACCATCAAACGCACCGGCCTTGGTGCCAATGTGTTCCATGAAATGCGTTTCAATGAAGATGGCAGCGAAAATGCGGACTTTGTTCTCAATCAGGACGCCTATCGCAAGGCAAAAATCATTGTCGCGGGTGACAATTTTGGCTGTGGCTCCTCCCGTGAACATGCCCCATGGGCTTTGCTTGATTTCGGCATCAAATGCATCATCTCCACCAGCTTTGCCGATATCTTTTATAACAACAGCTTCAAAAATGGTATTCTGCCAATCGTGGTCAATGAAGACGATCACAAAAAGCTGCTGGACGATGCCGCACGCGGTGCCAATGCAACCCTGACCATTGATCTGGAAAATCAAGTCATCAAAGGCCCAGATGGCGGCGAAATTGCCTTTGACATTGACCCCTTCAAAAAGAAATGTCTGCTGGAAGGCCTCGATGATATCGGCCTGTCCATGCAGAAAATTGACAATGTCGCAAAATTCGAGACCAAAATCTCTGACGAGCGTCCTTGGGTCTAGAGCATATTTGTCGAAAAGTGTGTGCGGTTTTCGGACAAAAATATGCTTAGAAACAAAGACTAAAGCATTTTGAATAACGACGTGTTTATTCAAAATGCTCTAAGTCATTGCAAAGCGGGCAATCTGCTGCAATCAGATACGATCTCATAAAACCAGACCCACGGGTCTGGTTTTTTATTGCCCAATAGTCCCAAAGTGCGTCACAAATCTGCAAAGCGCTTGCACCTTGGCGCAATATTGATTAATCGAAACCCAACCATTTCTTTCTTTCCAATCCTTGCAGCCAAACATGGCCGGCAAGCATGATTGCTACCCAAACTGGAACGAGATTATGACAAGCAAGCTTTTCCTCCTGCCCGGCGACGGCATCGGCCCTGAAATCATGAATGAAGTGAAAAAGATCATCGAGTGGATGAATGCCAATCTCGAGGCTGTTTCCTTTGAAACTGAAGAAGGTCTGGTAGGCGGCTCTGCTTATGATGCCCATGGCTCTGCAATCTGCGAAGAGGATATGGCAAAGGCAATGGCCGCAGATGCCGTTCTGTTTGGAGCGGTTGGCGGCCCAAAATGGGCAGATGTGCCTTACGAAGTGCGCCCCGAAGCTGGCCTGTTGCGTCTACGTAAAGATCTGGGACTGTTTGCCAATTTGCGCCCTGCTCTGTGCTATCCGGCACTGGCTGATGCCTCTTCGCTCAAAAAAGAACTGGTCGAAGGCCTTGATATCCTGATCGTACGCGAGCTGACCGGCGGCGTTTATTTTGGCGAACCAAAGGAAATCACCGATCTGCCTGACGGACAAAAGCGCGCCGTTGATACCCAGCTCTATACCACATCCGAGATTGAGCGCATTTGCCGCGTGGCCTTTGATTTGGCCAAAACCCGATCCAATCGCGTGGCCTCTTCCGAGAAGCATAATGTGATGAAATCCGGCGTTTTGTGGAAAGAAGTCGCAACCCGTATTGGTGCACAAGAATATCCAGACACACCGTTGGAACATGTACTGGCCGATAATTGCGCCATGCAGCTGGTTCGCAATCCAAAGCAATATGACGTCATTGTCTGTGACAACCTGTTTGGCGATATCCTCTCAGATGTTGCAGCCATGTTGACCGGCTCTCTTGGTATGTTGCCATCCGCCTCCCTTGGCGCACCAGATGCAGCAAGCGGCAAACGCAAAGCCCTCTATGAGCCCGTTCATGGCTCCGCGCCTGACATTGCTGGCAGTGGCGCTGCTAACCCCATTGCCATGGTTGCTTCTTTTGGTATGGCCCTGCGCTATTCTTTCGGCCTGATCAAAGAAGCAGAAATGGTCGATGCCGCTATCTCCAACGTCTTGGACAAAGGCCTGCGCACCCGCGACATTGCAACACAAGATGCCAACATCGTCACCACCTCAGAGATGGGCGATGCCATTATCACCGAGTTGAAAGCTCTGGCATAAACGCCAAGCCACAAGCAAAAATCAAAGGCCGGATGTTGCCTCATCCGGCCTTTTTCATGCAAACATCACCGGTCCATCCCGTGATAGGCTTCATTGGGCATCATGTCGGTTGCAATGGCCACACGATTGGACATATTAAAAAAGCCAACCACATTGGCAATGTCCCAAATATCATGATCGCTAAAACCGGCTTCACGCAGAGCCTCACGATCATCCTCCACCACTTTGGATGGCTTTTCAGTCAATTTGGCAGCATAATCCAGCATCACCCGATGCCGATTGGACAAATCAGCAACACGATAATTCATCACCAGCATTTCCCCCAATTGCGGATCCCCCGATAGCTCACGCACCGCTTGCCCATGGGCCACCAGACAATAAAAACAGCGATTAACAGAGCTGACCACAACGGCAATCATTTCCCGCTCCAGCTTTGACAAACCGCTCTCCTCCAGCATCAAGGCGTTATAAAGGCCGGAAAAAGCGCGAAATTTATCCTCAGAAAAGGCATGAGCGCTCAAAACATTGGGAACCAACCCCAGTTTCTCCTGGCAAATTGCCAGATATTTGGCGATATCCGCAGGCATTGGGTCCATCGCTGGCAAATCCAACGCAATAACCGCCCGATTGCCCTGTTTCACCGGATCTTTCTGCTCATTTTGCTCCATTTCACACTCCTTTTCACAGACATGACCAAAAGTTTATTCAAAGTGTATGGACTTCACTTAACCAATTTTCACTATCCTTTAGTCTGAAAGGCTGATTAAAATAACGACAAATCGCGAAACGTTGGTCTTAAAACGCGAAAGGGCCATTCCAAAATCCACGCGATGGATGGTCCCTTACAGAGGAAACAAAGATGACTTTGGATCTTGATAGTGATCACAAAAAGCATATTGCAAACGCACAAAAGCTGATTGAAAAAGCTGACCCCCTCCATCAAAATTATTTAAAACATTTGTTTTATCAATCAGATAAAGAAGATCTGGCACGCTATAGTCCAGCCGAATTGGCGCATGTGGCTTCCCTGTCCATGGATACATTTGCCAAAAGCTTTGATGGAAAGCACAAGATCCATATCTCTGATCCAACCTTTAAAGACGATGCTGACGCCCTGCTCAATCAGGTCACCATCATTGAGCTACACAATGCCAACAAGCCATTCCTCGTTGATTCGGTTATGGGGGTTTTGCAAAATGCCGGCTATGACATCCATCTGGTTTTGCATCCAGTCATCACCACAGAGCGCGACGACAAACAGGCCCTGATCGCCCTGCATGACAGAAATGAAGCCCAGACCAACCCAAAATTGCGTCGCGAAAGCCTCATCCATGTCCATATTTCGCGTTTGGCTGACAAAAAAGCGAAAACAGAACTGCATCAGGCTCTGGATGCAATCCTCAGTGATGTCAGCGCGGTGGTCGAAGATTGGAAGGCCATGTTGTTGCGCCTTGAAGAAACCATTGCCATCTTCAAAATCACCCCACCGCCTTTGCCACAAGACGATATTGATGAGACCGTCGAATTTCTGCGCTGGTTGGTCAATAACAATTTCACCCTTTTGGGCATGCGCGAATATGCCATCAATGCCGATTCGGACGAAGGCGAATTGGCCAGAACCGACCGTCCTGGCCTTGGGGTATTGCGCAACCCAGAAGTCCGCGTCCTGCGCCGTGGTAGTGAATTGGTGACCATGACACCAGAGATCAAAGAATTTCTAATGCGCCCGGAACCTCTGATCATCACCAAAACCAATGTGAAAACCGGGGTCCATCGCCGGGCTTATATGGATTATATCGGCATCAAACTCTATGACGACCATGGCACCCTAACCGGCGAATTGCGCATTGTCGGCCTCTTCACCTCCACCACCTATAACCGCTCCGCCACCCATATTCCATTCCTGCGCCGCAAAGTCTCGCAAACATTGGACAAAGCAGCGGTCGATCCTTCCGGCCATTCAGGCAAGGCCTTGCTCAATGTTTTGGAAGGCTATCCCCGCGATGAGCTATTCCAGATTGATCAGGACACATTGCTCACCTTCAGTCAGGAAATTCTGCGCCTGCATGAGCGCCCGCGCATTCGCGTTCTCTCCCGCGTGGACAAATTTGACCGCTTCGTCTCGGTGCTGGTCTTTGTCCCGCGTGATCGCTACAACACCTCAATTCGCCTCAAAATCGGTGATTTCCTAAAAGACGCCTATGATGGCCGCCTCTCCGCCGTTTATCCCGACTTTCCCGACGGTCCTTTGGCACGGGTGCATTTCATCATTGGCCGCTCCACTGGCAAAACCCCGACCCCAACCCGCATCGAGCTGGAAGAAAGTATCCAGAAAATTGTGCGCACATGGTCGGATGGGTTGGCAGAAGCGGTCCGAGAAACCTGTTCTCTGGCCAAAGCCGGCCAATTGATCAATCTCTATTGCGATGCTTTCTCAGACGCCTATCGCGATACATTCGAACCGGAAATCGCGGTCAAAGACATCCGCATCATGGAAAGCATGATAGGCGATGTCGACACAGCCATTCAACTCTATCGCAAGCAGGAAGATCCCAAACATCGCATTGCCCTGAAAATCTTCCATTCCCATACCCCCATTCCCTTGTCAGAGCGCGTGCCAATTCTAGAAAATATGGGCTTTCGCGTCATTGACGAGCGCTCTTATGACATCAAGCCCGTAAACAGCGACAAACTGTTCTGGATGCATGATATGGAGCTGGAGCGCGCTGACGGTCAGGATATCGACACGACAGAAGTACAAGAAAATCTTCAGGCCTGTTTCCTTGCCATCTGGCATGGCGAAGCAGAGAATGACGGCTATAATACACTGGTCTTGAACGCCAATTTGCCATGGCGCGACATCACAATCCTGCGAACCATTTCGCGCTATCTGCGTCAGGTCCGCATCCCCTATTCTCAGGATTATATGTGGGGTACCCTCAACAGCTATCCTGATTTGTCAGCCCTGATTGTCGATCTGTTCCATACCCGTTTCAACCCCGATCAAAAGAACCGCGTCGCAGAGGCAACCCGTCTGACCGGTGGCATTGACACCGCTCTGGAAGCAGTCGCCAATCTCGATCATGACCGCATCATGCGCCGTTTTGTCGATGTCATTCAGGCAACCTTGCGCACCAACTTCTATCAACTGAGCGAACAAAAGACAGCCAAACCAACTCTGGCTCTCAAACTCAATCCACGCACTATGGAAGAGATGCCCGAACCAAAGCCATTTCGCGAAATCTTTGTCTATAGCCCACGGGTCGAAGGCCTGCATTTGCGCTTTGGCAAAGTTGCGCGCGGCGGCTTGCGCTGGTCCGACCGCCCACAGGATTTCCGCACCGAAGTGCTGGGTCTGGTAAAAGCACAGCAAGTCAAAAATGCCGTGATCGTGCCCGTTGGCTCAAAAGGGGGATTTGTTCCCAAACAATTGCCAACATCTGGCGATCGCGAAGCCTTCATGGCTGAAGGCATTGCCTCCTATAAATTGTTCATTTCCTCTTTGCTCGATGTCACCGACAATCTGGAAGGCCAGAAAATTCTGCCACCAACCAAGGTCATCCGTCATGATGAAGATGACCCTTATCTGGTTGTCGCCGCCGACAAAGGCACCGCCACTTTCTCTGACATTGCCAATGGCATTTCAGAAGGTAAGGAATTTTGGTTGGGCGATGCGTTCGCCTCTGGCGGATCAGCCGGTTACGACCACAAGAAAATGGGCATCACCGCCCGCGGCGGCTGGGAAGCGGTCAAACGCCATTTCCGCGAAATGGACCGCGATATCCAGACAGAGCCTTTCACCACTATCGGCGTAGGCGATATGTCCGGCGATGTCTTTGGCAATGGTATGCTTCTGTCAAAGGCAACCAAACTGATTGCCGCCTTCGATCACCGCGATATCTTCATTGATCCCGATCCAGATCCCGCATCAAGCTGGCAAGAACGCAAGCGCGTCTTTGATCTGGGCCGCTCCTCATGGCGCGATTATAACGAAAAGCTGATCTCCAAAGGCGGTGGCATTTTCTCCCGTGGCGAAAAATCCATCACCCTGTCCAAAGAAGCACAAACAGCAATTGGGCTGGATCAGGACAAAGCCACCCCGAACGAGATCATGCAGGCCGTCCTCAAAGCACCGGTTGATTTGCTCTGGTTCGGCGGCATTGGCACCTATTTGCGCGCATCGACCGAGACCAACGCCGATGCCGATGATCGCGCCAATGATGCAATTCGCATCACACCGCAAGAGCTGCGCGTCAAGGTGATTGGCGAAGGCGCCAATCTCGGTGTCACCCAAAAAGCCCGCATTGAATTTAACGAGCTGGGCGGTCGCTGTAATTCCGATGCCATCGACAATTCAGCAGGCGTTAACAGCTCCGATATGGAAGTCAATATCAAGATTGCCCTTGGTGCAGCCGTGCGCACTGGCAAACTGGATATCGAAGCCCGCAATGATTTGCTGGCCTCCATGACAGACAATGTGGCCGATCTGGTCTTGCGAAACAATTATCTGCAAACCTTGTCCATCTCGCTCACCCAGTTGCGCGGTATGGAAGATTTTGGTTATCAGAAACGCCTCATGGAGCTGCTCGAAGATATGGGCGAACTGGACCGCGAGGTGGAATTCCTTCCAGACAATGAAAAACTGGCAGAACATGCCAAAAAGGCCCAGCCGCTTTCTCGTGCCGAAATCGGCGTGTTGCTGGCCTATGCCAAAAACACCCTCTATGATGAATTGCTGGAAAGCTCCATTCCTGATGAAGATTATATGGATCAGGAACTGGTGCGTTACTTCCCCGATGACATGCAAAAAACCTATGCATTGGAAATTTCCGAGCATCGCCTGCGTCGGGAAATCATCACAACCGGCATCACCAATTCCATGATCAACCGCGGCGGAGCCACGCTCATTCCGCGCATCAAGGACAAAACCGGGGCCAGCTCTGCCGATATTGCAAGAGCCTTCATTGCCGTGCGCGACAGTTTCGGTATGCGCACGCTCAATGATGCGATTGATGCATTGGACAATAAAGTCTCAGGCGACACCCAGCTCTCGCTCTATGCCG
Source organism: Cohaesibacter sp. (assembly GCA_025800145.1). Classification (GTDB taxonomy): domain Bacteria; phylum Pseudomonadota; class Alphaproteobacteria; order Rhizobiales; family Cohaesibacteraceae; genus Cohaesibacter. Next base: position 36,855 of record JAOXSH010000004.1, read on the forward strand.
AGGTGCAAAAGCTGCTCTTGTCACAAATTCTGTGGTTCATGCGCAATGTCCCCTCAGACATGAGCATTGCCGATGCCGTCAAACATTATGGTGCAGGCATTGCCAAGGTGACCAAGGAACTGGACAGCCATTTGCCCCCTTATCTGGCCACCAAACTGGAGCGCGAAACCAAGCGCTTCCTTGATGCTGGCGTGCCAAAAGATCTGGCCAGCCGCATTGCTCATTTGTCGCTGATCTCCCGCATTCCAGATATCATTCTGGTCTCGGACAGCACAGGCAAATCCTTGTCCAAATCAGCCGCAGCCTATTTCGCTGTTGCCGGTCATTTCAAAATTGGCCGCATCGACGCGCTGGCTTTGGCGCTAGATGTCTCCGATTATTATGATGCATTGGCGCTCGACCGCGTAAGGGACAATCTGTCTGAAGCCCATAACCAGATGACCGCCAATGTATTGGATCTGGCAACGGCAAAGAAAGAAGGTCTGGATATCTGGCTTGAACAAAAAGGCGAAGCGATTGAACGCACCATCAAAGCGGTCAATGCCATCATTGATGATGACGATCTAAGCGTTTCCAAATTTGCTGTGGCAACAGGCATGTTGTCTGATTTGTCAAACAGCTAGAGCATATTTGTTGAAAAGTGTGTGCGGTTTTCGGACAAAAATATGCTTAGAAACAAAGGCTAGAGCATTTTGAATAACGACATGTTTATTCAAAATGCTCTCATCGGAAAATATCAGCAAAAAGAAAAACGCGCCTGTCTTTTGTCAACGCGCCTGTCTTTTGTCAGGCGCGTTTTTTGCATTTTGAGTACCTATGAGCCTTGGCATAAAATCAAAAGTTAAATCTGCCTTAACCATGCCGAAGCTACACTTGGCCGACTCTGTTCGAATTCGGTCATATCTCTCATCCAGCCAAGGGCAATCAACATATTATGCAACAAGAGCGCTCCCCTTTCCAACAATTGGCAGATTTGCTAGCAGGAAAAGACCCCGGCCTGTCTGCGCTTGATTTGACCTTGGGAGAGCCAAAACATGCCATGCCCTCTTTCATTCAAGCTGTGATTGATGAATATGCCACCGATTTTCGCCGCTATCCCCCTATCCGTGGCACAGAGGATTTCCGAAACGCGGTCGCGCACTGGATTGCACAGCGTTATCAAACCGGCCCATTGATAAGCGCCGAAAAACACATTCTGCCCTTAAATGGCACCCGCGAAGGATTGTTTCATGCCGCCATTGGTGCACGGGACTGGGCACAAGACAAGCCCGGGAAAGACACGAACAATCCAGCCATTTTGCTGCCCAATCCCTTCTATCATGCTTATGCAGCAGGCGCTCATGCCATGGGAGCTGAGGCCGTTTATCTGAACGGCACCAAAGACAGCAATCATTTGCCTGATCTGAAAGCTTTGGCCAAGCAAACAGAACTTTTGGACCGAACCATCGCTTTTTATTATGCCTCTCCCGCCAACCCGCAAGGCACCGCTGCCACTCTTGCAGACTGGCAACACCTCCTCACATTGGCCCGCAAACATCATTTCATGATTTTTGCCGATGAATGCTATTCAGAAATTTACCGCGAGACGCCACCGACGGGCATTTTAGAGGCCTGCAAGGACGATCTATCCAACATTGTCACCTTTCATTCCTTATCCAAACGCTCCAATCTGGCAGGACTGCGCTGTGGCTTTGCCGCAGGCGACGAGGCCTTTCTGAGCCAATGGACCAAATATCGCAATATGGCAGCCCCTCAAGTGCCATTGCCTTTGTTGGCCGCCGCAGCAGCAGCCTATCGCGATGAAGCCCATGTCGAAGAAAATCGCCACCTCTATAACGAAAAATATGAGCAGGCCAGCCAAATTTTGAGCACAGATTTCACCTATCAGCGCCCTGAAGGCGGCTTTTTTCTCTGGTTAGATATCAGACAATTCGGTTCCGATATCGCCGTCACTGAAAAACTTTGGAAAGAGGTGGGGGTCAAAGTCATTCCCGGCTCTTTCTTAGCACGAAAAGATGCACAAGGCATCAATCCGGGGGAGCATTTCATCCGTTTGGCCCTTGTTGCTCCCTTGCAAGAAACCAGCATGGCATTAACACGCCTGAAACATTGTCTGATCGAAAATAAAACATCTGCACATGAAAGACAAACATCTACCATAGGGTGTGGCAGAACAAAAGACATCTGAGAGGGAGGGTGGGATCTCCCGATTGAGAAAAGACGACGAGAAACCATTGAGACTGAGTGATATGTCTGCAACGCAACCATTTGAAACCGTGTATAAGGACCGGGATAGCGCTCTGCGCCGGGCTTTGCGTCGCAATGCGTTTGCCGCAACCGGCCTGTTGGGTCTGGCTTTATGTGCTGCAATTGCTGCAGCGCTCGCAACTTGGCATGTCGCAGACCCCTCCTTTTCCAACGCCACGCAAAATACCCCAAGAAACTTTATGGGCTTGCCCGGCGCAATGATATCTGACTTGATGATCCAGACCTTTGGTCTGGCCGCGGCCTTCCTCTTGGTGGCTCCCGTCATCTGGTTCTGGCGCTTGGTCCGCATCCATCCCATGCGCATCACACGAATGCGTGGCCTGGCCTGGCTTGGTGGTCTGGCGGCCATTGCCATTGCCTTTTCCACCATCCCGGCTCCCTCAAGCTGGCCTTTACCCATCAGTTTGGGCGGCATCATTGGCGATGGTTTCCTTGCGCTCATCTCGATGATTGATCCGCATTTCATCAATGGTCTTGGTGCCATTTTGCTCGGCACTGGCTTCTGTGCGGTTGGCCTTTTGCTGCTGCTCAATTCCATCGACACGACATGGCAGCAAATTCTGTCCCGCCGACGCGCCCCGGTTCATATCATGGACGAGGATGAACCCTATCATGAAGCAGAGCAAGACGATTACGAGACTGATTTTACCGACGAGCAATATGACGATCCTGCCTATGACGAACAGGCGCATATGCAATCAGGCCCCGTCTTGGACCGCACCCAAAACAAACCTAAAAAGCTTGGATTCTTCGCAATAATCCGTGGAGCATTAGGGCATTGGCGACTGGCGCGAAAGGCGCAGCGCAATCGCACCCCCATACAAGCCCACCCAATGCAAGAGCAATCTGCGCACGCTCAACAGGGCACGATGCCGGGTCAATTTGGCCAGCAATCCTTCGAGCATCAACCAAATTACGACCATTCTCAGGCACCGCACCTATCAGCGGCCCAGCCAAAACCGCGCCCCGGATTATGGAGCAGCATCAAGGCCCATCTGGCAGGCGATGAAGAGGATGGACTGGACGCGCTTGCCAATCGGCAAGATCCCTATATGGCACCGATGCCCCATTCTCAGCATCAAGCCCAGCCTCACATGATGGGACAAATGCCAAATCAGAGCTATGCCATGCAACATATTCCCCATGGTAATATGAAAGCGGGTATCAATGCAATGCAAAGGGATCAGGCCGCAATGGGCCATGAGCAGAATCATGGCCAGAATCATGGCCAGCACGATATCTTTGGGGGAGATCGCAATCCAGCCGCTTATGAAAGCTATGATCCCACTTATGATTCTTATGAGCAAGAGCAGGGCCAGCCCCATATGGACGCCCCATATGATCACGATGATATGTCTCATGAGACCGCCCCATGGGAGATGAACGAGACGGCAAATGCAGGCCTTGTTGGTATGGCACCGCCAGACGAGATCCATCGCCAGCCACACGCACCGGTTCAACATGCTGCCACCAATGAGCAAGTGCAGGCCAAAACCATGCGCGAAGGCGTTGGCAAGCGCATGGTGCGCGCTGCCAAAAGCAACACATTCATCCGCAAGCAGGAATTTCAATTCCCCTCAATTTCCTTTTTGGAAGAGCCCAAAAGCCTTGGCCCCAATGCTGGCCTAACCGCAGACCAGCTGGAACATAATGCTCGCCTTCTGGAAGGGGTTTTGTCCGATTTTGGCATTCGCGGCGAAATCATCAAAGTTCGCCCCGGCCCCGTTGTCACTCTTTATGAGCTGGAACCGGCCCCGGGTATCAAATCCTCGCGCGTCATTGGTCTGGCCGATGATATTGCTCGCTCCATGAGTGCCATTTCCGCCCGTGTTGCCGTTGTACCGGGCCGCAATGCCATTGGCATCGAATTACCCAATGCCCGCCGCGAAACCGTTTATTTGCGCGAATTGCTCTCCAGCAGTGATTTTGAAAAATCCAAAGCCAAATTGCCCATCTGTATGGGAAAAAGCATTGGCGGCGATCCGGTCATTGCCGATTTGGCCCGTATGCCCCACGTTTTGGTGGCCGGTACCACCGGCTCCGGTAAATCGGTTTCGATCAACACCACCATCATGTCCCTGCTCTATCGCCATACGCCAGAGCAATGCCGCCTGATCATGATCGACCCCAAAATGCTGGAATTGTCCATCTATGATGGCATTCCGCATTTGCTGACACCAGTCGTCACCGACCCGTCCAAAGCCGTTGTTGCTCTGAAATGGGCCGTGCGCGAAATGGAACAGCGCTACAAAAACATGTCCAAAATGGGCGTGCGCAACATTGACGGTTTCAACAATCGTGTACGCCAGTCTTTGGCCAAAGGCGAAGCGGTCACCCGCACCGTTCAAACAGGCTTTGATCCAGAAACAGGCGATCCGATTTACGAACAGGAAGAACTCAATCTCGAGCCAATGCCATATATCGTCATCATTGTCGACGAAATGGCCGATCTGATGATGGTCGCAGGCAAGGATATCGAAGGCGCCATCCAGCGGCTGGCCCAGATGGCCCGTGCCGCAGGCATCCATTTGATCATGGCAACCCAGCGTCCATCGGTCGATGTGATCACAGGCACGATCAAGGCCAATTTCCCGACCCGTATGTCCTTTCAGGTGACATCGAAAATCGATTCGCGCACCATTTTAGGCGAAATGGGCGCAGAACAATTGCTTGGGATGGGCGATATGCTCTATATGGCTGGCGGCGGTCGCACCCAGCGCGTTCATGGCCCCTTTGTCGCCGACGAAGAGGTCGAAGAAATTGTCAAACATCTGAAATTGCAGGGCGTGCCGGATTATCTGGAAGCCGTGACAGAAGAAACAGAAGAAGAGCAAGCCAACGCTGGCGGATCCGGCTCTGCCAGCGGCGGCGACGAAGGTTCGCTTTATGACAAGGCCGTTGATATCGTCTTGCGCGATCGCAAAGCCTCCACCTCTTACATCCAGCGCCGCCTGTCCATTGGCTATAACCGGGCCGCAACCCTGATTGAGCAAATGGAGCAAGAAGGCGTCATCAGCCCGGCCAACCATGCAGGCAAACGCGAAATTCTGGTGCCAGAAGAAGGGGCAACCATGTAAGCGCCCCACATATGCCAGCAAAAAGAGGCTGTACATAATCCGCAAGAAAACCGCATTTCTTCCTGTTTTTGGCCGCATTGATCGAATAGGACATAAAAATAGCACAGGCTGATATGCAGTCTTTGTCACACGCTGTTTATATCACTTCTCGCAAGGTGCCCATTCATATAGCAACAAGGAACGCCCATTGATGTTTCGCTCTCACATGTCCCGCCGTTCAATGCTTGGCCTGACTATTGCAGCCCTCTTTGCTCTGACTGTGTCAATCACATCCCCTGTCAAAGCCATGACACAAGACGTGAAAAACGCGCTGAATGTGATTTCCAAGGCTTTCAACGCCAACACCACCATGAATGGGGAATTCATTCAAACCGCCCCCAATGGCGATACCTTGCAAGGCTATTTCTTCATTCAGCGTCCGGGCAAAATCCGCTTCTATTATTCAGCCCCCTCCTTCACCGACATCATTGCCGATGGAAAAACCCTTTCCATCGAAGATCGAAAGCTGAAAACACAAGATATCTATCCCCTGTCCAAAACGCCCCTCAAGGTGCTTCTGTCCGAAACACTGGATTTGGCCAATGACAAACGGGTTAGAAATGTCGATCTGTCCGATGATATCATCTCGGTGGTGGTTGAGCAGGAAAGCCTGTTTGGCGATGGCACCCTAACCCTGATTTTCGAGCGCGAAAGCAGCCTCTTGCGTCAATGGACCATCCGCGACGCCCAAGGCTATGACACCACGGTCACCGTCTTTAACATCGAAACCGGCAAACCGATCAAACAATCCCTGTTCAAGATCAAACGCGACTTGATGAAAGAACGCCGGGAAGAGAATTAGGCTCAAGACCCATACCCAAAATTAGACAAGGCGCTTCTTATAAAGAAGCGCCTTTTTTGTCTTTTATCTCTGGATATCCCAACCATGCGCGCTACATTGACGAAGATGATTCGTACATCGCAACACTGATCCTAAGATGATGGAGCGACCCCGTGACCCTAAGCCTTGCAACCTGGAACATCAATTCTGTGCGCTCCCGCATCAAGCTTGTCGAACAGTTTGAAAGCGACCGCGCGCCCGATATTCTGTGCTTGCAAGAAACCAAATGCATGAATGATCAATTTCCCTCTGCGGCCCTGAAAAAACTGGGATATGAGTATTTGGCAATCAATGGTCAAAAAAGCTATCACGGCGTCGCAACCCTCTCGCGTGTGCCTTTCCTTGATGTAGAAGTGCGTGAATTTTGTAACAAGGGCGACGCTCGCCACATCGCAGTCACCATAGACAGCGACAAGGGGCCGATCAAAATCCATAATTTCTATGTCCCGGCAGGAGGTGACATTCCAAACCCGGACGAGAATGACAAATTCCGCCACAAGCTGGATTTTCTGGACGAGATGACGGACTGGTTGCAGGGCGAAGAAACCAATCGCAATGCCATATTGGTCGGGGATTTGAACATTGCCCCCCATGAAAATGATGTCTGGTCCCACAAACAATTGCTCAAGGTCGTAAGCCATACCCCGATTGAGGTGGAGCGGCTGGATCAGGTCCAAAAAGCAGGCAAATGGGTCGATGCGGTCCGTGCCCATATCCCCACCAGCCAGCGCCTTTACAGCTGGTGGTCCTATCGCTCGCCCAATTGGGAAAAGTCCGATAAAGGCCGCCGCCTCGATCATATTTGGGCAACCCCCCATATTGCTGATCAGGTGAGCGCCATTGAAATCTATAAAACGGCCCGCGGTTGGGAGAAACCTTCTGACCATGCGCCTATCCTTGCCAAGCTGGATGTGGAATGGCGCAATCTTTAGCCAAAAGCAAAGATCATGCAAAAATCTCTCGCCTCAAGGCTTGAACCAGACCCAACACTATGGTCTAAGGCGCGGCTATGACCAATTCACTATCCTTTTCGTCCCGTAAAGCCGGTATGGCCGCCCGCGAGGGGGCCCTGCGTCTGACTCACGCGGTTTTATCAGAAAAAAAACTGCTTGATGAAGCCTATCAGGCAGAAATCGAAACCGGCCCTTTGCGCAAATTGCCCGGCAATGACCGGGCATTTGCCAAACGCATGGTCATCACCCTGCTGCAACATCTGGGCGAAATTGATAGCATCCTGGCAATGTTTATGGAGCGCGGCATCCCTAAAAAATCCGGCCCCTTGCGCAACATCCTGCGCCTTGGCGTGGCTGAATTGCTGTTCTTAAATGTACCCTCCCATGCCGTGGTCGACAGCGCTGTCAGCCATTTTCGCACATGGCGCAAATATGCAGGCTTCAAAGGCCTGACCAATGCCGTCTTACGGCAGGTCAGCCAAAAAGGCGCAGAATGTTTAAAGGACATTGATGCCGCCAAAGCCAATTTGCCGGTCTGGCTCTATGAGGACTGGATCAAATCTTACGGCAAAGAAGCCGTCGAGCACATGATGGACGTGTGCAACGCACCAACCACACCTCTGGATCTCAGCGTCAAGGCCCATGATACAAAAACACAAGACATAGCAAGCCAATTAGAAGGCCAATGGCTACCAACAGGCAGCTTGCGCCTTGCCACCCATGGCAAAGTCGATGAATTGGCAGGATTTGAGGACGGTCTGTGGTGGGTGCAGGACACAGCAGCTAGCCTGCCAGTTAAAATGCTGGGCGATGTCAACAATCTGGACGTGCTGGATTTATGCGCCGCTCCGGGCGGTAAAACCATGCAATTGGCAGCCCTTGGCGCAAAAGTCACAGCCCTGGATCTGTCCGGCAAACGCCTGCAACGCATCCAGAAAAATCTCGACCGAACCGGCCTTGAGGCAACCTTGATACAGGGCGATGCCCTCAAACAAAAATTTCAAACCAAATTCCCGGCCATTTTACTCGATGCCCCTTGTTCGGCAACCGGCACCATGCGCCGCCATCCTGAACTCATTCACCAGCGAAACGCCGCAGACATTGCCCATTTTGCCAAAATTCAGGCAAGAATGCTCCGTCATGCCGCCAATCTGCTGGAAGACAATGGCTGTCTGGTTTTCTGCACCTGCTCTTTGCAACAGGCAGAAGGCCCCGATCTGGTCGCCAATTTTCTGATGGAATATCCAGACTTTAGCATTGATCCCATAGAGGCCGAACAGAATCCAGAGCTGGCCGCTTTCATTCAAGGCGATGGTTCGATCCGCACCCGGCCTGACCAGATGGCAGAGTTAGGCGGGCTGGATGGCTTTTATGCAATCCGTTTTCGTAAATGTACGTAACAACGGCAAAATCAGAGGTTTGTTAACCCTATTTTGATAGAGTGCAAACCGAAAACTAACCATTTTTCAAAGAAAGCAAGCATCATTTTCACGCCTAAAAAGGCGGGTTTGACTGGACTTATGCCCTGATCAAACAAACGAAAGTGACAGCAAGGATAAGTTAAGAGTGGCAAGCGGCTTTCGAAAATTAAAGATGCAACTGGCAGCCCTCTCCCGGCGCTTTGCCAAAGCACGCATCCGCATTCCCAATTGTCAGGCCCGCTATGTAACCGGCTGTCCTGAACGCTTGCTCATTGCCCCTCAGGATTTGCGCACAACAGACCCCACATTGGCCGATGATATCTATGCCGGTCTCTTTGTCTTTGCCGGACAGGTGGAGAATTGCGATGGCCATTCCCCCTTCATCCATCTCTCCCGCTCCCAAGACTGGACGCGAGAATTGCATGGCTTTCGCTGGCTGCGGCATTTGCGGGCCTCACGTACAAATCTGGCCAAATCCAATGCTCAAATTCTGGTTGATGACTGGATTCAAAAAAGCCGTAACCATCCCACTCAAGCATGGGAATTAAGTGTGACAGCCAATCGCGTCATGGCATGGCTCAACAATTCTCCCTTAATTTTGCAAAATGCTGATCACGATTTTTATCGCCAATTTATACGCGCCCTCTATGTGCAAATCCGCTATTTACGCGCCGCTTTTGCCAGCAGCCCCAAAAATGAAACCCGTCTTTTCATCCTGATGGCCGAATTGGCCGGTTGGCTGGCATTTTCAGGCAAGGAACGTCAGGCCAAAATAACCGCCAAAAGACTGGTCAGCGAGCTGGAAGAGCAAATCCTGCCAGATGGTGGCCATCAATCACGCAATTCCATGATATTAATTCATTGCCTTTTGGAATTACTGCCGTTGCGGCAAGCCTTTCTGGCCCGTGACATGGTGCCCCCCGATGGCCTTTTGGATGCAATCGAGCGCATGATGCCAATGCTACGCTTCTTTCGTCACTCCAATGGCGATATGGCCCATTTCAATGGTGCAGGCGCAACACCGGCAGACCTGTTAGCGACCATTCTGGCCTATGATGAAACCCGCGGCGCTCCCGTCTCCAATGCCTCTTTCTCCGGCTATCATCGTCTGGAAGCAGGCCCAATGTTGGCCCTGTTTGATTATGGCGAGCAACCCCCTTTGGACCAATCCGTGCAAGCCCATGCCGGAACCCTTGCCTTTGAATTGAGCATTGATCACGCCCCGTTGATCGTCAATTGTGGTGCCCCCTCCAGCCGCCATGAAAATTGGCGCGAATTGGCCCGCAGCACCGCCGCTCATTCCACCCTGATCATTCAGGACACCAATAGCTGTCAATTTGCTGGCAAAATAGCTGATCTCAATGGCCGCCCGATCCTAAAAGGCCCTGGCCCCATCCAGTGCGAGCGCAGTCTGGAACATGGACAGGAAACCATCATCGCCCATCATGACGCCTATAGCGAAAAATTTGGTATGCGCCATAGTCGCAAACTTTGGTTGGCCATCGATGGCAGACGGCTGGACGGGCAAGATGAATTGCTGCCAAAAGGCAAAGGCATCAAAGCCGGGCAGGACGCCTATGCCATCCGCTTCCATCTGCATCCATCCGTTCATGTGGAATTAAATGCGGAACAGGACAGGGCCTATTTCGCTCTTTCAAACGGCGAAATCTGGCACTTCGTCTGTCAGGACAATCATATCAGTCTCGAAGACAGTGTCTTCTTATCTGATATCCATGGCATTCGACCAACCAAGCAACTGGTCCTCAATGGCCATGCCAGCCATATTTCCTCCATTCACTGGTATTTCGAGCGCGTGTCTTTTGCCCAGCCAAGCAACAAATGATCACAATAATCACCAAATATGATCGCAATATGAGACCAATGAATAGACAATCTCTGCAAAAAGGATTGTTTCACCAAACGCCAAAACATGATATTTGGCAGCGGTCTGTAGTCTTTTGCCCTCATTTTGGCGAAACAAGCCCTATGTGAGCGCAAAAGAGCCTGCCAAAATCGCAAAATTCGGGATCCATCATGTCTGTTGCACCGCTTTCCGTTACCGCGCCGGAACTTGTCACCATCAAGCGCGCTCTTCTTTCCGTTTCCGACAAATCAGGCATCATCGAATTTGCCAAAACCTTGGCAGACAAAGGCGTTGAACTGGTCTCAACAGGCGGCACCCGCAAGGCCATTTCAGAGGCAGGCATTGCGGTGAAAGACATTTCCGAAATTACCGACTTTCCAGAAATCATGGATGGCCGCGTCAAAACCCTGCATCCGCGCGTCCATGGCGGTTTGCTTGGTGCCCGCTCCGTAGACAGTCATGCCAGCGCTATGCGCGAGCATGGCATCCCGGAAATTGATCTGGTTGTCGTCAATCTCTATCCCTTTGAGGAAACCGTCAAGACAGGCGGCGATTATGCCACCACGGTTGAAAATGTCGATATTGGCGGCCCCGCCATGATCCGCGCTTCTGCCAAAAATCATGCATTTCTGACCACCTTGGTTGATCCTGCCGACTATGCCAAAGTCACAGATCTGATCAATGAACATGGCGGCGTGCCTTATGAAGAGCGCAAACGCTTTGCCGCCAAAGCCTTTTCACGCACCGCAGCTTATGATGCAGCCATTTCCGGCTGGTTTGCACAAGAGTTGGATATCGAAGCCCCAACCTATCGGGCCTTTGGTGGTGAACTGGCAGAAATCATGCGCTATGGTGAAAATCCGCATCAAAAAGCAGGCTTTTACAAAAATGCCTCCACACGCCCCGGCGTCGCAACAGCTGTGCAAGTACAAGGCAAGCAACTTTCCTACAACAATATCAATGACACAGATGCCGCCTATGAATTGGTCAGTGAATTTGATCCGAAAGCAAGTGCCGCTGTTGCCATCATCAAACATGCCAATCCATGCGGCGTTGCAACAGGTGCCAGCCTGAAAGAGGCCTATGAAAAAGCCCTGCAATGCGACCCAGTCTCAGCCTTTGGCGGCATCATTGCCTTGAACCGGACATTGGACGCAGAAGCGGCCAGCGAAATCATCAAAATCTTCACCGAAGTGATCATCGCACCAGATGCCAGCGATGAAGCAAAAGCGCTGATCGCTTCCAAAAAGAATTTGCGTCTTTTGCTAGCAGGCAGCCTTGCCGATCCGCGCGAGGAAGGCGTCATGGTCAAATCTGTTGCTGGCGGCTTGCTGGTGCAATCACGCGACAATGGCGTGGTGGACGATCTGGATTTGACAGTCGTCACCAAACGTCAGCCAAGCGAACAGGAAATGGCCGATCTGAAATTTGCCTTCAAAGTCGGCAAACATGTCAAATCCAACGCCATTGTCTATGTCAAGGATGGCGCGACAGTCGGCGTTGGAGCAGGACAAATGAGCCGGGTTGATTCTGCCCGCATCGCCGCCCGCAAAGCAGAAGATGCCGCCGAAACCGCTGGCCTGCCAGAAGCCTTGACCAAGGGCTGTGTGGTAGCATCAGACGCCTTCTTCCCCTTTGCCGATGGCCTGATGGCCGCCGCCGCCGCTGGTGCAACCGCTGTCATCCAGCCAGGTGGCTCCATGCGCGATGACGATGTGATCAAAGCCGCCGATGAGGCAGGCCTTGCCATGGTCATGACCGGAATGCGTCATTTCCGCCACTAGAGCATATTTTTCGAAAATGTGTGCGGTTTTAGGGCACATAAAAATCCAGACAAAAAGCCCGGTGCTCACATGAGAGCCGGGCTTTTTGTATCTCAAGGATAATGTCTTATTTGGGCTCCAGACGAATGGCCCCATCCAGACGGATGGCTTCCCCATTGAGCATGTCATTCTCAATAATATGCTGCACCAGCTTGGCATATTCATCCCCCTGCCCAAGCCGGGCAGGAAACGGCGTTTTTGCCCCAAGGCTGGCCACCACATCTTCGGGCAAACTATCAAACATCGGCGTATGAAACAGGCCCGGCATAATGGTACAAATGCGAATGCCCTCTTTGGCCAAATCCCGTGCAATTGGCAAAGTCAGACCCAACACCCCACTTTTCGAAGCAGAATAGGCAACCTGCCCCATTTGCCCATCAGTTGCAGCAATGGAAGAAGTATTGACAATCACCCCCTTACTGCCATTACCATCCAAAGCATCCAGCCGCGCCATACCAGCTGCACATTTGGCAATCATATGAAAGGTGCCAATCAGATTGACCTGAATAACCTTGGAAAACAGCCCCAGATCATGAGCCTTCATCTCACCGCTCTCCCGATCCCGGCTCACAGTCTTCTTACCAACAACAATTCCGGCACAATTGACCAAAACAACTTCCTGACCATGGCTAGCGCGCGCTTTTTGTAAAGCACCATCCACACTGGCCTCATCGCTCACATCCACATGACAAAACAGACCACCAATCTCATTGGCAACCTGTTTGCCCCGCATATCATTCATGTCAAACAAGGCAACTTTCATACCTTGTCCAGCCAACCGCCGCGCCGTTGCTTCCCCCAAACCAGAAGCACCACCGGTGACAATGGCAGCCATGCCTGCTTTGATATCCATACTTTTTCTTTCCCTTGCCAATCATCTGTGATCACACAATAATGCAAGTTGACGTTAACGTCTAATAGTACATCAGGATATCTTTTATAACAAAGGTTTAAGAGAAATAAAAACTATAGATAAAAGTTTCATCCTCTCACCTTGAAGCAAAAGAAACATACCCCCATATCAAAAAGATGAGCAAAACGAACCCGATACGCCATTATGACGAAGATGAGCTGGAGTTTTTACTGCCAGAAGAGGCAGCAAAAGATGACATAGGCCATGCCTCAAGCCAGAACAGTAAAAAGGCCCGGTCAGTTCGCAAAAAATTCTGGAAAGTTGTCAAAAAAGCCGCTCACCAAATCCCAATCATGGAAGAGGTGGTGGCAGGCTATTATTGCGCCTTTGACAGAAGCACTCCAGCCAAAGTCCGTCTCACTCTCATCGGCGCACTGGCCTATTTTGTCCTACCTCTCGATTTCATTCCAGATTTCATCCTCGGTCTTGGCTTTGGTGATGACCTGGCCGTCCTGACCATGGCCATTCGTAGCGTCGCCAACCATATAACAGATGAACATCGCCGCAAAGCCAAACAGGCCTTGCATGACCATATGATGCATGAGCAAGACGAGTAAAATCAGGGCGTGATAATCACCTTGCCTTTCACCTCCCGGTTGGCAATGGCCGCCAGCGCTTTGGGCGTGTCTTCCAGCGCATAAGTCTGATGGATATGGGGCACCAAATTCCCCTTGGCCACCCAATCCAGCAATTGGCGAACATTCTCGGCATGTTCGTTTGGTTCGCGTATCACCGCTTCCCCCCAAAACACCCCCAAAACATCAACGCCTTTCAGCATCACAAGATTAAGCGGCATCTTGGTAATTGTGCCAGAGGCAAATCCAACCACCAAAAAGCGGCCATACCAACCCGTTGCCCGCAAAGCCGCCTCAGCCAAATCGCCACCGACCGGATCATAAACAACATCGACGCCACGACCATCTGTCAGCTCTTTGAGGGTGAGTTTGAGATCTTCCCGTTTGTAATTGATGCAATCATCAGCGCCAAAGCTGCGACAAAATTCCAGCTTTTCTTGCGAAGAAGCGCAAGCAATCACCCGCGCACCCATCAATTTACCAATCTCGATCGCGGCTTGACCAACGCCACCCGCTGCCCCCAAAACGGCAAGACTTTCTTCTCTCTGCAATTTGGCACGGTTTTTAAGGCCATAAAGGGTCGTGCCATATGTCACCATCAAACCTGCCGCTTTTTCAAAAGCCAATCCATCCGGCATGACAATGGCATCTTTTTCGCTCACCAGCACATAATCGCGACAGCCGCCCCAGCGCAAATAGACAACCACCCGATCACCGGCTTTCACATGCTTGCAATCCTGCCCCACCTCTTCCACCACACCGGCAATTTCAGCCGAAGGAGAAAAAGGCAAATCGGGCTGATATTGATATTTGTTGCGAATGATCAAAGTATCAAAAAAGTTCAATGCGGCGGCTTTCACCGCAATCAGCACCTCGCCGGGGCCGGGTTGCGGTTTTGGCACCTCTTCCACCACCAGCTCCTCTGGTCCACCATAGCTCTTGCACAAAACAGCACGCATGACACATCTCCCAATCTGATTCGCCGCAACTTTCAGCGCTAACATCGCAGCAAAAACAAAAGAAAATAGCCAGATCGCCAAAAGCGTTAGGAAAATAGTTGCTTTTGGCACGTCGGCTGGCGCAAAAGATAGACAATGCCCCCACAAATGCCTATTGCAAGAGCTGCAAAACACAAAGGCAACAGGGAAAGGACCAGAATGCGCGGATATTTTGCAATCGGAGTGGAAGGCCTGTCCAAACAGGGCAATTTCGGCAATCTCGTGCGCACCGCCCATGCGTTCGGAGCCAGCTTCTTTTTTACCATCAGCGCCGAAAAAACATTTTCCCGCCAAGGCACAGATACCTCGCGCAGCTCGGACCATATTCCCTATTATCCATGGGCAAGTGCCGATGAAATGCTCCTGCCAAAAGATTGCCGTCTGGTGGGTGTAGAGCTAACAGAAGATGCCGTTACCTTGCCAAGTTTTCGTCATCCCACAAAAGCGGCTTATATTTTGGGACCGGAAGCTGGCAGCCTGACACAAAATATGCAGGATCGCTGCGAATTTATCATCAAGATCCCAACGAAATTTTGCCTCAATGTCGCAACGGCTGGTGCCATCATTATGTATGACCGCGTGCAATCCATGGGCGGCTTTAGCGAACGCCCTGTGCGCGCTGGCGGACCTTTGGAAGAAAAAATCCATACACATGGCCAGCCAAAATTCCGCTCTGGTGTGCCAGATGCCCTCAAAGGCTAACGATTACCTGTTTGAGACAACCATGGATCATCACATTTGCCAATCTCTTGCCGCATTCTGTACCCACAGTGACAATCAGGCGCAAAAAGGACCGTTGAGACAATTTTCACAAGACAAATGACACTTTTTTGCAATTGCTTCACGGTTTGGTAACCCCATTTTGGGTAAACCTATTATGAATATGGGGCCACTGGGTCCCGACAATCCCAGTCGAACGAACGCACGACAGGTCGATATGAAAAGCTTGAAAATTCTTGGTGTAGCCACCCTATTCGCTCTTGCCTCCTCTGCCTCTTTTGCGCAGGGTTCTGCATCCCGTATCCAGCAGTTCAAGGACTGGGGCACCTATGTCCTGAACGATAGCCAGCGCGGCAAAATGTGTTTTGCTGCCAGCCAGCCAAAGGATATGGAACCAAAGAATGTAAACCGTGATCCGGTTTATTTCTTCATCACCACCCGCCCCCGCGAAGGCGTGCGCGAAGAGGTGAATGTGATCACCGGCTATCCTTATAAGGAAGGCTCCAAAACCAGCATTCAGATCGGCTCTGACAGCTTCTCGCTCTATACATCCGGTGATGGGGCATGGTTGGAAAATGCCGCAGACGAAGCCCGTCTGGTTAATGCCATGCGCCGTGGGTCGACCATGGTTGTGCGCGGCACGTCCCGCCGTGGTACATTGACCATTGATACCTATTCTCTGGCTGGCATCACCGCCGCCACCAAAAAAGCGCTGGAATCCTGCCGTTAAGCGGCAACCAGACAGAAAATTTCGCCAAGAAAGAGGCTGACAAAGCCATCAATCTGGCCTATAAGACACAAGAAGCGGCGTAAAACCAAAATCGGTTTGCGCCGTTTTGCTATGACAAAGCAAAAGACCAATAGTCCCTTACTGACACTGATTCACCCCCTGAATGACAAAAATTGTCACCAAGGGCAAAGCTGAGGTTCTTCCCTGTCCGGCTCTCCGGCAAAGAATCCGTCTGGAATGGTGAAGACATGAATTGAGCGCGCTGATCGATCACACACGAGAAAAAGTGCAGCCAATCAACCTTGAAAAGAGGCCCTCAAAATGAGGGAGAGCCACATGAACACAGCTGTAACAGCACAACAATCTGATAGTACCAGCACCATCCCAATAGCCGCAATCGAAACGCCCGCCCGTCCAGGCAATTGGGAAATAGCCGATCCAGCCAAAATCAACTTGGTGGGCATGGACCGCGAAGATCTGGCACAAGTGCTGGAACAAATAGGCGTCAAGCCAAAGCAAATCCGTATGCGCGTCAACCAGCTCTGGCACTGGATTTATCTGCGCGGCGCATCCAGCTTTGACGACATGACCAATGTCTCCAAAGATTTGCGCGCCAAACTGGATAGACAACATACAATTGCTCATCCCGAATTGGTCGCTGAGCAAATCTCGGTTGATGGCACAAGAAAATGGCTCATCCGCTTTCCCGCACGCGGCGCAGGCAAACCGGTCGAAGTGGAAACGGTTTATATCCCCGATCAAAGCCGCGGCACGTTATGCGTCTCCAGTCAGGTGGGCTGTACACTCAATTGTACTTTTTGCCATACAGGCACCCAAAAACTGGTGCGCAACCTGACAGCAGAAGAAATTGTTGCCCAGCTGCGCATTGCCCGCGAAATGCTCAATGATTTTCCAGAGCGCGAACCGGAAACCGGGGCCATCGTGCCCAAAACCGGACGCTTTGTCTCCAACATCGTCATGATGGGCATGGGCGAGCCGCTTTATAATTATGATCATGTAAGAAAATCCTTGCAGATCATGTGTGACGGCGAAGGCCTGTCCATCTCACGCCGCCGCATCACCTTGTCCACTTCTGGTCATGTGCCCAATATCGAACGCATTGGCGCAGAAACAGGCTGTGCGCTTGCCATTTCCTTGCACGCGGTCACCGATGAATTGCGCAACGAATTGGTGCCAATCAACAAAAAATGGCCCCTCAAGGATTTGCTGCAAGCCTGCCGCACTTATCCAGGCGTCTCCAACGCCAAACGCATCACATTTGAATATGTCATGCTCAAGGGCGTCAATGATTCCCTCAAAGAGGCCGCTCAATTGGTCAAATTGCTCAAAGGCATTCCAGCCAAGATCAACCTCATTCCCTTCAATCCATGGCCAGGTACCCAATATGAATGCTCTGACTGGGACCAGATTGAGGAATTTGCCGATTTTATCAATAAGGCCGGCTATGCATCCCCCGTCCGTACCCCACGCGGACGCGATATCTTTGCCGCTTGCGGACAGCTCAAATCCGAGACCGAGCGCCTGCGCAAGGCAGAACGCGAAAAACTGGAACTGGAAGCATTAGAGAGAATGCGTCTGTCCAACCTTGCAGGCGATGGCTCCAATGACGATATGGAAGATGAGGATTAGGACGTAAACTCATAAATCCTTCTCTTTCTCACCTGCAACCAGCAGGCCTTCAAATAGCGCAAAAGATTGGAAAGACCGTGAGCTTTTCCCGCCTCCTTGCCCGCCTGATGATGGTTCCTTTGGGGCTTTTCTGTGCAATTCTGGCAACAGGCATTTTTCTTGCCTTTGCCTTGCTCACCCTTGATCCGCATTATGGAACAGATCCGCAGCTACACTCTATTTTTGCCCTTTTTTCCGGTGTTGTGATGGCCGCAATGATTGGTCCTTTTTCGGTCACCCCAACTTTGGCATTTTTGCTGATGGCGGAATTGCTCTCTTGGCGCAGTCTCTATATCTATCTTGGTTTCGGGCTAACATTGTCGCTATTTGCCTTTCATGTGCCAACTGAGGCAAAAGATCAAATGGCAACAGATCTGGATATCCGCGCCATGGCATCGGGCCTTGTTGGCGGCTTTGTCTATTGGATGATTGCAGGACGAGGTGCAGGCATTGTCAAACGTGACGCCAACAACAAGCCTCTTGCGCTTTAAGTCAAAACAAAAAACCCGTCGTGAAAAGACACTTGGCTTTTAAAGCCAGATCGCAATAATGGCCCCATCTTGCCATAGCCAGATAGTGCATAAAGATGGATCATCACGCCAAAATCGCCGCCTCTCTTGCCAGACCAAAAGAACAACGCGCCTTATGGCTCGTTGGCCTGATGCTGGTAGCGGCCATTCTGGTGGCCTCTTACGTCTATTTGCGTGCGCATTTCAGCCAATTGGCAAAAGATCTAGCCGCAGAGCGTCTGACATTGCATCACGCTTTTTTATCTGCCGAATTAGAGAAATATAAATATCTCCCCTTTGTCCTGTCAAAAGATGCCACCATTGAAAATTTGCTGCTCCAGCATCAGAAAAATAGCCTGACAGCCAGTACACAAAAAAAAGTCAATCAAAGATTGGCCGATTTTGTCACGCAATCAGGTGCCGCTGCTCTGTATCTGATGGATGAAACAGGCCTGACCATCGCCTCTTCAAATTTTGAGGATCAAACCTCATTCATCGGCAACAAATATGCCTTTCGGCCTTATTTTCAGGATGCTTTGCAGGGAAGACAAGGAGCCTTTTTCGCCGTTGGCGTCACCACAAAAACAAGAGGTATGTTTTATTCCAACCCCGTGCAAAACAATCAGGGCACAATCGGCGTTATGGCTGTAAAAGTTGATTTCAGCCCTTTGGAAAAAAGCTGGCAGCAAGCCCGCGAACGGGTTTTCGTCACCGATGAGCGCGGCATTATTGTCCTCTCCAGCAATGAAGAACAGCTCTATCACAGCACACGCCCCCTCTTGCCAGAAGATTTGCAGACCATTCGCAAGCAAAGGCAATTTGCCGAAAATGACTTGCCCCTCTTGTCGCATGGAACCCGGTCCCTTGAGAAGGCCAGCGAAATGACGCTGGATCAAACAACCTTCATCCATCAAACCCGAAAAATGCCCAGCCAGAACTGGACTTTGCATTATCTAACCCCTGCATCTGATGTCAAAACACGCAGCCTGTCTGCGCTTGCATTGGAAGGCTTGATCCTCTCATTCGGTCTGCTCGCCCTGCTCTATTGGCGCGGCACCAATTTAAAACGCCAGTCTTTACGCGCCCAAGCCGATGCCAAATTACAGCGCCGCCTCAATCAAAGACTGGAAAGCGAGATAGAAGAACGAAAACGCACCGAGCAGGAATTACGCGCCACGCAGGATAATTTGATCCATGCATCAAAAATGGCCTCTCTGGGCCATATGTCCGCCACCATCTCCCACGAAATCAACCAGCATATTGCTGCGGCAACCACCTTCATTGCCGGTATGAAAAAACTCATACACCAAAAAAGGCATGAAGAAGCCGACAAAACATTGGGCCGCATTGATGGTCTGATGAAGCGCATGACCGCCATTACAAAACAGCTCAAAGCCTTTTCACGTAAGGCCGAACAGCATCAAAGCCCGGTCAATATATTGGATGCCCTGACCAGCGCCTTATCCATTGCCGAACCAAGACTGAAAAACCTTGATATCCACTTGACCATCAAACCATTTCACAAACCGCTGATGGTGATGGGAGATCGCAGTCAAATGGAGCAGGTCTTTCTCAATATCATCCAAAATGCCATTGATGCCGTAGCCGATAAAGCCACAAGGAAAATAATCCTTTCCATAAGCGCAACAGACGCAAAAGCCTCTATCCATATCGAAGATTCCGGCCCCGGCCTGTCTGATGATATTCAGACAACTCTGTTTGACCCCTTCGTCACCACAAAACCCCATGGCGATGGGCTAGGGCTTGGCCTTGCTATCTCGACCAAAATTATTGAAAGCTTTGGGGGCACATTGATTGCCCAAAACAGCCAACAGCAAAAGATGGGCGCTCTCTTCATCATTGATCTGCCTTTACAAACCGATAGACAAGCAAAAATCGGCCCGCAATCATCACACCAAAAGAAAGCTTCCCTCATATGACGCCTGTTTCTACCCATGCCAAAGGGCCGGTTCTGTTGGTCGATGATCAAAGCGACATGCGAGAATCCATTGCCCAATTTTTCGATCTGGCAGGCTATAAAGTGCAACAATTCTCCCGCGCCAAAGACGCCTTACCCCATATCACCAAATCATTTGAAGGCATTGTGCTCAGCGATATCAAAATGCCTGATATGGATGGCAACGCCCTGTTGCAGCATTGCCAGACAATCGATAAGGAATTACCGGTCATCCTGATCACCGGCCATGGGGATGTGCCTATGGCAGTAGTCGCTATGCGCTCTGGCGCTTATGACTTTATCGAAAAACCATTTGATCCAGAGCTGCTGGTCGATGTTGTGGCACGGGCCTGTGACAAGCGCAATTTGGTACTGGAAAATCGCCGCTTGCGCCATTCCCTTGACGAAGCCGGGCAATTGGGCGGGCGGCTTGTCGGCACCTCTGATGTCATGCATCGCCTGCGCGAAGACATTCTAACCTATGCCCAGACAGATGCCTCTATTCTCATCATAGGAGAAACCGGCACTGGCAAGGAACTGGTTGCCCGCGCCCTTCATAATCAATCAAACCGTAAACAGCACAATTTTGCCGCCATCAATTGCGCCGCCATTCCCGACACGATGTTTGAAAGCGAAATGTTCGGCCATGAAGCTGGTGCTTTTACAGGGGCCAATGCAAAGCGTCAGGGCTGGTTCGAACGGGCAGATAAAGGCACACTCTTTCTCGATGAATTATCAGCTCTGCCCTTTGCCTTACAGCCCAAATTGCTACGGGCCTTGCAAGAACGCGAAATCACCCGGCTGGGCGGCACCAAAACCTTGCCCGTTGATCTGCGCGTCATCTCCGCAACCAATCTGGATTTGGAAAAAGCCGCACAAGAAGGCACCTTTCGCGCCGATCTTCTCTATCGCCTGAACAGTGTCGAATTACACCTGCCGCCATTGCGAGAGCGCGGGGAAGATGCCCTGATCCTGTTTGATCTGTTCACTTATCGCTTTGGACAGCGCTACAATCACAAAAGCCCGACACCAGATGCGGCTGATCGGATTGCTCTGCTCTCCTATAACTGGCCGGGCAATGTCCGTCAGCTGATCAACATTGCCGAACGCTATGTGCTACGCAATATTCGCACGCCAACCAGCGTCGAACCATTGCTCAATGGCACGAACACAATTGATGCCAGCGCCAATGAGACAAATATTGCGCTCAAAGACCGTATGGACGCCTTTGAAGCGGCCATCATTCGCCAAACGCTCAATGACACCGCAGGCAATATTGCCAAAGCCATGGAAAAGCTGGATCTGCCCCGCAGAACCCTGAACGAGAAAATGGCCAAATATGCCATTGAAAGATCCGATTTTTTATAAAAAGATCCAGCAATGAGCAAAATATTGCCACCATCCTGTCACGCCATCGGCAAAAATCCGCTCATCTCCTGATCCATCCTCCCCAATATCTGCCAAAATCTGCCAAAATCTGTTGATCTCAAGCCTCCTCCCACTTGGCATAAAGATTGCTAATAGGATCAACAAGATTGATTGATCTGCAAAAGCAAGACACAATCATAAAAATAAATGACAAGCGACATAGGGAGGAAACAATGTCCTTGAAGAAATTACTCACCACCACCACAGTCATGGGAATGGCCGCTCTGTTCGTTGGCGAAGCAGCCGCTGCCGATGTCACATGGAATGTCTCGCTTTGGGGCAAGCGTCGTGCCTTTACCGAGCATGTGGAGAAACTGGCAGAATTGGTCAATGCCAAAACCAATGGCTCCTTCGAGATCAAGCTGCATTATGGCGCAGCCCTGTCAAAATCCCGCGAAAATCTTGACGGCATTGCCATTGGCGCCTTTGAAATGGCACAATTCTGCGCTTCCTATCATGCCGATAAAAACCCATCCATCACCGTTCTGGAATTGCCTTTCCTTGGCGTGCCAAATCTGCAAACACAGATCAAACTCGACAAACTGGTTTATGCAACAGAGGCGGTAAAGAAAGATCTGGCGCGCTGGAATGCCCAAATCCTCATGTCCTCACCCATGCCGCAATATAATTTTGTCGGTCGCGGCGATGCGCCAAAAAGCCTGAAAGATTTTGAAGGCATGCGCGTACGTGCACTGGGTGGTGTTGGCGTTGCCATGAAAACCATCGGCGCAGTTCCAACCACCGTGACAGCCTCTGAAACCTATCAGGCCATTGAATCAGGTACCGTGCAGGCAGCCTCTTTTGCCCCTCATGCCCATCTTGCCTTTAAAACCGTGGAAGCGGGCAAATGGTATACAACCAATCTCAATCCCGGCACTGTCAATTGCCCTGTTGTTGCCAATACCGACTCTCTGGCTGCCCTGTCAGCCGAGCATAAAGACGCACTCATGAGCTCCATTGATGAAGCCTATGATCATTATGTCGCCAATTATGCCAAGCTGAATGAAAAATTCGCAGCAGAATTGGAAAAGCTCAAAATCGAAAAAGTCAGCTTCAATGCCGACGAACTGACAGCCTTCAAAGCCGCAGCGGGCAAGCCAAATTGGGACAAATGGCTGGCAGATATGAAGAAAAAAGGCGTCCCCGGTGATGAGTTGCTCAAGCTGGTTCAGGACAATCTGAAATAATCACCAAAACCATCTTTGCCTTAATCATGTCAGAGAGGCTTGCCCTCTCTGGCTTTTTCAAGCGAAAATCGCAATCACATCTGCGCAATAGTCGTTCCAAAAACAGCGCATCACCATATGCCAAAACAAACAAACGGAACGAAACAAGCTTGAGGCAAATTTCCTTCGCTGCGGAACGACATCATGTCTGGATCTTCATCCCTCTCTCATCCAGACCCAAATCATTCTAATCAAGGCGCGCCCGGCTTGCGCCTTTGGGATGGCTGGGTCGCCAAACTAGAAGATGGTTTCAATGCCCTTGCGGGGCTGTCCATTCTTTTTCTTATTCTGCTGGCAGTGGTTCAGGTCATTGGCCGCGCAGTCTTTAACAATCCAATCCCCGGTTTCATCGACTTTGTCGAGCAAGCCATGGCGCTATTTGCCTTTCTTGGCATTGCCTATACCCAGCGTCTGGGAGGCCATATTCGTATGGAGCTGGTCCTGTCTGGCCTAAAGGGTCGCCCTTTATGGTTTGCAGAAACGCTGGCCACTTTGTTGGTACTGGTTTTGATCGCTGCTCTCATCAATGGCTCTTTCGATCATTTTCTACGTTCCTGGACCCTTGGCGATTCCACCATTGATATTGGCTTGCCAACATGGCCCTCCAAATTGGTGGTGCCCATTGCCCTATCTTTGCTGTGGCTGCGCCTTGCCATCCAACTGATGGGTTATGCCCGCCTGCTTGTCTCTCCTGCGAAATCCCCTATTGCGGTTCCTTTGATTGAAAGTGTGAAAGACCATGCCCAGCATGAAATTGAGGATGCATTGGGCGAAGACGCAAACGAAATCAGCAATCAAAACAAGGAGGCCAACCAATGACCCCCTTTGATATTGGTCTTCTCTATACCGGTTTACTACTGGTCTTTGTCCTGATGGGGATGCGCGTGGCCTTTGCCGCAGGTCTCATTGGCTTTCTGGGTCTGGCAACCATTTTCACCATGAAGCTGGGTTTTGACAAAGGCATTTGGGTCGCCATCAAAATGGCAGGCACCATCCCCCATTCAAAATCTGTCACTTATGCCCTATCGCTGCTGCCAACATTCATCCTGATTGGCTTTCTCGCCTTTCATGCAGGCCTGACAAAAAAACTGTTCGAAGCCTCCAAACGCTGGCTTGGCTGGTTGCCGGGCGGCATGGGCGTTGCAACCATTTTTGCGACCGCAGGCTTTGCCGCAGTCTCTGGCGCTTCTGTTGCCACAGCCGCAGTTTTCTCCCGCGTTGCAATCCCCGAAATGCTCAAGGAAGGCTATTCCAAACCCTTGGCCGCAGGTGTAGTGGCCGCAGGTGGCACCTTGGCAACGCTGATCCCGCCCTCCACCATTTTGGTCATTTATGCCATCATCGTCGAACAATCGGTCGGCCAATTGCTGATTGCAGGTTTCATCCCCGGCATGGTGTCGGCCCTGATTTATGGCGGCATCGTCATTGCATTGGCACTCTGGAAGAAGGACACAGCTCCCTCCACCCGCACCTATAACTGGACGGAACGCTTCAATGCCGTACCGGGCACATTTCCCATTCTGATGGTTGTGGGCATCATTTTTGGCAGTCTCTACTTTGGTCTGGCAACACCAACAGAGGCTGGCTCCCTTGGTGCATTTGTCATCCTTGTCATTGCCCTTTGGAAAGGCATGAAATGGAAGCAGTTAAGCCAAGCCCTGCATGAAACAGCCAAACTGACCGCGATGATTTTCACCATCATCTGGGGTGTGCTGCTTTATGTGCGTTTTCTGGGCTTTGCCGGTCTTCCCGAAGCCTTTAAGGATTTCATCACCGCTCTGGACCAACCACCTTTGGTCACGCTACTGATGATCTTGGTCGCCTATGCCATTTTGGGCATGTTCATGGATGCCATCGGCATGTTGTTGCTCACCCTGCCAGTGGTCTATCCAGCCGTCATCGCCCTTGGCTATGATCCCATCTGGTTTGGTATCATTGTCGTGAAAATGGCCGAGCTGTGCCTGATCACACCACCCATTGGCCTCAATTGCTTTGTCGTTAGCGGCGTCAGGCCCGACATACCGGTGCAGGATGTCTTTCGCGGCGCAACGCCCTTCTTCTTTGCCGACGTGGTGACAGTGGGTGTCCTAATCGCCTTCCCATCCATCGTCTTGTGGCTGCCCCAACAAATGTTCAATTAAACGACAAAGCAATCTATTTAACCGATCAAAAAAGGCGCAGGTTGAACAACCCGCGCCTTTTTCATAGACCAAATCCAATACAGGATCTTAATTCTTCTTGCTATCTTTCTTCTGACTGTCTTTTTTCTTGCTGGCTTTTTTAGGGGCAGACTTCTTTTTAACCGCTGCTTTTTTCTTGGAACTTGCCTTTTTAGCGTCAGCTTTCTTGGAGGGTTTTTGGGCAGCCTTTTTCGCATCAGCCTTTTTCTCTGATGCTGTTTTGCTATCCGCTTTCTTCTCCTCTACGGCCTTCTTGGCAGAGGAAGATTTCTTGGACGACGATGCCTTGGCTTTGCCACCAATTTTGCGGCAATATCCATCCACGTTCTTGCCCGTTTTGGTTTTATAGGATTTCACCCATGTACAGCTCTTGTCAGAAGAGCAAGCGCTTTTCGCCTTTCCCTTACACTCAGCGGCCAAAGCGGCCCCCCCACCAAAGGCAACAGAGCCAAGCAATCCAATCGTCAATGCCAGACTAGCGGCCCCGGATTTTGCAAATATTTCCATCATCTTTTCCTTATCCCAAAAAAACGCACCAGATCAGAGTCTCTTGCAACCACTCCAATCACCTTTCTTTCCAAATTGAAATGACTTAAACAGGATCTACAAATTTTCATCTGAATGAGCGGTGAACAACATCTCCATGTTAGTAACGTTAAAGGATCGCCTCAGATCTTCTCCTTTGCGCAGCATTTTTGTCATCGGCGCTCTCCTGTCCTTATTTTTCACGCTCTTTGCCCAAGTCGATCTCTGGGCATCCAGCTTGTTTTTTGACGGCACACACTTTCCCATGCGCAGCCTTGACGGCCCGCGCCTGCTTCGCCGTCTTGGTATTCTGGTCCCGCGCCTTGCTATTCTCGGATTATTGGTATTTTTAACAATACGCCTGTTCATACCAAGTCTGAAAAAATATCTCAGCCTGCAAACAGCACTATTTTTGCTCTCTAGCGCCATCATAGCCCCCGGCATCATCGTCAATCTGATCCTGAAAAGCCATTGGGGCCGGGCCAGACCATCACAAACAGATCTCTTTGGCGGCGATTGGGCCTATAGCAAAGTCTGGGTGATTGCAAACAATTGCCAGTCCAATTGCTCTTTCGTCTCTGGCGAGGGGGCGATGGGCTTTTGGTTACTGGGTTTGGCTTTGCTTGTGCCAGCAGCGCAGCGCCTGCACGCATTTTGGTTGCTTGGTGGATTTGGCGCTCTTATTTCTTTCAACCGCATTGCCTTTGGCGGCCATTATCTCTCCGATATCCTGCTGTCATGGGCAATCACAGCCTTTGTCATGATCGCTCTTTGGCGTATCTTGAACAAGCATCCTGCCCACTGGTTACATCAAGAAAAGCTCGAAGCAAGCTGGGATCGCGCTGGCCTCTGGATCAAAAAGCGCCTGCAAAGATAAAATTTGCGCAAAACAGCAGAAAATTTGCCTGATTTTCCCTTGCACAGAGCAGTCTAGCGCCTATAGTGCGCCAGACTTTAGAATTCGGGCTGTCAAAGCAGCCCATGGACGACCCTCCCAGCCCGCAAAGGCAACAATTCCCCTTGCAGGCCCTATTGAAAATGGATGCAGTCGCATGGCTAAAAAAGGCGATATCAAAAAAGTCGTATTGGCTTATTCCGGTGGTCTTGATACCTCTATCATTTTGAAATGGTTGCAGACCGAATATGAATGCGAAGTGGTAACCTTCACCGCCGACCTTGGTCAGGGAGAAGAGCTGGAACCAGCCCGCCAAAAAGCCGAGATGCTGGGCATCAAGGACATCTATATCGAAGATGTCCGCGAAGAATTTGTCCGCGACTTTGTTTTCCCGATGTTCCGCGCCAACACCCTCTATGAAGGCGTCTATCTGCTTGGCACCTCCATTGCCCGCCCGCTCATTTCCAAGCGCCTGGTTGAGATTGCCGAGGAAGTTGGCGCTGACGCCATTGCCCATGGCGCAACTGGCAAAGGCAATGATCAGGTTCGTTTCGAGCTGGCCGCCCGCGCCCTCAATCCCGATATCGAAGTAATCGCTCCATGGCGCGAATGGGATTTGTCCTCCCGCACCAAATTGATCGATTTTGCCGAAAAGAACCAGATTCCAATCGCCAAAGACAAACGCGGCGAAGCCCCATTCTCCGTTGATGCCAACCTGTTGCATACCTCATCGGAAGGCAAAGCGCTGGAAGATCCGGCCATCCCGGCAGAAGAATATGTCTATTCGCGCACTGTCAGCCCCGAAGAGGCCCCAGACAAAGCCACCATCATTGAAATTGGTTTTGAAAAAGGCGATGCTGTCTCCATTGACGGCACAACCATGAGCCCTGCCGAAATCCTGACCAAACTCAATGAGCTTGGCCGCGACAATGGCATTGGCCGCCTTGATCTGGTTGAAAACCGCTTCGTTGGCATGAAATCCCGTGGCATTTATGAAACACCGGGTGGCACCATTTTGATTGCTGCCCACCGTGGAATCGAGTCCATTACCCTTGATGGCGGTGCAGCCCATCTCAAAGACAGCATCATGCCACGCTATGCCGAGCTGATTTATAACGGCTTTTGGTACAGCCCGGAACGCGAAATGCTGCAAGCCCTAATCGACAAATCTCAGGAACATGTCACAGGCACTGTCAAACTCAAGCTGTATAAAGGCAATTGCGATGTGATTGCCCGCGACAGCGAGCACAGCCTCTATTCCGAAGATCTGGTCACCTTCGAAGACGGCGCGGTTGATTATGACCATAATGACGCAGCAGGCTTTATTGAACTGAATGCGCTGCGCCTGCGCACCGTTGCCTATCGCAACAAAAAACTCAAATAAGACGCTACAAAACACTTTTATCGAATGGCGGGGCTTTGCTCCGCCATTTTTATGAGCGGATCAAACAATGCCCCTTATCACCCGCACCCATAGCGAAAATGGCATAGAATCAAGCGCGCTCTATTCACCATGCGAGCGCTATCGCTATGCTTTGAGCCGCCAGTGGGATGAAAAGGGCAAAAAGCTGCTCTTCCTCATGCTCAATCCATCCAAGGCAACAGAGCTGAAAAATGATCCAACCATCGAGCGCTGTGAAAGACGCGCCATTGCATTGGGCTATGGAGCATTTCGCGCCTGCAATCTCTTTGCCTTTCGCGCCACCGACCCGCGTGATTTAAAAAAAGAAAAGCAGCCAATTGGCCCGGACAATCTGGCCCATATCCTGATTGGTGCCAACTGGGCCGATGACATTTTATGTGCATGGGGCACGCATGGCAGCCATATGGGCCTTGGCTTTGCTGTCAAAGCCTTGTTGGAGCAGCAAAATCATTCGCTACTCCATCTTGGTTTGTCAAAAGATGGGCACCCCAAACATCCGCTCTATATTGCCTATAGCGAGCAACCGCAAAGATGGCAGACCAATCAGGCTCTAAGACAAAAAATGCGGGCGGCCAAACATGGTGCCCACATCTAATACCAACGGCACGAAAGATTATTTCACGGTAATCGTGATCCGCTCAGACATAACGGGCGGATTATGCGGCACATGAGACCAATCCCCCAAAACCAGCTGCAAAACATGTTTGCCGGGTTTTAATTCGATCAACGCTTCGGTCTGTCCGCCACCAAAATGCCGATGCTGCTCATCGCTATCAATGGCATAATCCAGCTCTTCTCCTTCAATGGCTTCATCAATGATCAAATGATGATGACCGGTATTTTCAGGCCCCTCCACACCCGCAGGAGAAATGCCCATACCTGACAGGCCAAACTGCATGAAAACCGGTGATGTCACCACATCCCCATCTTTCAGATTGACGAAATATACCTTGGCATTGGGAGCAGACGGCGTCTCCCCTGCTTGTACGCCAACCACAGACGCCAAAACAAAAGCTGCGCCCACCAATAGATTCTTCATATAACTCTCCCAAAAAGAATAGATCAAGAAAGAAAAGGTGGGCCTCATCCTCAAAAAACACGGTCCTCTGGTCAAAGGCCCACCAATAGAAGCAGCCCTGGATCTCTGCTTCTATATGAACAGGATAGACTATAGGCTGTTACAAGACAGCAATACTACCCAAAGCAAGCCCCACCCTCTTGGGCGAATAATGACAAAAGGCTTTCATAAGATCCAATATTATGTTTTTCTTGTTTTGATAAATTTTCCTTATTGCGAGATCCTGATGCTTACCTTGCGCCAACTCAGTTATTTTGACGCCCTTGCCAAAGAGCAACATTTTGGCCGTGCTGCAGAGCGCGTCGCCGTCTCACAACCCGCCCTCTCTGTTCAGATACGGGAATTGGAAACCCATTTGGGCCTGCAATTGGTGGAACGCTTTTCCGGCGGCGCAAGATTGACCGAAGCTGGCAAGGATGTGTTGGAAAAAAGCCGTCAAATCCTGCTGGCCGTGCAGGAGTTGGAAACATTTGGTCAAACCAGACAAGGCCCCCTCAATGGCCCGTTCAGATTGGGTGTCATTCCCTCAATCGGCCCTTACCTGTTGCCCGATATGCTGCCACGCTTGCGCACCCATTATCCCCATCTGGAATTGATCTTGCGAGAAAGCCGCACCACCAACCTGATCAGCGAATTGTCCCAAGGCCATCTGGATGCAGCCATTCTGGCGCTGCCACTCGAAGAGGACAATCTAAAGACACAGGCCCTGTTTGAAGACCCCTTTTACCTTGCAACCCCAAAACAACCAGATGCTCCTGCCGCCATCTCTGCCACCGCCATTCCCATGGATGATTTATTGTTGCTGGAAGAAGGCCATTGCCTGCGCGATCAGGCCTTGCAGGCTTGCAGCATTGCCACCAATCCCTTGATGAAAAGCTTTGGCGCGTCCAGTTTAACCACCCTCATCCAGCTGATTACCAATGGCTATGCAAGCACGCTCTTGCCGCAAATGTGCATTGAAAAGGAAGCCGGGCTTGATCATATCAGCCTGATCCCCTTTCTCGATCCTGCCCCCAGCCGCACCATTGGCCTTGCATGGCGCAAAAGCGCCCCAACAGAGCAGGATTTCACAGCATTGGCCAATATCATCAAAAATAGATAAACAGCATGGTTTTCATAATCCTGTCATCTTAAACCCATAAGGGCTTATCCCAATTAACGACCATGACGCAAATGCCCGCATTTGAGGCAATCTAAGGCTTTTCAAATCAGGCACAATAGTATAGAGCTTGCGCCAATTCCAAACAAAAGCGGGTCGAACACAGTTCCCCGGTAGCAACCGGGCGTTTTCATGCGCCCTATCATGAAGAGATCAGACCTCATGAATTTGCGTAACATCGCGATCATTGCCCATGTTGACCATGGCAAGACCACTCTTATTGACGAATTGCTCAAAGCCTCTGGTATGTTCCGTGAAAACCAGCAGACTGAAGAACGCATGATGGATAGCAACGATATCGAGCGCGAGCGCGGTATCACCATTCTAGCCAAAGTCACCTCACTGGAACATAACGACACCCGCATCAATATCGTGGACACACCGGGCCATGCCGATTTCGGCGGCGAGGTTGAGCGTATTTTGCATATGGTTGACGGTGTGATCGTGTTGGTCGACGCAGCCGAAGGCCCGATGCCACAAACAAAATTCGTGGTCTCCAAAGCTCTCAAGCTTGGCCTGCGCCCGATTGTTGCCATCAACAAGATCGACAAGCCTGAGCAACGCGCCGATGAAGTGCTGGACGAAGTCTTTGACCTCTTCGCCAATCTCGATGCCAATGAAGAGCAGCTTGATTTCCCTGTCCTCTATGGCTCTGCCAAAAATGGTTGGATGTCCAGCGAGCCGGAAGGCCCACAGGATAGCCTGGAGCCTCTGTTTGACATGGTCATCGATCATGTGCCTGCCCCACAGGTTGAAGAAGGTGAATTTCGCCTGCTGGCAACCACCATTCAGTCCGACAATTTCCTTGGCCGCATCCTCACCGGTCGCGTCATTGCAGGGGAAGTCATCCCAAACATGAGCGTCAAGGCACTGGCGCGCGATGGGTCTGTCGTTGAAAATGGCCGTATCTCCAAGGTTCTGGCTTTCCGGGGTCTGGAACGTCAGGCCATTGAAAAAGGCGAAGCAGGCGATATCGTCTCCATCGCCGGTCTGCAAAAGGCAACGGTGGCCGACACCATTTGCGCCCCATCCATCAAGGATGCCGTTGAAGCTCAACCGATTGACCCGCCAACCCTGTCTATGACCTTCCGCGTCAATGACAGCCCGCTGGCTGGCACCGAAGGCGACAAGGTACAGTCCCGCGTGATCCGCGCCCGCTTGCTTGCAGAAGCCGAAGGCAATGTGGCTCTCAAAGTGCGCGAAGCAGATGATGCCGACGCCTTTATCGTCTCAGGCCGCGGCGAATTGCTGCTCTCCATCCTGATTGAGAATATGCGCCGCGAAGGTTTTGAGCTGGGCATTGGCCGTCCGCAAGTGGTCATGCAAAAAGACGATGCAGGCAATATTCTGGAGCCAATCGAAGAAATCATCATCGACGTGGATGACGAATATTCAGGCGCAGTTGTTCAGAAAATGGCCGAGCGCAAAGGCGAGATGATCGAAATGCGCCCATCCGGCGGCGGTCGCACCCGTCTGGTTTTCTATGCCCCAACCCGCGGCCTGATCGGCTATCAATCAGAATTGCTCTCTGACACCCGTGGCACTGCCATTATGAACCGTATCTTCCACGAATATGCCCCCCATAAAGGCGAGATTGCCTCCCGCCATACCGGTGTATTGCTCTCCAACGGCAATGGCGAAGCCGTGGCTTACGCTTTGTGGCAACTGGAAGATCGCGGCCCCATGATGGTCGATCCGGGCACCAAGGTCTATCAGGGCATGATTGTCGGCGAACATACACGCGGCAATGATCTGGAAGTCAATATCCTCAAAGGCAAGCAGCTGACCAACATCCGCTCATCCGGCAAGGATGATGCGGTCAAGCTCACCACCCCTATCAAATTGAGCCTGGAAGAAGCCCTGTCTTACATCGCCAATGATGAATTGGTGGAAGTCACGCCAAACTCAATCCGCCTGCGCAAAATCCTGCTCGATCCAAATGATCGCAAAAAAGCAGAACGCGCCGCAAAAAAAGCCAGCTAATCATAGCTCAAAGTTTTTAAAAAAAATCAAAAGCCGCTCTGATCTAATACCAACGAGTAGAAATAATAACCCATAGGATGCCTTGAAATGGTTTACTGACAAGGCGTTTTTCGACGGACAATGCCGGGGCATTTTCCTAGAAAGACAACGCCGGTCATATGGGTCATTATTTCTGCTCGTTGGTATAAGGGCGGCTTTTTTTGTTGCATAGATCAAAGCGTCAAGCTATCAAGCGCCTCCCCTTTCGTGCCGTTGGTATAAATCATGAAACGCATTGTCATCATCGGCTGCGCTGGTGCCGGTAAATCCACCCTTGCCCAAAAACTCAGCCCAATATTTGAGATACCTATCATCCATATGGATCAGCATTTCTGGATGCAAGGCTGGGTGCAGAAGCAAGAAACAGAGTTTCAAAAAGAGATTCTCGAACTCATTAAAACGGATAGCTGGATCATGGATGGCAATTACGGGGAAACTCTGCCAGCACGTCTGGAACGGGCTGACCTCTTGATCTATCTCGATTTTCCACGCTGGCTGTGTCTCTATCGCGTTTTCAAACGCATTGCCTTTGGCTATGGCAAAACCCGCTCTGACATGGCAAAAGGCTGCCCGGAACAAATCAGTTGGGACTTTATCCAATGGATCTGGGCCTTTCAGAAACGCTCAGGCCCAAAATTGCAAAAGCATTTTGATGATTTTAAAGGACCAAAACACCAACTCAAAAAACCAGTTGCTGTCAGAGCGTTTTTAAAAAGTCTGCACTCTTGAACAAAGACAGACTTGACCCTTAACCATCCATCGCGACAATGAAAAGCAATTGCACTAAGATGGATCCTATCATGCCAGCCATTCCCGTCACAGTTAGTTTTGTTGCCCTTTATACCTTGGCCCTTTTCATACTGGCCGCAAGAATAGGCCTGCGCCGCAGGAGCATGCGCGCTTTGCATGGCGACAAAGAAGACAGCACTCTCTATAAACGGATCCGTATTTACGGCAATCTAACCGAAATTGCTCCGGCTTTTGGGATGACGCTCTTTGTCGCCGAATATTTAGGGCTCGCCTCATTTTGGCTCTGGTCAACTCTTATTATATTCCTTCTGGGCCGCATTCTGCATTATATCCATTTTGACAGCCCCAAACGCGGCCTTGGCATGATCTTGACACTCATACCGGGCCCCCTTTTGGGATTATGGAGCCTTTATGCCTCTGTCTTTGGCTAAAACAAAAAGACAGAGGCTTTATAGGGCCCCTTAGCCCCAAGGCCCACCATGATCATCATGGCTGGAAGTGTTTGAAGGACCACCAGTCCATGGCCCCTCATTCTTTTGCA
Organism: Cohaesibacter sp.; assembly: GCA_025800145.1. Lineage (GTDB taxonomy): Bacteria > Pseudomonadota > Alphaproteobacteria > Rhizobiales > Cohaesibacteraceae > Cohaesibacter. The sequence goes on from JAOXSH010000004.1 coordinate 70,459, forward strand.
TCTGAGCACGACGTTGACTTGCCCCCAATGAGCCACCAGAGCTGACACGCAAGGCATCCTCTGCGCCATACCAGTCCTGATGCAGGTTTTGCAGGGCATCAATCCGGTTTTGCGTGTCAGGATGGGTGGAGAAAAGATTGTCCATTCTCTGGCCGGACAAAGGATTGATGATAAACATATGCGCCGTTGCCGGATTGCGCTCGGCTGCATAATTCACCTCACGCCCAGCAGCATTGGCAATCTTGGCCAAGGCAGAGGCAAGCCAAAGCGGTTGCCCACAAATCTGCGCCCCAACCTTGTCGGCCTGATATTCGCGCGTACGGCTCACCGCCATTTGCACAATAGAGGCCGCCATAGGGGCCAAAAACATCAGCGCAATGGTGCCGATAAAGCCAAGGCCACCCCCACCTTCTTCATCATTATTGGAACCGGAAAAGAAAAAGGCAAAATTGGCCAGCATGGAAATGGCACCGGCAAGGGTGGCCGTCACCGTCATGGTCAAAATGTCATAATTCTTGATATGCGCCAGCTCATGCGCCATCACACCCGCCACTTCTTCGTAAGATAAGCGATTGAGCAAGCCGGTCGAGGCCGCAACCGCCGCATTTTGCGGATTGCGCCCCGTTGCAAAGGCATTGGGCTGGTCACTGTCAATCACATACACCTTGGGCATGGGCAGCTCAGCCGCTTCTGCCAGACGCCGGACAATCTCATAATATTCCGGTGCATCGCGCTCATCCACTTCATGAGCATTATGCATTTTCAAGACCATCTTGTCCGAATTCCAATAGGAAAAGACATTCATGCCAAGCGCAACAACAAAGGCAATCATCATGCCACCAGATCCGCCCAGCAAATAGCCGATCCCCATGAACAGGCCCGTCATCCCGGCCAAAAGCATTGCGGTACGGAAGAAATTCATCGCACAGAGATCCTCTCAAATGTATCAAATGCGGCCCAGTCGCTGGCCTGTTACTTTTCTATATGGTAGACATCCCTATCCTTTTTCAAGAGCGAAGGGGCATTCCCATGAGTGATGAGAATAAAAACCAAGATAGCGAAACACAGCAAAGCACCACAATTTTGCAATTCAAACAAACCAATTGGGAACCACCAAAACCTATTGAAGAAGAAGAACCAAAACGCCGCTGCTTTGAAGATTTGCCCCCAGCCGCTCAGCGTGCCTTAATCGAGGCGGAAGAACGCCGTAAAGAGCGCGATGTGATCAAAGAATCCCAAAAATTACCAACAGAAGTCGGCGGGCGCGGTGGCCTCGATCCCACACGCTATGATGACTATGAAATTGATGGACGCGTGATTGATTTCTAATCATTTGGATTTATAAATTTCAAATTACAACCAAAAATAGAATTTACTTGGAATTCATTAAGAATCATTCTATATGTTCTTTTAATGTTCTCATTCGGATTCCAAGTCATGCTGATTCGCATTCTCATAACACTCACTCTAACTTTTTTATTTCATGATATTTTTCCAGAAAATACGTGGGCAAAAACCAGCCATATGTCCGGCCCCGTAGAAGCACAACTTATAGAAGTGATAGACGGCGACACTATAAAAGTACGCGCTAAAATTTGGCTTAATCAGGACATTTCCACCCTTGTTCGCCTCAAAGGCATTGACGCTCCAGAATTGCGTCGCCCCAAATGCGAAAAGGAAAAGCAGCTCGCGCAAAAAGCACGCCAATATCTAGCTATATTGGTAAAAGATCAGCCCTTACAGCTTACTGCCATACAGGGCGATAAATATTTTGGCCGTGTGCTAGCAAAAGTACAGATCAATCATAGCATGAATCTTTCTCGCCAAATGCTCAAATCCGGCCTTGTACGCAAATATCAAAAAGGCCCGCGCAAAAGCTGGTGCGAGCAATAATACCAACGGCATGAAAAGCCCCGAAACAAAATCGGGGCTCTCATTGTCCATTTTCACAAATGACTATTTTGCAAATTTACGATGCCAGCCCACGCAAGACATAATGCAAAATGCCACCATGGCGGAAATAATCCAGCTCATCCTCGGTATCAATCCGGCAAAGCGTCTGAATTATTTTTTGCGATCCATCTGCAAAATCAATTTGAACCGCAACCTCTTGGCGTGGTTTCAGGACATCAAGACCCAAAATGGTGATTTTCTCATCTCCTTTAATACCGATGGATTGCCAGCTTTCGCTATTTTGAAATTGCAAAGGCAAAACACCCATACCAACCAGATTGGAACGGTGAATACGCTCAAAGCTCTCGACAATCACAGCCCGAACCCCTAGTAAATTGGTGCCTTTTGCAGCCCAGTCGCGCGAAGATCCGGTGCCATATTCCTTACCGCCAAACACAACCAAAGGCGTGCCTTCTTCTTTATAGGCCATGGCAACATCATACATGGGCTGAACCTGACCATCCTTCACAGAAAAGCCACCTTCTGTGCCCGGTGCCAGCTGATTCTTGATGCGGATATTGGCAAAAGTGCCGCGCATCATAATATCATGATTACCACGCCGTGAGCCATAGGAATTGAAATCCTTCACCGCCACTTGCCGCTCTGTCAGATATTGGCCAGCAGGCGTATCTTTCTTGAAAGCCCCGGCTGGCGAGATATGATCCGTCGTGATGGAATCCAAAAAGAGCGATAAAATCCGCGCATCCTTGACATCTTCAACGGGATCAGGTTCCAAAGCCATGCCTTCAAAATAGGGTGGATTTTGCACATAGGTAGAGCGGACATTCCAGTGATAGGTTTGACTTGGCTCCACATCAATGGCTTGCCAATCCGCATCTCCCTTGAAAACATCTCCATAGCGCGAGACAAACATATCCCGGCTCACCGCTTCGCGCATCAAGGCCGCAATTTCTGCATTGCTCGGCCAGATATCTTTCAAATAAACCGGATTGCCATTCTGGTCTTCTCCCAATGACTCCCTGGTCAAATCCACATAAAGCGAGCCCGCCAAGGCATAAGCCACAACCAAAGGCGGGGAGGCCAGGAAATTGGCCTTCACATCCGGGTTTACCCGTCCTTCGAAATTACGATTGCCAGAGAGAACAGAACAGGCCACCAAATCATGATCTTGCACCGTCTTGGAAATGTCAGCAGGCAAAGGACCAGAATTACCGATACAGGTAGTACAGCCATAACCAACCAGATGAAAACCCAGTGCATCCAGATCATCCTGAACACCGGCTTTTTCCAGATAATCTGTGACCACTTGCGAGCCCGGAGCCAGCGAAGGCTTGACCCATGGTTTGATCGACAGGCCCTTTTCCCGCGCTTTACGCGCCACCAGACCCGCCCCAATCAAAACGGACGGATTGGAGGTATTGGTGCAAGAGGTAATGGCTGCAATCACCACATCCCCATGGCCCAAATCATGCTCTTTGCCCTCAACCGCTGCCCGCTTGAACAAATCATCCGCCTTGCCAAATTCGCTATCCATAACGGATGAAAAGGTGCTGGCAGCGGCATCAAGCGTAATCCGATCCTGAGGCCGCTTGGGACCAGAAATACAAGGCACCACATCCCCCAGATCCAAGTCCAGTCCATCGGTAAAGACAGGATCTACACTATTTTGATCCCGGAACATGCCTTGCGCTCTTGCATAAGCTTCCACCAGCGCAATACGATCCTTATCGCGACCCGTCACATCCATATAGCTCAATGTATCCCCATCAATGGGAAAGAAGCCACATGTTGCCCCATATTCCGGGGCCATATTGGCAATGGTCGCCTGATCTTCCAAAGACAGATGGTCCAAACCCGGTCCATAAAATTCAACAAATTTACCAACCACCCCTTTGGCCCGCAACATCTCGACAATGGTCAGAACAAGGTCCGTCGCCGTTGTGCCTTCTACCAATGAACCGGTCAATTTGAAGCCGATCACTTCAGGGATCAACATGGTAATCGGCTGGCCCAGCATCGCCGCTTCCGCTTCAATGCCGCCAACACCCCATCCAAGCACAGACAGACCATTGACCATGGTGGTATGAGAATCGGTGCCAACTAAGGTATCGGGATAGGCCAAAACCTCGCCATTCTCTTCTTTTGTCCAGACCGCTTGCGCCAAATATTCCAGATTCACCTGATGGCAAATCCCCGTGCCTGGTGGCACAACGCGGAAATTATCAAAGGCCTGCTGTCCCCAACGCAAAAATTCATAGCGCTCGCCATTGCGCTCATATTCCAGCGCAACATTGCGCCCAAAGGCTTTGTCAGTGCCAAAATGATCCACCATAACCGAATGATCAATCACCAGATCAACCGGCACCTGTGGGTTGATCGCTTGCGGGTCAGCCCCAAGCTTTGAGGCTGCATCGCGCATGGCCGCCAAATCGACCACAGCAGGCACACCGGTAAAATCCTGCATCAAGACCCGCGCTGGCCGATAGGAAATTTCCGCACTTGAGCGTCGCTCAACCAGCCAATTGGCACAAGCGCGAATATCATCGGCGGTAACGCTGCGCCCATCTTCAAATCGCAATAGATTTTCCAACACCACTTTGAGCGAATAGGGCAATTGGGAAATGCCGCTTAGGCCATTTTTTTCGGCCTCAGGCAAACTGAAATAATGATAGGTCTTGCCATTCACATGAAGGCTCTGTTTCGCCTTGAAACTGTCTAAAGATTTGCTCATAGGGTCCGTCCTTTGGCCTGGTCCTGCAAAAGGGTAAGAGGTCTGTCATACTATCATGACACAAAACTAAATATGTCGCATGTGCCAAAGATAATCCGCATAAACCATAAATAGGCACTCATACTTAGAATTACGAGCGATGCTGCTTGCCAGATGATAAAAATCAAGGCAAAAGCGAGCCAAGTCGTTACAAAACAGGACAGGTTCAGACGCGCCAACCAACAAGGATGACCATGCAATTAATCGTAAAAGGCTTAAGCTGCATTCGCGGAGGGCGTCCGGTTCTGGAAAATGTCACATTCACATTGGATCAGGGCAAAGCCCTTGTCGTCACCGGCCCCAACGGCATTGGCAAATCCTCTTTGTTGCGCACCCTTGCCGGTTTGGTCCATGCCAATGCAGGCACCCTAACCTTAAAAGGCGGCGATGAAGAGTTGAACGTTGGTCAACAAGCGCACTATTTCGGCCATGCGGACGCCATCAAACCCGCCTTGAGCTTGAAAGAAAATCTCGACTTCTGGCAAAGCTTCTATGGTCAGCCAACCCGCACAGCCTATGAGGCCTTATCTGAAGTGGATCTAGGCGATTTAACCGACATGCCTGCGGCCTATTTATCAGCAGGACAGCGCCGCCGTCTGTCCCTGTCGCGTTTGCTGGTATGTCATCGCCCCCTTTGGCTGCTGGATGAGCCAACCTCAGCCCTTGATGCAGCCTCCGAGCATAAGCTGGAAATCCTCATGGCAGAGCATCTCAAAGAAGGCGGACTGATTGTCGCCGCCACGCATGCGCCTTTGGGGCTACTCGATCCTGACCGCCTGCATTTGGGCCGTGAGCAAATTGCAGATCCTTTTGTCGATGAGACCACAGCCCTTTCAGACCAGCCTCAGGAGAGCGACAGATGAGCGCCATGGCAGCCCTGTTCAAACGCGAAATTCAGCTCTCAGTCCGCGTTGGTGGCGGAGCCTTGATGGGCGTTTTGTTTTTTCTGATCGTCGTCACCGTGTTTCCCTTTGCGGTCGGGCCAGATTTGAACTTACTTGCCCGCCTTGGTCCGGCAATTCTCTGGATTGGGGCCTTGCTGGCCACTCTATTGGGGTTGGATCGTCTCTATCAGGCGGATCAGGAAGATGGCTCACTTGATTTACTGCTCTTAACAGATCACCCGCTGGAGATGGTCGTTCTGATCAAATGCACAGCCCAATGGGTGGCAACGGGCTTGCCCTTGGTTCTGGCCGCGCCATTATTGTCGCTCTTTTTGAATTTGGAACCCATTGGCATTGCCGCTGTCACCGCAACCTTGCTGGTCGGCACCCCCGCTTTGACCCTCATTGGCTCGGTCGGGGCCGCTTTGACCGTTATCTTGCGCCGCGGTGGCCTGCTCCTCTCCATTCTCATTCTGCCCTTGACCATTCCCATTCTGATCTTTGGGGTCAGTGCATCCATTGGCGCCGTCACAGATCCAGCCCCTTTCACAACACCATTTTACATTTTATGTGCCATCTCCCTGCTCATGCTGATCATCGGCCCCATCGCCTCTGCCGCTGCCCTTCGCACAGCACAGGAATAGCCGCACCTTACCAAATCGTAATACGCGGCAAGCCCAAGACATGATATTGATCAAGGCGGAAAACTCCCTATCCCCATACAAAAGGGCAAGGGATCGGCACATGCCAAAAGCAGATCGATCGAACATCCATGCAGGCATGGCAAAGAGCGAAAACTGGTAGCAGGACCAACTGGCAACAGCCCCAACCAGAACGACGCGCCATATTGCATGACAGGACCATCAAGACAAAAGGTGATCAGCTATGACCGCCACTGCCAAAAAATCATTCAGCATCTGGGATTTGGCCAATCCAACCCGTTTTCTGTCTTTTGCTGATAAATTGATGCCATGGCTTCTGGGCCTGAGCGTGATAACCTTTGCCATCGGCCTTTATATGACCTTCTTTGTGGCACCGGACGATTATCAGCAAGGAGCTACGGTCAAAATCATGTTCATCCATGTGCCATCTGCATGGCTGGCAATGGGTGCATATACCATGATGGCCATGTCCTCAATCGGCACTTTGGTCTGGAAACATCCATTGGCCGATGTCTCGGCCAAATCTGCGGCACCCTTGGGTGCGGTCTTTACCTTTCTCTCTCTTGTCACCGGCAGTTTATGGGGCAAACCCATGTGGGGCACATGGTGGGTTTGGGATGCCCGTCTAACCTCCATGCTGGTCTTGCTGATCATTTATCTGGGCCTGATCTCTCTTTGGCGCACCATTGATGACCCGATAAAGGCAGGCAAGGCCTCTGCCATTCTCACCCTTGTGGGCTTTGTCATCATTCCAATCATCAAATTCTCGGTTGATTGGTGGTCCACATTGCACCAGCCCGCAGGCGTCATCACCCTTGATGGCTCCAAAGTCCATAGCACCATTCTCATTCCGCTTTTGGTTATGGCTCTGGCCTTCACCTTCATGTTCATCATGATGCATATGAAAATCATGAAAAACGAAATTCTGCGTCGCCGTATCCGCACCATGCATATGCAAGCCGCAAGACGGGCCGCATCGTCCCAAACCGGCAACAAACAGTAAAGCCCCAGCAAACACAAGGAGACAGATCCATGCTCGGACCCTATACCGGTTTCATCGCCGCTTCCTATGGCGTTGTCATCCTCACCATTGGCATTCTGATTGCCTGGATTATGCTGGATGGCCGCGCTCAGGCCAAAGCTCTGGCAGAGCTGGAAGCGCGCGGCATCACCCGTCGCTCTGCTCGCAAGCAATGAATGTTTGAAAGAAAGTCAAATGACCACAGAGCCAGTTCAAACCAGCCCTGAAAAGAAAGGCGGGATCAATCTTTTGATCTTGCTGCCACTGATAATTTTTCTCGGCCTCGCTGCCCTCTTTTTGTTGCAAATGGCCAAGGGCAGCGATCCATCCAAAATTCCCTCTGTCCTGATCAACAAAACAGCACCAGACTTTGACCTTCCGCCACTGGAAGGCTTTCAAGCCAATAGCGCACCCATGCCCGGCTTTAAAACCGCAGATCTGATGGGCAAAGTCTCACTGGTCAATATCTGGGGGTCCTGGTGCCCAGCTTGCCGTGATGAGCATCCAATTCTGTTGGAAATGAACAAGGACAATCGCTACCAGCTTGTCGGCATTGCCTATAAAGACGAACCGCAAAATGCCGCCCGTTTCCTGCGCAATCACGGCAATCCCTTTGACGCAGTCGGCCTTGATCTGAGCGGACGCACCGGCATTGACTGGGGCGTATATGGCGCGCCGGAAACCTTCATTGTCGATCGCAAGGGCGTCATACGATACAAACATATCGGTCCCCTGACCCCGACCAATTTACGAGACAGCTTTATGCCGGTTCTGGAGCAAATACTCGCAGAAAAACAGTGATTGTTGTTTCTCACCAAACAAAAAACAACGGAATTACTGCTTGACCAGTAACACCGTTGCTTTTTCATACGATCAAGCAAAGAGCCTGATCAATCTTTCGCATCCAGTCCATATTTATTCAGCAACGGCATTTGCAAAGCCCCGAAAATCATTGTGATGGGCATCACCCCAAACACTTTGAAATTGACCCACATATCGGTCGAGAAATTGCGCCAGACGACCTCATTGACCAAGGCCAAAAAGAAGAAGAAAATACCCCAGCGAAAGGTTAGGATTCGCCAGCCTGTTGCATTGAGCTGAAAGACGGAATCAAACACATAGCCCAACAGGCTTTTGCCAAATAAAAGCCCAATCAGCAAAATAGAACCAAACAGGCTATTGACGATGGTTGGCTTCATTTTGATGAAGGTATCATCTTGCAAATAAAGCGTCAGACCACCAAAGACAAAGACCACAACACCAGAAACCATCGGCATCACGGGCAATTTGCCAAATTTCATCCGCGATACGGTCAGGGACAGGATGGTAGCCACCATAAAGGCGGCAGTGGCAACAAAAATAGGCTGCATACCGGCCAAAATAGGAAACCACTGCGCCAATGCTTCCCCCTTGGCATTGGCAAAGAAGAAAACAGCCAAAGGCCCCAGCTCCAAAGCCAGTTTCAACAATTGGCCTTCTTCCAGCTGCGGCTGCTCAGATTGGTCGGAACTTTGACCTGTCGGCATATTTGATTTGCTCATAATTTGCTCCAAAAGCACAAAGCGCAAGCGTCTAATTAGCAAGGCCAGCAATGGCCCGGGCAAAATCCTGCGACTGGAACGGCTCCAGATCATCCACCCCTTCGCCAACACCAATGAAATGCACCGGCAATTGATGTTTGGCAGAAATCGCCACCAAAATACCACCCCTTGCTGTTCCATCCAGTTTGGTCATGACAAGCCCTGTCACTCCGGCAATTTTGGAGAAGATCTCAACCTGGTTCAGCGCATTCTGACCAGTTGTGGCATCCAGCACCAAAAGCACACTATGGGGCGCGCTTTCGTCATGCTTTTTGATCACCCGCACAATCTTTTCCAGCTCATCCATAAGCTCGGTCCGGTTCTGCAATCGGCCTGCTGTGTCTATCATCAAAAGATCACAGCCCTGCTCTTTGGCCTCGCTCATGGCATCAAAGGCAAGCCCGGCAGCGTCTGAACCTACATCACGGGCAACAACCGGACAGCCTGTGCGCTCACCCCAGACTTTCAACTGGTCAATCGCAGCGGCGCGAAATGTATCGCCCGCCGCCAACATCACCGATTGGCCATTGCTGCGAAATTTTTGCGCCAGCTTACCGATTGTGGTGGTTTTACCGGCGCCATTCACCCCAATCATCAAGATCACATGAGGACTACCATCCTCACGTTTGCCAACTTTTAATGGCGTAGCCACAGGCTCCAAAACCGCATTGACTTCATCAGCCAGAATATTCTGAACCTCTTCGCCGGAAACTTCTTTGTTGTAACGACCATCTGCCAACCGTTCGGTAATGGTCATGGCCGTCTCAACACCCAAATCCGCCTGAATGAGAATATCCTCCAGATCCTGCAAGATGTCATCGTCAAGCTTGCGCTTGGTAAAGATCGAGGCAATGCCCTCACCCAGCGCACCAGACGAGCGCGCCAAACCGCGCTTGAGCCGTTCAAACCAGCTTAGCTTCTTTTCCGGCTCTCCTGATACAGGCTCTAATGCTGCCTCTTTGTCTGGTGAGACTGGCTCATCCCCCTCTTCAACGGGCTCAAAAGACTCATCCTCACTCCCATCTGAAACAGGGTCAGAAAGATCAGCCTCTTCTGTTGTCTCAGCCATCTCTTCTAAGAGATCATCACGATCCTCAAGCGGCTCACCCTCAACAACCTGATCGCCTTCATCATGATCTGATCGCTCTTCAATCATATCATCAGGCACATCATCAGGCACATCATCTTGAAGGACAATTTCGTTCTGTTCACTCTCTGTTTGAGCAGCATCAGAAGAATCAGGCTCAGCCGCCTCTTTGCCAGAGCCAAACAAACGGGAAAACAGGCCAGGCTTTTTGCTCATTCAATGCACTCCTCAAGACGCAGCATCAGGGCAATCAGGAAATGGCGTCAGCCATCAAATGACGATGGGTCGCCCCAACAATCTTCGCCCTTACAATATCGCCCGGTTCCCCATTTGCAATCTCACTCATTGTAAATTGCTCGGTTCGGCCAAGGCCATTTCGTTCCACCAAAATATCGCACTCCCGGCCAATCTGACTTTGCAAATGACGCGATAAGGCAGCATCTCCCACTTCGCGCAATCGAGCCGCCCGCTCTTTAATCACCGGACCTTTGACTTGCGGCATCTTGGCCGCAGGTGTGCCGGGACGCGCAGAATAGGGGAAAACATGCAAATGGGTCAGATCACATTCCTCGACAATATCAAGGCTCTTTTGAAACATATCTTCTGTCTCGGTCGGGAACCCGGCAATGATATCAGCCCCAAACACCATATCAGGGCGCAAGCGACGCACTTGCTGACAAAAGACAATGGTATCATCCCGCTGATGGCGACGCTTCATACGCTTGAGCACCATATTGTCCCCTGCCTGCAAGGAAAGATGCAAATGCGGCATCAAACGATCTTCATTGGCGATGCAATCCATAAGGTCTGGGTCAGCCTCGATGGAATCAATGGAAGAAATACGAAGACGCTTTAAATCCGGCACATGTTTGAGCACCGATTTGACCAGAAAACCGAATTTTGGCGTGCCCGGCAAATCCGTTCCATAAGAGGTGATATCCACCCCGGTCAAAACCACTTCATTATAGCCATTGTCCACCAGCGCGCGAATTTGATCAATGATCGGCCCCATAGCCACAGAACGGCTATTGCCCCGCCCATATGGAATGATGCAAAATGTGCAACGATGATCGCAGCCATTTTGTACCTGAACAAAAGCGCGCGCACGCCCTTCCAGCCCTTCAATCAAATGCAGTGCGGTTTCGCGCACGCTCATAATGTCGTTGACCTTGACCTTTTCCTCTACCGACACGCCAAAATTGGGAACAGACTTGTAGCTCTCGGCTTTAAGCTTGTCGTCATTGCCAAGAACCAGATCCACTTCACCCATTTGCGCAAAAGAAAGGCTCTCGGTCTGGGCGGCACAGCCGGTCACAATGATCTGGGCGTCGGGATTATCACGTTTGGCCCGGCGGATTTGCTGGCGCGCCTGACGCACCGCTTCATTGGTCACCGCGCAGGTATTGACCAAAATGGCATTGTCTAGCCCGGCTTCTTGCGCCTGCTTTTTCATCACCTCGGATTCATAGCTATTCAGCCGACATCCAAAGGTCAAAACCTTGATGCTCATAGGGATGCATACTCCGCACCCTGCACAGAGGTCTGCGTCAGGGAAATTTTCTGCCAGGACAAATCCGATAGATCAATCACCCCGGCATAGTCCAGCTCGGTCCCCCCGGACATCAAAATATGATCATCAGCCTCACGCCATTCGATCACCAAATCGCCCCCCGGCAAATGCACCAGAACCTTGCGCTCACTCAAGCCATTGCGAAAGGCCGCAACCCCCGCAGCACAGGCAGCCGTGCCGCATGCCTTGGTCAAACCAACGCCGCGCTCCCAGACTTTCAGCGTCAATTCACCCCGATTATGCATCTGTGCCAGCGAAATATTGGCCCGCTCAGGAAAAATCATATGATTTTCCAGCATCGGCCCGTTCACCTCCAACCCATAACTCTCCACATCCCGATCTACCCAGAAAATGGCATGGGGATTACCGACATTGACCACAGAAGGCGTATGCAGGATTGGATCATCAATCGGGCCAATCTGCAATTCAATGGCACGGGTATCATCAAATTCCTCAGCCAGCGGAATATCCTGCCAGCCAAATTTGGGTTGGCCCATATCCACCATAATATGGTCAGGCTGATCACAACGATGGGCAATCAAAGGCCCGGCAACCGTCTCAATCACCACCCTGTCGCTTTGACGCTCGGCCATCAGCAAGCGCCCCACGCAACGCGTGGCATTGCCGCAGGCCTCAACCTCGCCACCATCAGCATTGTGAATGCGCATAAACACATCCCCACCCGCTTGCGGAACTTCAAGAGTGATAAACTGATCACAGCCCGGCCCGCTTGCAGAATCCGACAAGGAACGCACAGCATCCGGCCCCAATTGGGGCATGGTCTTTCGGGCATCAATGACGATAAATTCATTGCCCAGACCATTCATTTTCAAAAAATGCAGTTGCTCGCTCATCGACAGACATCGCTTTAAAAAGGGTGCAAAAAACCATACCGGCCAACATATAGCCAAGCCAGTTTGCCTTATATGGCGAAAAATGATTGAAATTTCCACCCCAAAGACAAATGACAGAGCCATGAAAACCGCAAAAACCCTTTTAAAAAGCCCAAAGCCGCAAGGAATCGTCCTCGCGGCTTTTAAAATCAATAATATCAGGACATAAATAAACTCGGATCTAGATCCCAGCTCTATCACGCTATGGCAACCATCATCACCTTTGACAGCCGCGCCGCAAAATCGGCTGGATTGGCCGGTTGCTCTCCATCCAGAATAAGCGCCTGATCCAACAAAAGACGCGCGCCATCGCCCATCGCAGATTTATCGCTGGCCTTTTCAAGCTGAGTGGCCAAAGCCAAAATAAGCGCATGATCGGGATTGAGCTCCAAAACCGGCTTCAAACCTGCTTGCGCCCCTTGCTGACTGCGCATCAATTTTTCCAATTGACGATCTGGTCCATAATCCGGTGCCACAATACAAACCGGGCTGGACGCCAAACGTGCTGAAATGCGAACCTCGCTCACATCACCGTCCAAGGTCTCTTTGACGAAAGCCACAAGATCGGCAACCGAGCTTTTCTCCTTGGCCTTTTCCTCATCCGATTTGTCATCAACATCTTCGGAAACTTTCTCAATGGCATCCAGATCCGCCCCGCCTTGCGAGATGGATTTAAAACTCTTGCCATCAAAGCCAAGGGCTGTCTGAACCCAGAATGCATCCACTGCATCAGCCAGCAAAAGCACTTCAACATCGCGCGCTTCATAGCCTTCCAGGTGCGGACTGGCCAAAATCGCCTCTTTGCTATCGCCCAAAGCATAATAAATAGCGGTCTGATTTTCTTTCAGATCCTCCACATATTGCGCCAAAGTGCGGGTCTCACCCTTTGTCGTGGTAAAGCGCACCATCTTGAACAGCTGATCCCGGCGTTCAGGATCTTCATAAAGCCCTTCCTTGATGACCGTGCCGAAAGCCTCCCAAATAGCGAGGAACTTGTCTTCATCCTTGCGAGACAGCTTTTCCAGCTCAGACAGGACTTTATTGGTCACGCCTTTTTTAATCGCACCAAGGATCGGATTATCCTGCAACATTTCGCGCGAAATATTGAGCGGAATATCCTCACTATCGACAATGCCACGCACAAAGCGCAAATAGGCAGGCACCAATTCCGCATCATCGGTGATAAAGACCCGTCGCACATAGAGCTTCATCCGTCCTTTGCGCGATGGATCAAACAAATCAAACGGCTTTTGCTCTGGCACAAAGGCCAGCACATTATATTCGGTGCGCCCTTCTGCCCGATAATGGATCGTCACCGCCGGATCATCAAATTGACCGGAGCTATAATGATAAAAATCCTTATATTGCTCGTCACTGATCTCGCTTTTGGATTTGGTCCAAAGCGCAGTGCCATCGGTCAATTTCTCTTCATCAATCGCATCTGCTTCTTCATTTTTGGTCAGCATACGAATGGGAACAGGCACATGCGAGCTATAATCGCGCACAATCCGGCGAATGGTCACCGAATCAGCAAAGCTTTTTTCGTCATCTTTCAAATGCAAAACAATTTTGGTGCCGCGCGGCAAGGCCTCATCCTCACTGGCAAGGCTCAAATCATACGCCCCTTCGCCAGTCGAGGACCATTTCCAGGCATCAGCCTCTCCAGCCCGGCGTGAGATCACATCAACCCGGTCAGCAACCATAAAAGCAGAATAAAAACCGATGCCAAATTGCCCGATCAAGGCAGAACCATCGCCCTCTTCCTTGGCCAATTGATCAAGAAAAGCCCGGGTGCCAGATTTGGCAATGGTGCCCAAATTCTCAATCAATTCCGCTTTGCCCATGCCAATGCCGTTATCCAGCACACTCAAAGTGCCAGCTTCGCCATCAGAGCTCAAGGTGATTTGAAAAGTTGGATCATCCTTGATCAACTCGCTTTGTGTCAGCGATTCATGGCGCAATTTTTCACATGCATCAGCGGCATTGGAGATCAGCTCACGCAGAAAAATTTCCTTGTTGGAATAAACAGCATGCACCATCAAATGCAAAAGACGTGAGACTTCCGCTTCAAAAGAATGGGTCTCTGAACCGCCCTGATTGTCAACCTGCTCAGACATTGCTTGTAAGGTCCTTCCTTGCAAAGAGTTTATGACGCTGATCTAGCAATCCATGCGAGCGCTTTCAAGGGATTACAAAAGCAAAAAAAGGGATGCCACGAAGGCATCCCTTAAAGGAGCTGTTGGGATGTTGACACGTAAAAGCGGAAAATCGGTCGGAGGGATATCCCAAGGGGGGCAGAGGCAAGACATCCAGTCCAAAAATGCAAATAAGAAACTTTGCATCAGAGCCGATTACCACGAGGCAACAGGATAGATATTGGTCGCAGCTCATGGCTTTCCAAGGGCTGAAATAAGGCCATTTCAAGGTAACTTTATGACCAGCATCAACAAAATTGCCTTTTTTGGATCAAACCTTCAAAAACAACACAAGAGCGTAAGATTTTCATCCTTACTTGCCAAATGGCGCTTTTACAGCAATCATAGGCTATAAAAAGGAGACGCGCTTGTCAGAACAAAGTCTGGATAATCCCCCAAATCAGCCCAATATCTCCCAAAATGAGGGAGCAGGCACCGTCACCAATTTGCGATCCCGACATCCCCTAAAGCCTGCACCGATTTCATTTCATCGAACAGAATTGATGGCCATTCTCAACATCTATGGCCGCATGGTTGCAGCCGGAGAATGGCGTGACTATGCCATTGACAGCCTGAAAGAGAAGGCAGTTTTCTCGATCTTTCGCCGCACCGGGGAAATGCCAATCTATCGCATTGAAAAAATCCCCAAACTGGCCCGCAAACAAGGGGCCTATTTGCTTGTTTCCCAACAAGGACAAATCCTGAAACGCGGTCAGGATCTCTCAAGCATCATCAAATTATTGAATCAAAAAATGCTCAAGCTGATTGATTAAACCACAAAAAACCCGGCACCACAGGATGCCGGGTTTTTAAATGTCTTTGATGCGATGATCCTATTCGCGGTTGCCGAACAATTGCAGCATGAACAGGAACATATTGATGAAGTCCATATAAAGGCTCAAAGCACCCATAATGGCTTTTTTGCCAGCAATTTCCATGCTGTCGCTTGCCAGATACATTTCCTTGATTTTCTGGGTGTCATAAGCGGTCAGGCCTGCAAAGACCAGAACACCAATCACAGAAATAGCAAAAGCCAGCGCACCAGATGCCAAGAAAATATTGACAATGGAAGCAATGATGATGCCGATCACACCCATCATCAGGAAAGAACCCATACCGGACAGGCTCTTTTTGGTGGTGTAACCATAGAGGCTAAGACCAGCAAAAGCTGCAGCGGTGATGAAGAAAACCTGCGTGATGCTTTGCGCGGTATAAATGGCAAAGATCGAAGACAGGGACACGCCCATCAAAGCCGCAAAAGCCCAGAAGACCAGCTGTGCGGTGGATGTCGCCATGGCATGAATGCGGAAGGACAGGAAGAAAACCATACCCAAAGGTGCCAGCATAATCAGCCATTTCAACGCAGAGCCGAACAATGTTGCGCCCAACTCAGTATAGGCAAGGCCTGCACCTGTATCAACAAAAGACAATTTGAAGAAAGCAAAGGCAACAATGCCGGTAACACCCAAGGCAACCGCCATATAGTTATAGACCTTGAGCATATGCGCACGAAGGCCTTGATCAATAGCTGCCATTTCCGCAGCGCGGCCACCCATCTGGGCGGTTTGACGAAAATCCTGTGACATGGTTTCTCCTCACAAATCCAAATTCTGAAAAGCAGATCAGGGCCCTCTCCCCTGTATCAGCTTCGGGCCAATGGCCCAATCAATCAGGATCAATGTCTTGATCCAAAATACTCTTGCCTCACTATATGGGTAGGAAGAGGGCCAAGCTCAAGCATTTTCTGTCAATTTTATTCTATATTGTGGCTTTTGAGGGATTAAGTTTAAAAATCCATGGATCATATGGCGGCTCATCCTGATTATTTTCATGCTTTCCATGAAAAGGATCCTGCCTTGCAAAAAAGCAAAGGGTAACAATACCCTTTGCGAGATCATTGATTACATCATGCCAAACTGTTTTTTGACCATAGGGGACAATTTATCTGGATCAGCTGCGGTTAGAAGCAATGTCAAAGCACTCTCGCGCGTAGAAACCCAATGTTTGACACCAGAAGAAATAGCCAGAACGGAACCTGCCGGATAGGCTTTTTCCTTTGCTTTATCAACGCTCTCACCATCAGCATAATAGAGCGTGCCAGAAAGAACCATGGCAAAACGAATGTTACCATCCTTAGTGGCGTGGGCAGCCTTGGCCTGCTGCCCCGCAGGTACCTTGATCACCACAATGGCAGGCTTGCCATTGGCATCAAAGGCAAGCGGTGTCACAGTCGCATCACTCTTCCAGACATTTTTGCCAGGAAGAGCCGCAATATCAAGTTGCTTGGTTGGCATTGGCTCTGCTGCCGATACTGAAACAACAGATCCCAACACCATAACGGCAGAAAGCAGAATTCTTGTAGCACACTTCATGATTGTCTCCTTGTCACAGGCTGGAGAAAAGACATTGTGCCCACCACCCAACCAAATCAGTCATTATAAATATGACTATAAAATTCAATTTTATTTGACAATCATCAAGCCCAAAAGCTCCATCTCGCAATCTTACATAGATATCATGAAAAAGAGGGGTCCTGAGCCTAGGCCCGCTCTTCTAACCAGCGCGCAAAATACGCGCCGGTTTTGCTGACAAGCTTTTCAGCGTGCCAGCAAGGCCAAGGGAAATGGTCACCAAAATGGCAATCACCACGGTTAAAATGGCCACCAAAGGCTGGGCGGTAAAGGGCAAATCCATAATCTGCCCCAGAACCAGATAAGCGGCACCATTGCCAATGAGCAAAGCAAAACCAGCCGTCACCAACCCAAGCAAGGCATATTCCAGACTATAAGCCACCAAAACTTGCAAACGGCTGGCGCCAAGGGTTTTCAAAATCACCGCATCATAAATGCGCTCGCGCTGACCTGCCGCCAAGGCACCGGCCAAAACCAAAATAGATGCCACCACCGCCAACAAGGATGCCGCCCGCATCCCCCAGGCCAATTGCCGAACCAGATCATTCACCCGATCCAGCGCATCCCCAACCCGCACAGATGTCACGGTCGGATAATCCGCACTGATCGTTTTTAAAATCTGTGCTTCTTTATCCGCAAGTGCACCATCGGATTTTTCGGACAGGGTCAGCGTCGACAAAAAAGCATGAGGGGCACCGGCAAAAGCATTGGGGCTGAAGACCATCACAAAATTGATGCCCATACTTTCCCATTCAATGCGGCGCAAATTGGCAATTTCAGCGGTAATCATTCGACCCAGCACGCTGACCTGCACCTCATCCCCAAGACCAAGACCCAATTCAAGGGCTGAGTCTTCATCAAAAGACACCAAAGGCTTGCCGCTATAATCTTTGTCCCACCATTGTCCTTCAACCAGCGTGGAATTTTTCGGCGCAGTGTGGGAATAGGTGATGCCGCGATCCCCGCGCAAAATCCAGCGTGCCTCTTCTGGCGGATTATAATCCGCAGCAGCAATGCCTTTGAGCGAGACGATCCGCCCACGCAACATCGGTACTTTTTGAACATCGCCCTCTGGTGCCAAATCTTTCAAGCGTGTTTCAAAATCATCCATAGAATGGCTCTGAATATTGATGAAAAAGAAATTCGGCGCCTTTTCCTGCAAATTGCCCGTCAATTGCTGCTGTAGGTTCATATCAATCATCACCAGCGTCACCAACAGGCTCAGGCCCAAACCAAGGGAAAGCGAGACAGACGGCGTCAAAGCGCCGGGGCGATGCAAATTGCCCAAAGCCAAACGAGGAATGACCTGCTTCACCCGCGGCAATCGGCGCGCCAAAGCCATAATCAGCCACGCAATCAAGCGAAGGCTGGCAAAGACAAGCCCCATCCCAACCAGAAACAAAGCGGCAACCCGCATCACCTCTGCGCTAGACAGAACCAGCGCAACCAAAAGAGCGGCAAGCCCCCCCAAAAGCAACCAGTCTTGCCAGCGATTTTTGGCCATATGTGGCGCAACTTGATCGCGGAACAAAGCCGTTGCCGGGATGGAGCGCGCCCGTAGCAAAGGCCCCATGGAAAAGAGCCAGGCGGTCAGCAAACCAAAAGCGGCGGCTTTGAGCAATTCCAAAGGAAAAACACTTTGCGAAGCAATCGGCAAATTATCCGGCAAAGCCAAGGCCAACCCAAATGGAACAAGCATGGCAAAAAACAAACCAATGCCAATCGCCAACAGAGCAATCAGCGTGATTTGAACCAGATAGATCAACACAACCAGTCGCCCCGGCGCTCCAAGGCATTTATAACTGGCAATCACGCTCTGGCGTGAAACAACAAAAGCCCGAACCGCATTGGCAATGCCAACGCCTCCTGTAATCAGCGAAGCCAGACCCACCAACACCAAAAAAGCGGCAAAGCGTTCAATATTGCGGGACAGACCTTGCGCCGCATTGCCACGAGACTGCACCCGCCAGCCAGCATCGGGAAAGGCCTCCTTCAAATCCGCTTGCAGACTTTGCAACCGTGCTTGCGATCCTTCCCCTTCCAAAGTCAGCCGCGTGACATAACGCACAATAGAGCCGGGCTGAACCAAATCCGTTTTTTGCAAGGTCTCAAGGCTCATCAAAACCCGTGGACCAAAGCCAACGCCCGTTGCAAGCGCATCTGGCTCAAACCCAATCGCACCTGTAATCAACACATCTGCCGTGCCGATAGAAATCTGATCACCAATCTCAAGACCCAGTCGATCCAGCAGCAACGAAGCAACAAGAACGCCCCCATCGAGCCTGTCATTACCACCAAACAAAGGCTCCAAATCCTTAGCTGGCTGCGCCTGTCCGGCAAGCCTGAAGTCACCGACAGTGGGGTAAGAACCATCCACCGCCTTGACCTCAACCAAAAGCTGATCAGACCCATCGCTTGTACGCGCCATGGCCCGCAAAGAAGCCAGCTCACTCACAGCGCCATATTTGGCCAAAAAACTGCGCTCTTCCTGCGCGATTGGACGATGGGAAAGGGTCAAGGCCAAATCACCACCAAGAATAGCCCGTCCGCGCTCAACCAAGCCCCCCGTTAAAGCCTTGGACGCAGAGCCAACGCCACCAATGGCAGCAACACCCAGCGCGATACAGGCCAAAAAGATATAAAAACCGGCAAGCCCGCCCCGCAATTCACGCCGCGCAAAACGCACAGCCAGCGCAAGCTGGACAAAAAAGCCATGACGACGCATATCATCGCCCTTGACTGGGGAGGTCTGATGCTCGTGAGAGAGCATCATGCGCGAAGACGGCAGAACAGAGCGGTCCATATTAAGCCTCCTCGCCCAGCTCGACCAGCCGGCCTTTTTTGAGCCGCACCACATGTTCGCATCGATCCGCAAGCTTGGGGTCATGCGTCACAAGCATCAAGGTCATGCCACGACGATGCTGCAAATCAAACATCAAATCCGCAATATCACGACCCGTCTCCCCATCAAGATTACCGGTTGGTTCATCAGCAATCAAAATGGCCGGACGCGGAGCAAGAGCACGGGCAATGGCAACGCGTTGCTGCTCACCGCCAGACATTTCTGCCGGATAATGATGCAAACGATGGCCAAGACCCACGGCATGCAATTCTTCTTCTGCACGTGAAAAAGCATCATCCCGTCCCGCCAGTTCCAGCGGAATCGCAACATTTTCCAAGGCTGTCATGGTTGGCACCAAATGAAAGCTTTGAAAGATAATGCCAATATGGCGTCCACGAAAACGGGCCAGCTCATCCTCACCCATCACCGACATATCGGCCCCTTCAATCAAAACCTGCCCTTGATCGGCCTGCTCCAATCCTGCCATTACCATCAAAAGCGTGGATTTGCCCGATCCGCTGGGTCCAACCAGACCAACACTTTGCCCGCGTGCAATATCCAGATCAATAGCTCGCAAAATATCAACTTTTGATCGCCCATGCCCAAGACTGAGCTTGACATCATGCAAGGAAATGATTGGAGCAACAGTCCCCAAATCTTGACCTGTTTCGCCAGCCTCTGGCACCTTGTCAAAACCTTTTTGGGCATCCATATGATCAAGAGAAGAAAGGCCTGACATCGCGTATCATCCTGTTTGCAATCAAGAGAGAAAAGATCATCTTGATATGGTGCCTTTTACCCATATGTAAAGCATCAGATACATTTTGATACAAACAAGCCTGAAAGCCTTGTCACCAAAAGAACCCGGACACAGAAATGCAACCGCAAAATCACATGATACAAAGCCAAACGACCCAACAGGTGATGTTAATAAACCAGCCAAAATTGACCATTGCTGCATTCTTTTTCCTGCTCTTTGCTGTCAGCCTCCCCCTTCAGGCCAAGGCGCAACAAGTCATCTCAATCATCACCTTTGGCGACAGCCTCTCCGCTGGCTATCAATTGCCACAGGGCCATGGCTTTTCCGATCAATTGCAAGCCAGTTTGGATAAAATGGGCCTGAAAAGCCAAGTCACCAATGCCGCAGTCTCTGGTGATACAACAGCATCGGGCTTATCGCGCTTGGATTGGTCCATTCCCGATGGCACAGATCTGGTCATTCTCGAACTTGGTGCCAATGATGCCTTGCAAGGCCTGCCCCTTGATCAAACCAAAGCCAACCTGATTGCCATGATTGAACGGCTAAAAGAGCGAAACATCACAATTCTGTTGGCAGGAATGCAAGCCCCACCCAATATGGGCAAGCCCTATGTGGAGACTTTCAATGCCATCTATCCAGCTTTGGCCAAAGACTATGAGCTGGCTTTCTATCCTTTCTTTTTGGAAGGGGTCGCGGCTATACCAGAGCTGAATTTAAAAGATGGCATTCATCCCAACAAAGAGGGCATCACCATCATAACCAGTAAAATCGCCCCACTGGTTGCCCAAATCATCAAAGACATGCAATCCTGATCAAACACAGCTGCATCATCCCTCCCGCCCTTTAAAAGAAAGATGGATCAATCCATGGAATTGAGACAACTCGGCAATACGGATCTTCAAGTCTCCTCCCTATGCCTAGGCACCATGACCTTTGGCGAACAAAATACGCAAAAAGAAGGCTTTGAACAGATGGATTATGCCCTTGATGAGGGTATCAATTTCTTCGATACAGCAGAGCTTTATGCCATTCCCCCAAAACCGGAAACCCAAGGCCGCACCGAAGAAATTATCGGCAACTGGATGCAGAAGCGCAACAATCGCGATGAGGTCATCATTGCCACAAAAGTGGTGGGCCGTTCAGGCATGAACTGGTTTCGCAAAGATGGCGCACTGTCACAAGTCAGCCGTGGACAGATCATGGAAGCCATTGATGGAAGCCTCAAACGCCTGAAAACCGACTATATCGATCTCTATCAAATCCATTGGCCAGACCGTGCCGTGACGCAATTTGGTTCAAATCCGGTTATTTTCCGTCACAATGATCCTGTAGAAAAGGAAAATACCATTGGTGAAATCCTGCAAGTGATGCAGGAACTGGTCGATGCAGGCAAAATTCGCCATCTTGGTCTGTCCAATGAAAGCACCTGGGGCACCATGCGCTTTTTGCACGAAGCCGAAAAAGGCAATGGCCCGCGCGTTGTCTCCGTGCAAAATGCTTACAACCTGACCAATCGCACTTATGAAGTGAATATGGCGGAAATGTCCATGCGCGAAAATGTCGGCCTGCTGGCCTATTCCGCTTTGGGTCAAGGCTTTTTGACGGGCAAATATCTGGATGGGGCCAACCCTGCCGGCAGCCGCAAAGCCCTGTTCAAACGACAGGATCGCTATACAACGCCGGGGGCCGACAGCGCTATTCGGGGCTATCTGAAAGTCGCCAAAGAATTTGGCTGGGATATTTCCCAACTTTGCATTGCCTTTGCCACCACACGCCCCTTTACCACCTCGACAATTTTGGGGGCAACCACCATGGACCAACTCAAAACAGACATTGCCGCCCATAATATGGCCATTGATGAAGAGCTGGAAAATGCCATTGATGCGGTGCATTTGCTCCATACCAATCCCTGTCCATAATCTGGATATAAGATAAAACCTCAAAAGCCCTGATCAAAACAACGATCAGGGCTTTTGTTTGCGCCTTGCCACCCGCCAACGCTCTTTCCCTTGCGCCTTGCCGCCCGCCAACCCAAGGCGCGCGCGCGCATCTATCTGAAAGAAGGCATATTGGCAAGGAGACATTTTCATCCCACCGTCACAGATTTTGCGTTAAGCTGAACAGACTATCGTGCTGATGTGAGTCGCATAGATCAACCAAAGGCCTCCAGCCCCATCTGGTGCTATGCGAAAAGCAAGGGAGGAGCCTATGCCACGACTCTTTGCCGGAATTGAAATTCCCTCCACCATCACCACAAGATTATCCCTGCAAAAAGGCGGTCTTTATGGCGCCCGCTGGATTGATGAAGCCAATTATCACATCACCTTGCGCTTCATGGGGGATGTCAGCCATACGATGGCAGATGAGATTGTTTTCAATCTCCATCAGATACGACTGCCGGAATTTGAACTACTTCTTAAAGGATTTGGCACATTTGGTACCAAAAAACCCCATTCTGTTTTTGCCGCTGTCGGTAAAAATGAAGATCTGATTCAATTGCAAGGCGAAGTGGACAAGCATATGCAAAGCCTTGGCTTTAAACCGGATCGCCATGACTTCACACCCCATGTCACCTTGGCACGCCTGAAAAATGCCGAACCCATTGATGTAGCCAATTATCTACAACTGCGCGATAATTTCGAAACAGACTATTTCACGGTGCCGCGCTTCGTACTCTATTCCTCAAGAGACAGCATCGGTGGCGGACCTTATGTTATTGAAGATACCTTCGATCTTTTATAAAATAAATAATGTTCAGCCATGCTTGGCCAGCAACACCTGACTGGCACGCTCAATCATCTGATAGACCGCTTCAAATCCCTGATCGCCACCATAATAAGGATCAGGCACATCCTTTTGCCCGTCATTACAATAGCTGCGATAGAGCGCCAGATTTGCGGTACCATCCGATGGCTGCATGGCGTTTAAATCCGCCAGATTACTGGCATCCATCGCCAAAATCAGATCAAAGCGATAAAAGTCTTCGCGTTCAACCTGCCGGGCGCGCAAATCACTCAAATCCACTCCATGCTCGCCCCCCACAGCAATGGAACGACAATCAGCCTGATTGCCAACATGCCAAGCTCCGGTTCCGGCAGAATCCAGCATAAAACGCTGATCCAGACCTGCTTGCTGGACAAAATGGCGCATCACCCCTTCTGCCAAAGGAGAGCGACAAATATTGCCAAGGCACACAAACAAAATGGAATAGGGCTGAGGAGAGGGCATGAAAGGCTCCTGATCGGATCATAAAACAGACAAAAAACCAATCACAACTATGCGCAACAAAAAAGGCCGGATCAAGAGATCCGACCTTTTAAACTGGAGCGGGCGATGGGATTCGAACCCACGACCCCAACCTTGGCAAGGTTGTGCTCTACCCCTGAGCTACACCCGCGAAACTGTCTCGCGTCTCAATGAGGCTCCATATTGCTCATCGACGAGAGGCTATATGGACGACCTCTATGGCAATTGCAACAAGGAAATTACATTTTTTGCACTTTTCTCACATGCCTGTCAGTTTTCACATCATCAAAACATCCCACAAAAGCAGATTGTTAAAAATTCTGTCAGAAAAGCACGCACACATCCCAGACCATTCCTCAGCGCTCTTGCAGCAAGCCTCAAAGCTTTTTAGGGTCAGTCAACTTGCAAACACAATGGATCGCACAGATGACCCTATCCAGCCCGGCCAGCCGTCAAGACTTGTTGAACTTTCTCTCAGAGCTTGGAATTGAAACAAAAACCCACGATCACGAAGCCGTTTTCACCGTCGCAGAAAGCCAAAAAATCAAGGAAAGCCTGCCCGGCGGCCATACGAAAAATCTGTTTCTGAAAGACAAAAAAGGCAATATCGGTCTGGTTGTTTGCCTCAATGATACAGAAGTAGATCTGAAAAGCTTTCACAAAAAAACCGATTTTGGCCGTGTCAGCTTTGGCAATGCCGATCTGTTGTGGGAATTATTGGGCGTCAAACCCGGCTCGGTGACCCCTTTTGCTCTGATCAATGACAAAGACACACACAAGGTGCGCCTGTTTCTGGACGCCAATATGATGGAACAAGAGCTGTTAAATTATCATCCGCTGGAAAATACAGCCACCACTGCCATCCAAAAAGACGATTTGCTGACATTCTTTGCAGCAACCGGGCATGAGCCAACCACGATAAAGCTGGAAAAAGAGGATTGACCAACTCCCCCTTCATTCCCATATAGATCTAAGTGCTCGATTTAAAAGTCTAGATATGAGACTTTCAGGCCGCATCTCCAGCCCTCTCCCTCTAGCAGACCGCCCATGAGGGTGCCATGACGGGTGGTATGAAAAGGAGGAGAGGGCTGGTTCAGGATTTTTAAATCAGGCTCTAAAAATAGGCAAAACAGGCACAGGGATGCCGATTATCATGGATCAAATCTCTGCAATTTGATAGATCCATCCTGACAGGCCTCTTTAAGGCAACAAGGCATCAACAAGAAAGGGTCAGACAGTCATGAGCACGTCCTCTTACGGATTTGGTGGCGGAATGTCCGCAAATATCTCAACCACACAGACCACCTCCACGCAGCAAACCGGTCTGACTGCTGCCCCAAACCCTGCTTCCAATGCGCCGACAGGTCCCTTGATCAAGGACACCAGCACCCAGGACTTCATGACAGATGTCATTGAAGCCTCCAAACACACAACCATATTGGTGGATTTTTGGGCTCCATGGTGTGGCCCCTGTAAACAATTGATGCCTTTGCTGGAAAAAACCGTGAACGAAGCCAAAGGTCGGGTCAAAATGGTCAAGCTCAATATTGACGATCATCCAGCCATTCCCGGCCAAATGGGCATCCAGTCCGTCCCTGCCGTTCTGGCCTTCAAAGATGGACGGCCTATTGATGGCTTTATGGGGGCGCAGCCGGAAAGCAAAATCCGCAGCTTCATCGACAAGGTCGGCGCGGAAGCCACCCCCGATCCACTGGATCAGGCCACAGAACAGGCAAACGAGCTTCTGGATGAGGGCAATACAGATCAGGCGTTGCAGATTTTTGGAGCCATCTTGCAGCAAAAGCCAGACCATATACCCGCCATCATTGGCCTCAGCAAAAGCTTTCTGGCTTTGGATGAGCTGGAGCGCGCCCGCGGCGTCTTTGACACTTTGCCAGAAGCAGCACACAAGGAAAAAGACGTGATCGCTCTCAAAGCAAGCCTTGATCTGGCCGAACAAAGCGCAGATCTGGGTGAAATTGGCGAACTGGAAGCCAAATTGGGCGAAAATCCCGACGACAATCAGGCCCGCTTTGATCTTGCCATTGCTTTAAATGGCAAAAACAAGCGCGAGGAAGCCGTCGATCATCTGATCATGATCATCAAACGCGATCGGGACTGGCAAGAAGACGGCGCCCGCAAACAGCTTTTGCAATTCTTTGAAAGCTGGGGCGTGATGGACCCTGCCAGCATTTATGGACGTCGGCAATTGTCTTCTATTCTGTTTTCATGATCAAAAGCCAGCTCTGAATGACACATAAGAGCTGGCAACACCAAATCGTGAAAAACCATATAATCAAAAAGACCGTATTCTTTCTTAGTGCCCGATTTAAAAGTCTCTTGATGAGATTTTAGGCCGCATATCCGGCCCTCTCCCCCTTTTCAGACTGCCCTAGGGTACCATGACGGGTGATCTGAAAAGGAGGAGAGGGCTGGCTCAGGACTTTTAAATCAGGCTCTTATAGAAGAAAGAACAGAGTCTGCATGATTTGCAGGCCCAGATATCAATCACCTCTTTGAAAGGAGACCGTCATGGCACAGGCTGGGAATGTTTTTTATGATAGCCCGCGCGATATTCCGGCGGTTATCCCGCTTTTTCCGTTAGAAGAAGCCCTATTGCTGCCACGCACGCAAATGCCCCTCAATATTTTTGAAGAGCGCTATATCGCCATGATTGATCATGCCATTCGCAATGACCGCATCATCGGCATCATTCAGCCGCACTCAGAGCAAGAGCAATCCAAAGAAGAGAATAAGCCGTCAAATCTCTATCCCATCGGCTGCCTTGGTCGCATCTCGGCCTATGGCGAGACCGGTGATGGGCGGGTGCTGATCACCTTAACCGGCATCAGCCGTTTTCGCGTCACCAAAGAACTTGAGACAGACACCCCCTATCGATTGGCAGAAATTGACTGTGAAGACTTTACCGAAGATCTGATTGAAGGCTTTGGTGAAGATGCAGTGGAACGCAAACAATTGCTCGACGTCTTTCGCTCTTTTCTGGAAGCCAACAATATGGAAGCGGACTGGGACAGCGTGGATAAATCTTCCAATGAAATTCTGGTCAATTCCCTCTCCATGATGAGCCCCTATGGCATTGCAGAAAAACAGGCCCTTCTGGAAGCTGAAAGTCTGGCATTGCGCGCACAAACCCTGATTGCCATCACCGAAATGCATTTGGCAACAGAGAGCGATGCTCCCTCGACAATTCTGCAATGATCATCTAGCCTCACGACCAAAATTGGCAATCTGACGATAAAGGACACCTTCCATGTCTAAGACAAGCAAGACCGGACACATCGATCCCAAATTGCTCGAAATCCTTGTCTGCCCTTTGACCAAATCCCCATTGGACTATGACGCAGACAAACAGGAATTGATCAGCCAGAAAGCCAAGCTCGCCTATCCCATTCGCGAAGGCGTGCCAATCATGCTGCCAGAAGAAGCAAGACAACTGGAAGATTAAGCTGAATGCAAATACAAAGCTGATAAAGAAAAACGGGTCACTGATTATCTCTGATCAATGACCCGTTTTTTTGTTGTGACAAGACACGCTCTTACAACATATCACCGCGCAGCAATTTGGGCACATCACCGCGATTGCCCGCTGCCTCTTCAATAAAATAGCGCTTCAATCCCGGCAAACGATCAACAATGCCAAGGCCAAAATCGCGCGCATGGCGCAAAAGATCGCTTTTGTTGGAGAAAAGCCGGTTCAGCAAATCGCAGGTCACCCCCATTTGAACCGTGTCAAACCGCCGCCAGCGCTGATAGCGCTCCAGAACATCCAAAGCGCCAATATCCTGCCCCAAACGCACGGAATCAACCAGAACTTCTGCCAAAACGGCAGTATCTTTAAAGCCCAGATTCAACCCCTGCCCGGCAATGGGATGAATGCCATGCGCCGCATCGCCAATCAGCACAAAACGCGGATCAATATAGCGGCGCGCCAATGTCATACCCAATGGAAAGCCCTTACGCGGCCCCAACTCTTTCAACGCCCCCAATTGCTTGCCAAACCGGCGCTCTAACTCCAGCGAAAAGGTAAAATCATCCATCGCCAACATGCGTTTGGCATCATCTGTGCGCTCATTCCACACAAGAGAGGAGCGATTGCCAGTTAGCGGCAAAATGGCAAATGGCCCGGCGGGAAGAAAATGCTCAACGGCCCGGCCCTCATGAGGACGTTCATGCTCCACAGTGGTGACAATGCCCACCTGATCATAGTCCATGCGCACCACAGGAATGCCAGCCAGATCACGCAAACGAGAACGCACACCATCTGCCGCCACCAGCAATTTGGCCCCGCATGTCTGACCAGATCCAAGCGTTACAAGACTGTGGCTTCCCTCAAGAGCAAAATCCTTGACGCTGTCACAATCCGCGATATCAACACCGGCCTCGCGCGCCGCATCCGCCAAAGCCCCAACCATCACACCATTGGGCACCATATAGGCAAAAGGCTCTCCCTCTGTCGTCTCCCCCTCAAAGGTCAGAAAAACCGGCCGCACAGGATCAGACACCTTGCTATCTGTGACAATCATATCGCGGATAGGCTCACTGAAGGGACGAATATCCTGCCAGACCCCAAGACGATCCAGCATTTTGGTCGCAGCAGAGGCAATGGCTGAAGCCCGCTCATCCTGACGCAAACGCTCCGAGGGCTGTGGATCCACCACCAAAATGCGCAGCTCGCTGGCCTGCGCAATCGACAAAGCCAGCGACAAGCCAACATATCCGCCACCAGCAACAACAATGTCATAATGCTCTTTGATATCACCATTGGTTTGATGATCATCAGAGCTTGCTTTTGATTGGACGTTGGTCATGCGAAATTCCTTTACCTTCGCGTCAATGTCATGCACAGTCAAAGCACATATTGGCTGATACGCATACAGCCCCCATCAGGACCAAACCATTCATGAGACACTTGACCATAAAATGGCAGGCCAGCTTGATGTCAGACAGATTATCTGATGATTATGTAACCCACCTTGAAGGACAGCACACCCATTATGTCAGCAGCTGTAGATAAACTTCTCACTATTCTTGATTTGGAACCCTTAGAGCATAATCTCTTTCGCGGACGCAGCCCGCAAGATGGCTGGCAACGTGTGTTTGGCGGACAAGTCATCGGTCAGGCTCTGGTCGCTGCCTCTCGCACAGTCGCCCCCGATCGAGAGGCCCATAGCCTGCATGGCTATTTCATGCGGCCGGGCGACCCCGCCGTGCCCATCATTTATGAGGTAGACCGCATTCGCGATGGGCGTTCTTTTGTCACCCGCCGCGTGGTGGCCATCCAGCATGGCAAAGCCATTTTCACCATGGCAGCCTCTTACCACAAAAAAGAAAAGGGCCTCACCCACCAGATTGATATGCCCGATGTGCCAATGCCCGAAACCCTGCCAGATGAACGCGAGCTGGTGGAAGCCTTCATGGCCAAAGCGCCCGACAATATAAAAGCCTATTTCAGAAAAGAGCGTCCAATCGAGCTGCGCCCCATCAATATGGAACATTATTGCAGCAGCAAAAAGTTCGATCCCATTCAGCATATCTGGGTCAGGGTCACCGGATCCTTGCCAGATGATCCTGCCATCCATCGCTGTGCCTTGGCCTATTTGTCCGATATGACCTTGCTCGATACCTGCCTCTTTGCCCATGGCCGCTCGGTCTTTAACAAGGATGTCGCCGCGGCCAGCCTGGATCATGCCATGTGGTTTCATGATGATTTTCGCGCCGATGAATGGCTGCTTTACAGTCAGGACAGCCCGGCTGCCTCTGGTGCCAGAGGTTTTAATCGCGGCTCTCTTTATACCCGCAATGGCAGACTGATCGCCTCTGCGGTTCAGGAAGGCCTGATCCGTATTCGCCAATAAAAGCACCTATATTTTTCTCAACATTTCCCTTACGGAACAAAAATCCCGCAAAGCTTTGCAGTGCGGGATTTTTTGTGCACATTTTTTGCACTGCACAAAATTAACGCCCATTTTTTAGGCAATCACAAAGTCAAACCATCATTAGACCAAAGATTTAAAAAGACCTAAATATCTAAAATTAATTTATATATATCAATATCTTAAAAAATAATTTTCAAACTGGCACAGCTCTTGAAGTGGAAAGGGGCAACAGGTCATTGCCTGATTGTCTCCTTAAGAGACGCTCGGCAATGGCCCCCTTACAACCAAAACAGGGAAAGTCAGGCCATGAAATTCATCACAGCCATCATCAAACCTTTCAAGCTTGATGCTGTTCGCGATGCCCTTGCCAATGAGGGCGTGGAAGGTGTCACCGTCACCGAAGTCAAAGGCTATGGACGACAGCGCGGCCATACCGAGATTTATCGCGGCACAGAATATTCTGTCAGCTTCCTGCCAAAACTGAAACTGGAAATTGCCGTCTCTGCCGACAAGGCATCTGGTGCCATTCAGGCCATTCGAGAGGCCGCCGCAACCGGCCAGATTGGCGATGGCAAGATTTTTGTCTTCGATCTTGAACATGCGATGCGCATCCGCACCGGAGAAACCGATGCAGAAGCGCTCTAACCCCTCCTCCCCTTGATCCGCCTTAATGGCACAAAAACAAAAGATCTTCAGTCATGAAAAAACAGATTATTCCTCTCTTCCTTGGCCTGTTGGGCCTAATGACCGGGCCGCTTTTGGCCCAAGACACCGCAAGCTCCGAAGCTGTTGCTTATGCCAAGGCCTCTGACATGAGCTATATCCTCAACACCCTGCTCTTCCTGATTGGCGGCTTTCTGGTGATGTGGATGGCCGCAGGCTTTGCCATGCTCGAAGCAGGCTTGGTGCGCACCAAAAATGTCTCCATGCAATGTCTGAAAAATATTTCGCTCTTTTCCGTTGCTGGCATCATGTTCTGGCTGGTTGGCTATAATTTGATGTATGACGGGGTCGATGGCGGCTTTATGGGCACCCCGTTCCCAAAAGACATTCCAGCCCCCGGCGAAGATGCGGGCGATTATGCCGCAGCCTCTGACTGGTTTTTCCAGATGGTCTTTTGTGCCACCACAGCCTCTATCGTCTCCGGCACGCTGGCAGAGCGCATCAAATTCTGGCCTTTCATCATTTTCACCACCATTCTGACCGGCATTCTTTATCCAATCACCGGTTCTTGGGAATGGGGTGCAGGCTGGTTGGACGCCAAAGGCTTCTCTGATTTTGCAGGCTCTACCCTTGTCCACTCTGTTGGGGGCTGGGCAGCCTTGGCCGGCGCCCTGATCCTTGGCGCGCGTAAAGGCAAATATGCAGCAGATGGCCGCGTCATCCCAATGCCCGGCTCCTCCATGCCTTTGGCAACCCTTGGCACATTCATTCTGTGGCTCGGCTGGTTCGGCTTTAACGGCGCATCCCAGCTAGCAATGGGCACCATTGAAGATGCCTCTTCGATCTCCCGCATCTTTGCCAATACCAACATTGCCGCAGCCGCTGGCGTGGTTGCCGTCATCATCCTGACCCAGATCCTCTATAAACGCATGGATATTTCCATGGCCCTGAATGGCGCATTGGCTGGTCTTGTTTCCATTACCGCAGAGCCATTGACACCCAATATGTATCAAGCAGCCCTGATTGGTGCCGTAGGCGGCGTCATTGTGGTCTTTGTTGTGCCATTGCTCGACAAGTTAAAAATCGATGATGTTGTCGGAGCCATTCCCGTTCACCTGATTGCCGGTATCTGGGGCACTCTGATCGTTCCATTGACCAATTCAGATGCAACTTACGGCATTCAGCTTCTGGGCGTCATCGCCATTGGTGCCTTCACATTCATTGCCAGCGGTCTTGTCTGGTATATCCTCAAACTCACCATTGGTATCCGTGTCTCTGACGCAGAAGAAGCCATGGGACTAGATAAAGTCGAAGTTGGCGTCGAAGCCTATCCAGAATTTGGGCAAGGCAGCGCAAGACTATAGAAAACTATAGCGGCGTTCCGGGGGAGTTAATCACCCTCCCCCATGTGCCTTAACCCCAGAGGGGGAAGCCAGACAGGATCTCCATATCCTGTCTGGCTTTTTATTGCTTAGGACGTGTCAGCACAATAAGGCATCACATGCCATGCCCAATTGACACGCAATTGCCTCATATAATGGCTATTTTTTATGCAATAGATTTTCTGCACATTTTTTAGACAATTTAACCAGAGCGCTCAAAAGCCCGAAAAAGAGCCAATTTCAAAAAATCTGCCCAATTGGCACGCATCTTGAAAGCAATCATCCCCAAATCAGTCAAATCTGCTCAATGAATAGGCATTAAAGGCAGAAAAGCGCGTGAAGGGGAGTATCAATGGAAGGTCATATCACAGGGGCAGATGTCTTTTTTGTCCTATTGGGAGCAATTCTGGTCTTTGCCATGCATTCTGGCTTTGCCTTTTTAGAAGTCGGCACGGTCCGTCATAAAAATCAGGTCAATGCATTGGTCAAAATTCTAGTCGATTTTGCCATTTCAACGATCGTTTATTTCTTCTTCGGCTTTGCCATTGCCTATGGCACCAGCTTCTTTGTCAATGCTTCCGAACTATCAGGGTCTGGTGCCTCTGGTCTGTTCGAAGCCAAAGGCCTGACGCTAGTGAAATTCTTCTTTCTGACCACGTTTGCCGCAGCCATTCCCGCCATCATTTCCGGCGGCATTGCAGAACGCATGAAATTTGCCCCGCAATGTTTTGCCACCGTTGCGCTGGTCGGCCTTCTCTATCCGTTTTTCGAAGGCTTGATGTGGGGCGGCAATTTGGGCTTGCAAGGATGGTTTGAAACCACACTCGGTGCCCCGTTTCATGATTTTGCAGGCTCCATTGTTGTGCATGCCGTTGGCGGCTGGATCGCCCTTGCCGCCGTCATGCTGCTGGGTGTGCGCATAGGCCGCTATACCAAAGATGGCCGCCCCATCGGTATTCCGCCATCCTCCGTGCCTTGGTTGGCTCTTGGATCTTGGTTGCTCTGTGTTGGCTGGTTCGGCTTTAATGTCATGACAGCGCAATCTCTGGAAAGCATTTCCGGCCTTGTCGCCATGAATTCCCTCATGGCAATGGTTGGTGGCATTCTGTCCTCTCTTGTCATTGGCCGCAATGATCCAGGCTTCATCCATAACGGTGCCCTGGCTGGCCTCGTGGCTGTCTGTGCCGGATCTGACATCATGCATCCAATCGGCTCGCTTTTCGTTGGCAGTGTTGCCGGTGCCATTTTCATCTATGCGTTCAACCTCTCTCAAAACAAACTCAAAATTGATGATGTTCTGGGGGTTTGGCCTCTGCATGGCTTATGCGGCCTTTGGGGTGGCATTGCAGCCGGAATTTTTGGCTCACAAGCCCTTGGCGGCCTTGGCGGCGTTACTTTTGCCTCTCAATTGGTGGGCAGCGTGATGGGCGCAGTCTATGCCTTTGCAGGCGGTTATCTCGTCTATGGCCTTTTAAAAGCAACCATTGGCATTCGTCTTTCCAGCGATGACGAACGCATGGGCGCTGATCTGGCCATCCATAAAATCTCTGCCAATCCCGATAGCGACATCATGCGCTAATCCATAGAGACCAGAACAGGAAAACGTATCCCTTATGAGACCTGTGCTGAAATTGCATTATCTATATGATTTAGTGCTCGATTTAAAAGTCTCTACATGAGACTTTTAGGAAGCGGCATATCCAGCCCTCTCCCCTTTTTCAAACCGCCTATGAGGGTACCATGACGGTTGGTCTGAAAAAGGGGAGAGGGCTGGCTCAGGACTTTTAAATCAGGCTCTTACAGGTAAGATCTTTTCGATCCGTCCTCTCACTTTGTGTATGGGGATATTATACCAACGGCATGAAAGATTAACCCATATGACCGGATTTTATTGGCTTTTGCCTCCTCATCACTGCGAGACCAGACAGAGGTGGCAACCATTCTGGCGACGCCCCCACGCTCTGCAACCGCTTTTCTGAAACGTGGACCACGATAGGCGCTATCGGCATAGCCCTGACCAGGATTGTCTGGCACAACATCGCAGCCAGCCTTCCCATCATTTACATTGGCCGGGGGGTCACAGTGATCTCTTCAACCAGATCCGTTGGAACCCGGCGATCTGCTCCGAACATCTCTTCTGACCAATGACACGACGAACCATCTTTCTGACTCCATAAAAAAAATCCGGTAAATCAATTGAATCAAAAGATTATTCGATCGTCAAATCACCATCCGAGCAAAGGTCTCATAAGGTTCTTGATGGCTGTTTTGTCTGTCAGGTGCGCGGATGGGCTTTTTGATAGATCTCCATCAAGTCGCTTAATTCAATTTGGGTATAATTTTGCGTTGTAGAGAGGCTGGCATGGCCCAGTAATTCCTGAATGGTGCGCAAATCGCCACCATTGGCCAGCAAGTGAGTGGCAAAAGAATGGCGCAAGGCATGGGGGGTGGCTGTGTCAGGCAGGCCAAGAGCGCCACGCATTTTCTCGATCACGCGCTGGAGTATGCGCGGGTTGAGCGGGCCGCCTTTGACCCCTCTGAACAGCGCCATGTCAGGCTCCAGCTCAAACGGGCACAGAGCCAGATAGCGGCTGACAGCCTGTTGCACCATTGGCAAGACGGGAACACGTCTTTGTTTGTTGCCTTTGCCGGTGATGGTCAGCGCATCACGGCCCTCTATGGGCGCCTGTTGGAGCGTGATCCTTAAGGCCTCTGAAATGCGCAAGCCACAGCCATAAAGAAGGCTTAGTATGGCTGAATCACGGGCAATCACCCAAGCTTCTTCCTGCAAGGATTGCTCTGGCTGGATGATTTTGACGGCTTTTTCAACCGCCAAGGGTTTTGGCAGGGTTTTGGCATATTTAGGGGTATGAATGGCGGCAAAAGGGGCGCTGCTGGCCATATTGCGGCTTTCCAGATGACGGACAAAGGAGCGAATGCCTGCCATGGTGCGGGCCAAAGAGCGCGAGGAAATACCGGTTTGTCGCTGTGCCGCCATGAAGGCGCGAATATCCATGGGTTTTAAAATCTGAAAATGGCTGACATCTGCCACTTCGCCCATATGGGATGTGAGAAATGAGTAAAAGAGATCACAATCGCGCTCATAGGCAGAAAGAGTGGCGTTAGAGAGGCGTCTTTCTGTGGCAAGGGCTTGTTGCCAGAGCTTTTGTGCTTGCCGCAGGCGTGGTGTGGCAATCAAAAGTGGTGTATTTGATGTCTCTTTTGAGCTTTGGGCCATATGTTTCTCGTCTCTCATATAGGGTTGTTGCGAGATAAAAAAATCCCCGGTGCTGAGAATACAGCATCGGGGATAATGTTTGAAAAAGTCTAAGTGCCCGATTTAAAAGTCTCTGTCTGAGACTTTTAAATCGGGCACTGAAATTTTAAATCGCGACTATGCCTTACGCCAAGATATTACAGGATGGATTGGCCGGTTTTTGCCCAATCCGCCAGAAAGGCTTCCAGGCCTTTGTCTGTCAGGGGATGTTTGGCCAAACCTTTGATCACGGCTGGCGGGATTGTTGCGACATCAGCACCGGCCATGGCGGATTGCTTGACATGGTTGGCGGTGCGGATAGAAGCGGCCAGAATTTCGGTTTCAAAGTCATAATTGTCATAGATGATGCGGATGTCTTCGATCAGTTCCATGCCATCAATATTCATGTCATCCAGACGGCCAATGAAAGGAGAGATGAAAGTTGCCCCGGCTTTGGCGGCCAGCAAAGCCTGATTGGCGGAGAAGCAAAGTGTGACATTGACCATATGGCCTTCATCGGTCAGGGCTTTACAGGCTTTTAGGCCATCAATGGTCAAAGGCAGCTTAATGCAGACATTTTTGGCGATTTTGAGAAGTTCTTGCGCCTCGGCCAGCATGGCGCCGGTTTCCAGTGCGGTGACTTCGGCGGAAACCGGGCCATCGGTTAATTCGCAGATTTCCTTGATCACTTCTTTAAAATCGCGACCGGATTTTACGATCAGGGATGGATTGGTGGTGACACCATCAATCAGGCCAGTTGCGGCCAGTTCGCGGATTTCATTGGTATCGGCGGTATCGACGAAGAATTTCATTTGGCGATAAGCTCCCTATAACGGTGCCATAAATAGTTAGGTCTTGGGATCGTGGGTCTTGGGATCGTGGGTCTTGGAATAGTGGGTTTGGACCAGACTTGTTGATGGCCTATCTTGGGATAGGCATAATCACTGGCTGACATTGCTGACGTCTTTAGCCTAAAGTGAGCTTTTAGTCAGCCCCAAAGTGGTGTGCTTTGACGCATAAGTGGCTTTTTAGGCTCAGGACTCATTAATTGGCCCATTCTGTTTGTATTGACGGGATGAATGTAGGGCGATGCAGCGGCAGCAGGATATGCAGGATCTTCTTTTTTCTGATCAGATTGTGGCGGTGCTGGTGCCTGTCTTTGTGGATCAGACTTATTCTTATCGGGTGCCGTCTCATCTGGTGCCAACAGGTGGTTTGCAGCCGGGGATACTGGTGCGGGTTCCTTTGGGATCGCGCTCGCTTTTGGGGGTGGTTTGGGATGATGAGGCCGTTTTGAAGGATGCGGCCCGTCTGAAAGATGTTGAAGCGGTTTTCGCGGAGTTTGTGTTGGATGAAAAGGGACGGCAATTTGTTGACTGGATTGCCTCTTACACGCTTGCCCAGCGCGGCATGGTGCTGCGAATGGTGTTGCGCGGGGAAGAGGCTTTGCAGCCTGACAAGCCGATCAAGGCGATTCGCCTTTCAGCTGCGCCGCCAGAACGTCTGACAAAAGCACGGATGCGGATTTTATCTGTGATGGAAGACGGGCAGGCCCGATCGCGCAAAAATGTGATGGATGAGGCGGGCGTCTCACAGGCTGCGATTGATGGTTTGATCAAGGCCGGGACATTAAGTCTTCATGACCTTGCGCCGCCTGCTGTGTTTGCTCCACCTGTTGCCAATTTTGCGCCACCTGTCTTATCAGACAGTCAACAAGAGGCGGCGGATGCCATTGGCGCTTGCTTTGCCACGGGTGGCTTTCAGGGTATTTTGCTGGATGGTGTGACGGGATCGGGCAAGACGGAAGTTTATTTTGAAGCTGTGGCGCGTTGCTTGGAAAAAGGGCAACAGGCCTTGATATTGGTGCCGGAAATTGCCTTGACCAATGCCTTTTTGGAACGCTTTGCCAAGCGCTTTGGGGCGAGGCCTGCGGAATGGCATTCCGATTTGTCGCAAAAGCAAAAGGATCGGGTTTGGCGTGAAGTGGCCAAGGGGCGGGCAAGTGTTGTGGTTGGG
This sequence comes from Cohaesibacter sp., assembly GCA_025800145.1. Lineage (GTDB taxonomy): Bacteria > Pseudomonadota > Alphaproteobacteria > Rhizobiales > Cohaesibacteraceae > Cohaesibacter. The sequence continues at coordinate 107,508 of JAOXSH010000004.1, forward strand.
GCGCGGTCCGCCTTGATGTTGCCTTTTCGCGATCTGGGTCTGATTGTGGTGGATGAAGAGCATGACGGGGCGTTCAAGCAAGAAGATCGGGTGATTTACAATGCCCGCGATATGGCCATGGTGCGGGGGCATTTGTCTGGCTTTCCGGTGATTTTGGCCAGCGCCACGCCTTCGGTGGAGAGCCGCAACAATGCCAATCTGGGGCGCTATCAGCATATCAAGCTGACCAGCCGCTATGGCGGCTTTGCCATGCCTGATATTCGTTTGATTGATATGCGAAGTGATTCGCCAGAAAAGGGACGCTGGCTTGCGCCTTCGCTGGTTGCGGCGATCAATGAAACGCTGGAAGCGGGGGAACAGAGCCTTTTATTTCTGAACCGGCGGGGCTATGCGCCGTTGACCCTGTGTAGATCCTGTGGACATCGCTTTCAATGTCCGTCCTGTTCGACTTGGCTGGTGGAGCATCGGTCTCGCAAAAAGCTGATGTGCCACCATTGCGGTCATAGCGAAAGAGTGCCGCCTGCCTGCCCCTCTTGCGGGACTGAGGATAATCTGGCGGCTTGTGGGCCGGGTGTCGAGCGGATTGCCGAAGAAGTTGCAGAGCGATGGCCGGACAAACGAATCGTTATTCTGTCTTCCGATCTGATTCATGGTGTGGCTCAGTTGCGGTCCGAGTTGGACGTGATCGCCTCAGGTGAGGCCGATATTGTGATTGGCACGCAATTGGTGGCCAAGGGGCATAATTTTCCGGCCATGACGCTTGTGGGGGTGATTGATGCCGATCTGGGGCTGGCCCATGGAGATTTGCGGGCCGGGGAAAAAGTCTTTCAAATGCTGGCGCAGGTAACAGGCCGGGCCGGGCGTATGGGGGGCAAAGGGCGCGGATTTTTGCAAACTTATGCCAGTGATCACCCAGTTATCCAATGTTTGTCCAAAGGAGATTGGGAAGGATTTTATGTCTATGAAATGGAACAAAGACAAAAGGCCCTGATGCCGCCATTCGGACGTTTGGCCGCCTTGATTATTTCTGGCGAAGACAGGGAAGCGGCGCTGCAATATGGGCGCGATCTTGTGCGCCATGTGCCGCAAGGGGCGGCTGTGCGGGTTTTGGGACCAGTGGAGGCGCCATTGGCTGTCTTGCGCGGTCGCTACCGCTTTCGGTTGTTGTTATGGGCAGAGCGTTCGTTTGCTGTTTCGCCCTTTTTGCGGCACTGGTTGGCTGGGTGCGCGTCGCCCAAAGGCTCGGTGCGTTTGCAGGTGGATGTGGATCCTGTCTCTTTTGTCTAAAAAAGTGACCTTCTTTTCTCAGTCTTTTGCATTAGAAATGCAAATTACGACTTATGGCGCTCATGCTGATATTGCGCCGGCTCATGGCATGTGCTAGACGAAGCGCGGTTTTAGGGGTTTTATGCCCCTTGGCAGATGAGACGGAAGGTCTGGTTGAAGCTGTTTTTCAGCTTTTGACAGGCTTTTGTGTTTTCCCAATGTCAGAGAGCGACCAGGTGACGGATACGAATTCAGAAATCTCAGGAGTGGCCGAACGATACGCTCGAGCGTTGTTTGACCTCGCCCTTGAAGAAAAGGCTCTTGATACGGCAGAAACAGATCTTGGCCGTATTGAAGCTATCATGGATGAAAGTGAAGACTTTATGCGTTTGGTGCGCAGTCCGGTCTTTACGGCTGAAGAGCAACTGGCTGCTGTTTCGGCCCTTCTCGAAAAAGCTGGCATTTCTGGCATTGTCGGGAACTTTGTCCGTGTTATCGCAAACAATCGTCGGCTGTTTTCCTTGCCGGGGATTATCAAAGCTTTCCGCAACATCCTTACACTCCATCGTGGTGAGCAGGTAGCAGAAGTGACCTCTGCAAAGCCATTGACCGATGCCAATCTGAAAGCGCTGAAAAAATCGCTGAAAGCGGCATTGGGTAAAGATGTTGCGATTGATGCCAAGGTCGATGCCGATATTCTCGGCGGCCTTGTCGTAAAAGTAGGTTCGCAGATGGTTGATTCCTCTGTGCGCACAAAACTCAACTCGCTCAAGATTGCACTGAAAGAGGTCGGCTGATGGATATTCGGGCCGCGGAAATTTCCGCAATCCTTAAAGAGCAGATCAAAAACTTCGGCTCAGATGCGCAAGTCTCTGAAGTCGGACAGGTTCTGTCTGTTGGTGATGGTATCGCCCGCATCTATGGTCTGGACAATGTTCAGGCTGGTGAGATGGTGGAATTCCCTGGTGGAATGCGCGGTATGGCGCTTAACCTTGAAATGGACAATGTCGGTGCCGTGCTTTTCGGTGACGACCGTGCCGTTAAAGAAGGTGATGTCGTAAAGCGTACCGGCGCTATTGTGGACGTTCCTGTTGGAAAAGGCCTGCTGGGCCGTGTTGTTGATCCGCTCGGAAACCCAATTGACGGGAAGGGGCCTATTGAGGCTACCGAACGTCGTCGTGTGGATGTGAAGGCTCCAGGGATTATCCCTCGCAAGTCCGTTCACGAACCAATGCAGACCGGCCTTAAGGCTGTGGATGCGTTGATTCCAATCGGCCGTGGCCAGCGTGAGCTGATCATTGGTGACCGCCAGACCGGTAAAACTGCTGTTGCTCTGGACGCAATCCTGAACCAGAAGTCTGTGAATGACACTGGTGCCGAGAACGAAAAACTGTATTGCGTTTATGTGGCGATTGGCCAGAAGCGTTCTACCGTTGCCCAGTTCGTGAAAACGCTCGAAGAAAATGGCGCTCTGGATTATTCCATCGTTGTTGCTGCGACCGCTTCCGATCCAGCGCCTATGCAGTTCCTTGCGCCATTTGCCGGTTGTGCAATGGGTGAGTATTTCCGTGATAACGGTATGCATTCCCTGCTGGTTTATGATGATCTGTCCAAGCAGGCTGTTGCTTATCGTCAGATGTCCCTGTTGCTGCGTCGTCCTCCTGGACGTGAAGCTTATCCGGGTGACGTTTTCTATCTGCATTCCCGTTTGCTGGAACGCGCTGCGAAGCTGAACGAAGATAATGGTCTTGGTTCCATGACCGCTCTGCCGGTTATTGAAACCCAGGCGAACGACGTGTCTGCGTTTATTCCGACCAACGTGATTTCCATTACTGACGGTCAGATCTTCTTGGAAACTGATCTCTTCTATCAGGGTATTCGCCCTGCTGTGAATGTGGGTCTTTCCGTGTCTCGCGTGGGCTCTTCTGCCCAGGTGAAAGCAATGAAGCAGGTTGCTGGCCCGATTAAGGGTGAGCTGGCTCAGTATCGTGAAATGGCTGCCTTTGCGCAGTTCGGTTCCGATCTTGATGCCACAACGCAGAAATTGCTGAACCGTGGTGCCCGCCTCACCGAGCTTTTGAAACAGCCGCAATTCTCCCCACTGAAAGTGGAAGAGCAGGTTGCTGTAATTTACGCTGGTGTGAACGGCTATCTGGATGGCATTGAAGTCAGCCAGGTTCGCGCGTTTGAAGATGGTCTTCTCTCCGTGATGCGCAACGAGCACAAAGACGTGCTGGATGCTATTCGCGAGAAGAAAGCTCTCGATGACGATATCACATCTAAACTGAAGGCGGCGGTCGAAGGTTTCGCAAAGAATTTTGCGTAAAGGCCTGAGACTGGCGGGGAACGGAGGCTATTATGTCAAGCCTTAAGGACCTCAAAAATCGTATCGCCTCAGTTAAGGCGACACAGAAAATCACCAAAGCCATGCAAATGGTGGCGGCCGCAAAACTTCGCCGCGCGCAAAGCGCGGCGGAAGCAGCGCGTCCTTATGCCGAACGCATGGATCAGGTGTTGGCCAATATTGCAGCAAATGCGGTTGGAGGAGACTCCACGCCCAAGCTTCTTGCAGGAACCGGTTCTGATCAGAACCAGCTTTTGTTGGTGGCAACTGCTGAACGTGGTCTCTGTGGCGGCTTCAACTCTTCTATCGCGCGTCTTGCGCGCGATAAGGCCCGGGCTTTGAAAGCTGAGGGCAAGACAGTCAAGATTTTGTGCGTTGGCAAAAAAGGCGCTGATGCACTTAAGAGTGAATTTGGCAATGACATCATCGATGTTATCGACATTCGCGACCTGAAACGGGTTGCTTTTGCCGATGCTGAAGCTCGCGTTGGTCGCCGTGTTCTCAAAAGCTTCGAGAATGGTGAATTCGACGTCTGCACTCTGTTCTATGCTCGGTTCAAGTCTGTGATTTCGCAGATACCGACCGCGCAACAGATCATCCCGGCTGTTTTCGAAGAGATCGAAGACGATACAGCAAAATCATCTGGTGCCATCTATGAGTATGAGCCAGGTGAAGAGGAAATCCTTGCAGATCTTCTGCCTAGAAACGTATCGGTACAAATTTTCCGTGCGCTTCTTGAAAATGGTGCTTCTGAGCAGGGTGCGCGTATGTCCGCTATGGATAATGCGACGCGCAATGCCGGTGAAATGATCAGCAAACTTGAGCTGACCTATAACCGCCAGCGCCAAGCGAAGATTACGAGCGAATTGATTGAGATCATCTCGGGTGCTGAGGCGCTCTGACGGCGATTGACGAGGATAGACGAATGGCAGCTAAAAAAGCTACCGGACGTATCACGCAGGTTATCGGCGCTGTTGTGGACGTCCAGTTCGAAGGTGCATTGCCACCTATTTTGAACGCACTTGAAACTGATAACAATGGCCAGCGCCTTGTTTTGGAAGTTGCTCTGCATCTTGGTGAGAACACTGTTCGCACCATTGCAATGGACAGCTCCGAAGGTCTGGTTCGTGGTCAGGCAGTGTCTGATACTGGCCGCGCGATTGCTGTGCCGGTTGGCGAAGAAATGCTTGGTCGCATCATCAATGTGGTTGGTGAACCTGTTGACGAAGCTGGCGAGATCAAAGCCTCTGGCTCTCGTGAAATTCACCAGCCTGCTCCTGAATTTGTGGAACAGTCTACTGAAGCCGAAATTCTGGAAACCGGAATTAAGGTTGTTGACCTTCTCGCCCCTTATGCAAAAGGTGGTAAAATTGGTCTGTTCGGTGGTGCCGGTGTTGGTAAAACCGTTTTGATCATGGAATTGATCAACAACATTGCTAAAGCACATGGTGGTTATTCCGTCTTTGCTGGTGTGGGTGAGCGTACTCGTGAGGGTAACGACCTATATTGGGAAATGATCGAATCCGGCGTGAACAAAGAAGGCGGCGGCGACGGCTCCAAATGTGCACTGGTTTATGGCCAGATGAACGAGCCTCCAGGGGCCCGTGCTCGTGTGGCTTTGACCGGCCTGACTGTCGCTGAGCAGTTCCGTGATGAAGGTCAGGACGTGTTGTTCTTCGTTGACAACATCTTCCGCTTCACACAGGCAGGTTCCGAGGTGTCCGCGCTTCTGGGTCGTATTCCTTCTGCTGTGGGTTACCAGCCAACTCTGGCAACCGACATGGGTGCGCTTCAGGAACGTATTACAACCACCACAAAAGGCTCGATTACGTCTGTGCAGGCCATTTACGTGCCAGCCGATGACTTGACCGACCCTGCTCCGGCGACTTCCTTTGCTCACTTGGACGCAACCACCGTGTTGAACCGTTCCATTGCTGAAAAAGGGATTTATCCTGCGGTGGATCCACTTGACTCCACATCTCGTATGCTTGACCCACGTATCATTGGTGATGAGCATTACACGACTGCCCGTCAGGTTCAGGAAATTTTGCAGCGCTATAAAGCTTTGCAGGATATCATTGCAATTCTCGGTATGGACGAATTGTCTGAAGAAGACAAAATGGCCGTGGCGCGCGCTCGTAAGATTGAGCGCTTCTTGTCTCAGCCGTTCCATGTGGCCGAGGTCTTCACTGGTTCCCCAGGTAAACTGGTTTCCCTTGAAGACACCATCAAAGGCTTTAAAGGTCTTTGCAATGGTGAATATGATCATCTGCCAGAAGCTGCTTTCTATATGGTTGGGTCTATGGACGAAGCCATTGAGAGAGCTCAGGCACTTGCAGCGGACGCGGCTTAATTTAGCCGCTCCTCAACACCCGATTGGGAGTAGGTATCTATCATGGCCGAGGCTTTCGACTTTGAACTTGTATCGCCAGAGCGGCTGGTGCTCTCTGAGCCTTGCAACTCTGTTCTGGTTCCAGGTAAGGACGGTTTCTTTACCGTATTGAAAGATCATGCGCCGGTGGTTGCCTCTATTTCTCCCGGTGTTCTGAATATTGAACTGGCTGATGGCACCCAGCGTGACATCTATGTCCGTGGCGGTTTCGCTGATGTGGCAGAGTCTGGTTTGAAAGTGTTGGCAGAACAGGCCGTTCCGGTTGAAGATCTGGATGCTGAGCAAATTGCCCAGATGATCAAAGATTCGGAAGAAGATGTGCTTGATGCCAAAGATGACGACACCAAGAATGAGGCCGAAATCCGGCTAGGGCGTTTGAAAAATCTGCAAGCGGCAATCTCCTGATTGTACTTGCAAACGTCAAAAAATCAAAAGCCGCGAGGGTGTTTCTCTCGCGGCTTTTTTATGTTCAAACCAAAGGTAGATTTGTTCTCCCGTTGATGTGAGTCGCAGGATTTTGAATATGACTATTGCGATAGTATTGCCACGGGCAATGGTGTTTTCACCCAAAGGGGCGACGTCCATCGATCTGGTCGCAAAAGATCTGCTGCTTCATAGTCAGCTAAAGGGTCAAACTGTTGTCTACGGACCTGATGTTGAAGAGCCGTTTGAGGGTTTTGACTTTGTAGGTTTGAAGGCCAGTAACCAGAGACAACGGGATCGTGAGCTTGTCGAACATCTGAAATCCCAAAAGCCTAGCTGTGTGGTCGTGCACCAGTATGTGCAAACAGCAGAGCTGATCGCCAGCAAGCTACCCAATAGTCGCGTTATCTTGCATAGACATGGATTGCTCAAGAAGCGCAAGAATGCTTTGGCGAGATTTGTGAAATCTCGTTCTTACCGCAAGCTTTCCAATATTGTCTTTGTCAGCAATTTCATTCGCGGAAGCTTCCTGGAAGATTTTCCGGGGCTGAACAACAGAAGCGAAGTGATCAATAATGGCGTGGATACTGAGTTCTGGCGCCCGTTGAGAGATAAGAAGCAGCAAGTGAGTTATGTCGGTCGCGCCAGAGAGGACAAGGGCATTCTGGGGCTTATCAAAGGCTTTCGTCAAGCCAATGTATCTGACTGGCGATTGAAGCTGGTATGTGCTGTTCAAACACAAGCTGAACACGAGTTTTTCCAATCCGTGAAGGCTTTGATTAGGGATAGTGACGCAATCGATTTGGTATCAAATTATTCGGCGGAAGAGGTCCGTGATTGCCTTGCCGAATCATTAGTTGCGATCTCACCCTCCATCGTGAAAGAGGGTTTTCCGAGAGCAGTCGTAGAAGCCATGTCTTGCGGGTGTGCTACTCTTGCGACTTTAAGCGGCGGCACAGTGGAGGCTGTTGGGGATGCTGCCTATATTTTGGAGGATAGCAATCCGAACACTCTTGCGTCAGCATTTGAAGAATTGCTGTCAGATTCAGCCTGGGTAGCCGAGCTTGGCCTTGAGGCGCGACAACATGCTTGCACGGCATTGGAGATCAGGGATATTTCCCGCGCCTATGACACCATCTTGAGGGGCGAGACACCCTAATACCAACGGCATAAGCTACGATGAGCAAAGCGCACGCGTTGCGATTGGACAATATGTGAGCGAGGATACGAGGCAGAGGCTCTTGCTTACCTCCTCAGTCTTTACGATCAGATGACGCTCGAGATATTCACCAGCTGGCATCGCAATCATGGTTGAATGCACTGAGCCGTGGTGAAGAACCATCATTCTGGATCGCCGCTGATCAGATCCGTAGCTTGGGCTATAACGGTCTTATTGATCCATCTCGTTGCAGACCTGGCTTATGGCACATCACACTTTTTCGTTGGAATGATGAAAACGGGCCACAGGTAACGCGCTTTAGACTAGCTTTTGGAAAGCTTCTACCACCTGATCATAGACCTTGCGTTTGAAAGGCACGATCAGTTCGGGCACCTCAGATAAATCGGCCCAGCGCCAGTCCTCGAACTCCTGATGCTGGTTGCCATCACCGGGATTAAGAATGTTGATTTCCTCATCCTTGCCATCAAAACGGAAAGCAAACCAGCGTTGGCGCTGGCCACGGAATTTGCCTTTCAGGCCAATGCCGATCAAATCGTCTGGCAAATCATAATGGAACCAGTCCTCAGCTTCCTTGAGCAGGCTGATTGTGTGGATGCTGGTTTCTTCAAACAATTCACGTTTGGCCGCGATGAGCGGTTCCTCTCCCTTGTCGATGCCTCCTTGCGGCATTTGCCATGTATAGGAGCTGGTTGACAATTCTGTGGAGCCGACGCGATTACCGATCCAGACTTTGTTGTCTTTGTTGATGACGCAAATGCCAACGCAATCGCGATAGGGAAGATCCTCGCGCTTTATCATAGTCTTATTCTTTCAAAAGGGTTGTGACTGGTACGAGGGCAAAGCCTCTCTGGCGCAAATTCTGTGTCCATGTGGCAATGGTGCGCACTGAGATCGGAAAGGCTGTTGCGATGCCCAAGGCTTTGCCTTTTTCCTGTGCCAGTGTTTCCAATTGTGTCAGGCGGGTTTCTATATCCTGACTGCGGCCACGGGCATCGATGATGTAATCGGCGCGCAAATTGGGGACATTCTGGCTGTTGGCTATATCATTCATGCGGCTGCGGCCAGAGGCACCATTGTCAATATAGGCCAGACCACGATCAGATAATTCTCTGACCAGATCCCCGCCGGACAATTCATCGGCTGTGAACCGGGCGCCCATATAATTCATGATGCCTATATAGGCGTCAAAGCGTGAGAGTAACCAGTCGAGATTTTCTCTGTTTTCTTCTCCTGATGCGGAGGTGAGCAGGGTATGGGGGCCTGGATCATTGTTGGGATAGTCAAAGGGCTCCATCGGCACTTGCAACAATAGTTCGTGGCCTTGGGTTCTGGCTCGACGAGTCCAGCGATCCAAACCATTGCCATAGGGGGCAAAGGCAAGGGAAATGTCAGGGGGCAGCAAGCTCAGGGCTTCTTGGGTGGTGGTTTGGGACAGTCCCAGCCCATCGACAATGATGGCAATTTTGGGTAGGCCTGCAATGGCTTCACTGTTGACCTGCCGAGCATATTTGTCAAAAGCCTTGTCAGAGAAACCAGCAGGATTGTTCAGGCTTGGGTCAGACGGGTCAAGGATTTTGATATCGGCACCATTTTGATTGCCCATGATGTCATTGTCTGAAGATGGCTGGCGGCGGACAGCACTGCTCAAGGCTTCCGGGACGCCGGGTTTGATGCCGGGGCGGATGCCATCAATTCCGATCATGGTTTGGCCGCCTGTCTTTTCTGACAAGGCAACCACTTTCATGGGATAGCCGCCATTTGGTGTATCTGTGAAGACAATCCAAGCGATCAGGCCAAGAACAAGGATCAGGAACAAAGACAAGGATGCGAGCATGAAGCGCTTTGCCGTCAGCAGAGGGCTTTTTTGTGTTTGTCCTGCCTGTGTTTGGCCCAAGGGCTGTTTCAGATCATTTGCCGCCATGATGATCTGTGTCCTTCTTGCGTGAGAGGCGGGCAGATGTCTCTGCCCGCTTGCTATTGCTTATTGTGCGTTTGACTGATTTGCAGGAAAGGCAGCGTTGCTCTCCTCTCCGCGCATCAATTTCAAGGCATATTGGAGCTGGGTGTCCTTGTCTTCTTCGGACGGCACGTAAGAGGGTGAATAAGCCTCGCGTGCCTTTTGGGCTTTTTCTTCGTCGCTCAAATCAGGTTCTGCTTCGGCTTTTGGTTCGCTGTCCGAGGCTGTGTCTGTTTGCTTGTCGGTATTTTCCAGATGACCCCGCAATTTTGCTTCCGTCTGAGATTCTTGCGGGAAGCGATCTTTGAGCTCATCGGGCAATTCCTGTTTGATGAAAATGTCTGGCACAATGCCTTTGGCCTGAATGGAGGTGCCTGATGGGGTATAATAGCGTGCGGTGGTCAGACGGATTGCACCATTGTTGCCCAATGGAATGATGGTTTGTACCGAGCCTTTACCAAAGGATTTGGAGCCAATCAGGGTTGCGCGATTGTGATCGGACAGGGCACCTGCGACAATTTCAGAGGCAGAGGCAGAGCCGCCATTGATCAAAACAACCACTGGCAGGCCTTTGGTCAGATCGCCTGCACGGGCATAATAGCGTTTGACCTCGTCCTTGTTGCGGCCACGGGTGGAGACGATCTCACCCTGATCAAGGAAGGTGTCGGAAATAGCGATGGATTGATCCAATTGCCCGCCGGGATTGGAGCGCAGATCCAAAATGAAGCCTTTGAGCTTGTTGGATCCGATTTCCTTTTCCAGTTTGGCGATGGCTTTTTTCAGGCCATCAAATGCTTGACCATTGAATTGAGTGATACGGATATAGGCGATATCGTCCAATGCTTTGGAGCGTATGGAGGAAATTTTGATAATTTCGCGGGTGATATCCACCTTGATGGGCTTCTCAACATCCTTGCGCACGATGGTCAGGGTAATTTTGGTGCCGACCTTCCCACGCATTCTGTCAACGGCTTCGGTCAGATTGAGGCCACGGACTGCCTCGTCATCAAGATGGGTGATGATATCGTCTGCCAGAATGCCTGCGGCGTGAGCTGGTGTGTCATCAATAGGAGAAATGACTTTGACAAGGCCATTTTCCATGGTGACCTGAATGCCCAGACCGCCAAATTCGCCAGAGGTCTCAACCGCCATTTCTTCAAAGCTTTCCGGAGACAGGTAGCTGGAATGGGGGTCAAGAGAGGTGAGCATACCATTGAGGGCCGCTGCGATCAGATCCTTGTCGGTTGGCTGTTCGACATATTCCTTGCGGACCCGCTCAAACACATCGCCAAACAGGTTGATATGGCGGAAAGTATCGGATGTTGCGGCTTTGGCATTGCCAATTGTGAGGTCTGCGCTGGTCCATGGTGCGTAAGTGAAGGTTGATGATAAGCCGGCACCAACCACGACGCCACAGAGCAATAGGGAGATTTTACGAATCATCCGTCTGCCTTTTCTTTTAAAGCTACTGTCCACCATGGTGCCGGATCAATCGCAACACCATCTTTTCTGAGTTCCATATAAAGCACGGGTTTGGAGGCGCTGTCTTGCACTATATCCGATTGTGCCAATTTTGTTTGTTGCATCTGGCCTATGGGCTCATTGGCCAGAATGAATTGTCCCACTTCTGCTGATAGTTTTTCAAGCCCTGACAGCAAAATATGGTAGCCGCCTCCGGCATTTATAATCAAGAGCTTGCCATAAGAGCGAAAGGGGCCTGAATAAACCACCCAGCCATCCGCCGGACTGGTCACTTGAGCCCCTTGGCGTGTTGCCAAAGACAGACCCTCGGCTTTTCCGCCAAATCCATTGGCGCTGCCATAGCTTTTGATCAGGCTGCCTTCGACCGGCAGGCGAAGCAGTCCCTTTATTTTATCAAAAGGTATGGCAGGAGAAAGGCGGGCGGCATTTTTAAGGGCTGCTATTTTTTGTTTTTTGGTGGCAATTTCCTGCTCAATGGCCTGCTTTTCGGCATCTTTAGCATCGCGCACAGCCTGACGGGCGGCTTCAATTTCGCGCTCCATGCTGTTGATCAGCTCAGTCAGGCTTTTGGCTTTCAAGGCCAGTTGCTGGGCCTTTTGGCTTTCATCTTCAATGGCCTGACGGTTTTTCTGTTCTTCATTTTGCTTTTGGGCGATCAGCAAATCAAGGCGTCGTCGTTCCTCATTGAGTTTGTTGAGGCCGGTCTGTAAGGCCAGTTTTTCTTCACCGATTTTAGTTTTTAAGGTTACCAATTGTTCCAATTGGCTGGCCAGAGCCTGAGCTTCGATGCGAATTTCCGGCACCAGAGTGCTTAACAATATGGCGGAGCGTACGGCGTCCAGTGCGTCAGCCGGTTTGATGGCCAAGGCCGGTGGCGGATTGCGGCCAATGCGTTGCAGGGCGGCCAGAATGCCGGATAGGGCATCGCGCTGTTCTGCTAGCGAGACTTTCAAAGCTGTTTCATCTTCAAACAGGGTTTTGAGCCGGGTTTCACTTTCATTGAGCGAGCGTTCCAGCCGTTTGATGCGTTCTGCCGTTTCAATCAAGGTGTTGGCAAGGCTTTGCCTGTCCCCTTGCAGCCGGGCGACTTCTTCTTGTAAATCGGCTTGCTTGTCTTTTGAAAGCTGTATCGAGGCTTCCAGTTCTTGCAGGGCTTTTTGTTGGTCTTGCCGTGCCTTTTGGCGGGCTTGCAGGGCGCGGGCTGCTTTTTGTTCCACTTCACTTTGTAAGGGTGCTGCGCTCTCTTGCCCGGTTTTTAGGTTCTGCTCATTTTGCTGGGCTGGCGCCTTAGGGCCGGATTGCAATGTGATCAGCGTGCCAAGCAAAATTGCTATGCCGGATTTATGCATGATATTTGCAAGGATGGCAGGCTGATTTGACAAACGAATCACTTTCTCTTGTTTCGTTTTGCCAATTTAGAGCATTCTGTGTGAATATTGAATCAGCAGCGCCGGGTTTGCGTCTAACTTCTGTGATAGGGGTGGCCTGTTAAAATGGTCATGGCGCGGTAGAGCTGTTCGGCGATTAGCATACGGGCAATTTGATGGGGCCATGTCATGGTGCCAAGGGCGAGTTTGCTTCTGGCTGCTAACAGCAAGGCTTTGCCATGGCCGTCTGGTCCGCCAATGACCAATGCAATGGCACCATGGCCTGCACTGCGTTGACGATCCAGCAAGGCGGCAAACTCTGGGCTTGAGAAATTTTTGCCATGTTCATCCAAGGCAATGATAAAGCTGTTGGCGGGAAGAGCTTTGAGCAATTGCTCGGCTTCCTGATCCTTGCGCGCTTTTGTGGATTTAGCACGGCTTTCCACCAGCTCTATCATGTCTATAGAGGTAAAGCCCAAACTGCGCCCGGCTTTGCGGGCGCGGTCCAGATAGCGCTCAAGCAGGTCTGTCTCCGGGCCTGCCTTTTGGCGGCCAACGGCAGCAAGGATCAGTTTCATGACATATCAGCCACAATTGCGGGTCAATCGTCCTGACTTTCAGCGGACCACATTTTTTCGATGTTATAAAATTCACGCACTTCAGGGCGGAAAATATGCACAATATGATCACCTGTATCAATCAGCACCCAATCGCAATTTGGCAGGCCTTCAACATGGGCATTGCCAAAGCCATTGTCTTTGAGATCACGCAGCAGACGATCAGAGACCGCACCTACGTGGCGGTGTGAGCGGCCAGAGGTGATGATCATGAAATCGGCAAGGGATGATTTGCCACGCAGATCAATGGACAGGGTGTCTTCAGCCTTGGAATCGTCCAGGCTTGACAGGATCAGGGTCAGCGCCTGCTCGGGATCCATCCGATCCTTGGCGGGGGCTTGGGGAGAAAGGCCGTCGGGCATGGTCTCCAGTTGTGTTGCGGTGGACAGAATGCACCTCATTTTCCAAAAATAGATCTCTTCCCGCTTTGCTCTGCTTCAAAGACAATATTGGCAATGCAAAGAATGATCCGTCGAATCTCATTGTTCGACTCATATAGCCTAAGTCATTCTATGTGACATTTTCAAGGCTGTTGCCAGTCTCTTACTTTGCGCCTTTTTGTGAGCGAAGACGTGTTGAAGACAGATCGGATTTTGGTCCATGCAGATATGTCCAGCAAGGGCCGCGATTGGCAGACAGACTTTTTGCCTCTTTTTCCGGCAAGCGCCAAGCCTGATAGGTTTGGGCCGCTCTGGAAGAAAGAGGCGACAGGCTGTAACCCGGACGGTCAATGATTGCAATGGGTAAAGTGGCAAAAATGCGCTTCCATTGCCGCCAATGGTGAAAATTGGCCAAATTATCGGCTCCCATGAGCCAAACAAAGCGATTTTGCGGATATTTTTGGGTCAGCCAAAGAATAGTCTTGGCGGAATAGCTGGAGCCAAGTTGTTGCTCCAGCCCGGTGATCGCGATGGATGGATGATCCATCATCCTCG